>NZ_JAHBDD010000015.1:0-94582 GCF_019956155.1 Pseudomonas sp. BF-RE-22 | reverse complement strand
GGCGATGGCGGCCTTGAAGACGCCATCGCCAGCAAGCCGGCTCCTACAAGGAGGTTGTTTAGCAGTCAGAGGGGTTAAACAACCTCCAACCGAATCTTGTGCTGACTCAACAACTGCGCCAGCGCCGGCACTGGCTGCTGATCCGTCACCAGGCAATCGATCAAGCTGATCGGCCCCAGGCGAATCATGGCATTGCGCCCGAATTTGCTGGAGTCCGCCGCCAGAATCACCTGCCGCGCATTGGCGATGATCGCCTGCGACACCCGCACTTCCTGATAATCGAAGTCCAGCAGGCTGCCGTCTTCATCAATACCGCTGATACCGACGAGGGCGAAGTCGACCTTGAACTGGTTGATGAAGTCGACACTCGCCTGACCGACCACGCCACCGTCGCGCCGCACATTGCCACCGGTCAGCAGAACGTCGAAGTCGTCCTTGGCGCTGAGCATCGAAGCCACATGCAGGTTGTTGGTGATGATCTTAAGGTGGTTGTGGTTGAGCAGCGCCCGGGCAATCGATTCGGTCGTGGTGCCGATGTTGATGAACAGCGAGGCGTGATCGGGGATCTGTGCAGCAATGGCTTCGCCGATACGCTGCTTTTCATCGCGCATCTGATCGGCACGCATCGCGTAGGCGGTGTTTTCGACACTGGAATCGTAGGCTGCGCCACCATGGTAGCGACGCAATAAATTGGATTCCGCGAGCTGATTGATGTCGCGGCGGATGGTCTGCGGTGTAACGACGAATAGCGTGGCCATTTCCTCGATGCTGACATAGCCGCGTTCGCGGACCAGTTCGAGGATTTGCTGCTGACGGGGAGGCAGATTCATGGGGCTTCCTTTGGGCTGCCGTGCAAAATTTGCCCATGATGCCGCAGGAATCTGCTCCCTACCAGTTACATACAGATACGAGTACTTACGTTGGCTTATTCAGCGCCTTCATGAGGTTCCCAGTCACGCGTGCGGCTGACCGCTTTTTTCCAGCCGGCGTAGAGTTTTTCCTTGGCGGTTTCGTCCAGTGTCGGCTCGAATTCGCGCTCGATCACCGCCTTGCCGCGCAGTTCTTCCAGGCTGCCCCAGAAGCCACACGCCAGACCGGCCAGGTACGCCGCACCGAGTGCGGTGGTTTCGCGCATTTGCGGGCGCTCGACCTGAGTGCCGAGGATGTCGGCCTGGAATTGCATCAGGAAGTTGTTTGCCACCGCGCCGCCATCCACACGCAATGCTTTGAGGCGTTCGCCGGAATCCTGTTGCATGGCGTCGAGCACGTCGCGGGTCTGGTAGGCAATCGACTCCAGCGCTGCACGAATGATGTGATCCACGCGTACGCCGCGAGTCAGGCCGAACAGTGCGCCACGGGCATACGGGTCCCAGTACGGAGCGCCCAGGCCGGTGAAGGCTGGCACCAGGTACACGCCGTTGCTGTCCTTGACCTTGTTGGCGAAGTATTCGGTGTCGTGGGCGTCGTTGATGATTTTCAGTTCGTCACGCAGCCACTGAACGGTGGAGCCGCCGTTGAACACCGCGCCTTCCAGTGCGTAGGCCACTTCGCCACGCGGGCCGCAGGCGATGGTGGTCAGCATGCCGTGCTTGGATTTAACGGCTTTGTCGCCGGTGTTCATCAGCAGGAAGCA
The DNA here is from genome assembly GCF_019956155.1 of Pseudomonas sp. BF-RE-22. Classification (NCBI taxonomy): domain Bacteria; kingdom Pseudomonadati; phylum Pseudomonadota; class Gammaproteobacteria; order Pseudomonadales; family Pseudomonadaceae; genus Pseudomonas; species Pseudomonas sp. BF-RE-22. The sequence goes on along the minus strand of NZ_JAHBDD010000015.1, from coordinate 92,949 downwards.
GCCGGTGCCGTAGGTGTTTTTCGCCTGGCCTGGCTCGACGCACATCTGGCCGAACAGGGCAGCCTGCTGATCACCGGCGATACCGCCGATGGCGATGCCGCTTTTGGTGTGGCCGTAGATTTCCGACGAGGATTTAACTTCCGGCAGCATCTCGCGCGGAATATCCAGCACCTCCAGCATCTTCGCATCCCACTCCAGGGTGTGGATGTTGAAGAGCATGGTGCGCGAGGCGTTGGTGTAGTCGGTGACGTGGACTTTGCCGCCGGTAAATTTCCAGATCAGCCAGCTGTCCACAGTGCCGAACAGCAGTTCGCCTTTGCGCGCACGCTCGCGGCTGCCTTCGACGTTGTCGAGGATCCACTTGAGTTTGGTGCCGGAGAAGTACGGGTCGGTGACCAGGCCGGTGGTGTCGCTGATGTATTGCTCGTGGCCGTCACGTTTGAGCTGTTGGCAGATCTCGGTGCTGCGGCGGCACTGCCAGACGATCGCGTTGTAGATCGGGCGGCCGGTGGTCTTGTCCCAGACCACAGTGGTTTCGCGCTGGTTGGTGATGCCGATGGCCGCGACCTGGTCGTGATGCAGGCCGGCTTGTGCCAGGGCCTCGACCATCACGGCGCTTTGGGTGGCGAAGATTTCCATCGGGTCGTGTTCGACCCAACCGGCTTGCGGGTAATGCTGGGCGAATTCGCGCTGGGCGGTGCAAACCACGTTCGCGTCGCGGTCGAAAATGATCGCGCGGGAGCTGGTCGTACCCTGATCGAGGGCAATGATGTAGTTCTTATTCTGAATGTCGGTCATGTCGATTGCCTTGGACGAAAAAAGGGAGTGAGGTCAGGCGCGGGACCAAATGGGCAGGATCACGCGCCTACGGTATCAAGAAGTTCTTGGTTTGCCGTCAATGGCCGGTGTTGCGTCCTTTGTAGCAGGTTCGGCGCTGGGCAGATGACGGGCAATCAGCCCGCGATACGCTGCAGCACCGAGGCAGGCACCGACAATCGGTGCAAAAATCGGGATCAGGAAATACGGGATATCGCGGCCACCAGTGAAGGAAATTTCACCCCAGCCAGCGAAGAAAGTCATCAGTTTGGGACCGAAGTCACGCGCCGGGTTCATCGCAAAACCGGTCAGCGGGCCCATCGAACTACCGATCACCGCGATCAGCAGGCCGATCAGCAGCGGCGCCATCGGCCCGTTTGGCAGACCGTTGTTGTCATCGGTCAGGGACATGATCACGCCCATCAGGACGGCGGTGATGATCACTTCAACCAGGAAGGCCTGGGCCGTGGACAAGACCGGGTTGGGGAACGTGGAGAACACCGACGCCAGTTCAAGGCTGGCTTGAGTGCCACGAACCATATGGTGAGTTTGTTCGTAATCGAAGAATAGATTGCTGTACAGCGTGTAAACCAACAACGCGCCGCAGAAGGCGCCGGCCACCTGGGCAAGAATATAGAACGGCAGTTTGCGTTTTTCGAAGTCGGCGAAAATGCTCAGCGCGATGCTCACGGCAGGATTGAGATGAGCACCCGAAACCCCGGCGGTCAGGTAGATCGCCATGCTGACGCCGACGCCCCAGATGATGCTGATTTCCCACAAGCCAAAGCTGGCACCCGCGACCTTGAGCGCGGCAACGCAACCGGTACCAAAAAAGATCAGCAGTGCAGTGCCCAGAAACTCGGCCATGCATTGGCTCGAAAGCGACGGTTGTTGTAAAGCAGTTGTCATTGAAAACCTCTTTGTTTTTGTTGTCTGGCGCTTTTTTCGTCATGGCCAAAGCGCGATTTTCACCAGGGCAGGATCCCCATCCTGTTCCTGGCTTACTGCTGGGTACTGCGTTGTCACGTTGTACTGTATTCAGATTCGAAAAAATATAGACAAGAAACACTGCTGTCAAAGGTCGAAAGTGAACTGTCGGTCACAATGCAACTATTAGTCACATGAATGATCGTTTTGTTTGGCGAACCGGACGAACTCTGACGAGCGGTAAAGAATCGCACCAAGTGCTGGAAACGCTGCCGTGATAGAGCCTTTTGTGGAGCAATGTCCTAGAATCCAGCGCAGTATTTTTTCTCTGCCGCCCAGTCTGGAGCTGTCATGACCCCCGCATTGGATTTGTTGAAAAAAGTTCGTGCCGAACATCGCGTGCACAGTTACGAACATGATCCGAAGGCGGCGTCCTACGGCTTGGAGGCCGCGGAGAAACTGGGGCTGGACCCGGCGCAAGTGTTCAAGACGTTACTGGCGGCCAGTGAAAAAGGGGAATTGCTGGTGGCGGTGGTGCCGGTCGTCGGAAGTCTGGACTTGAAGGGCCTGGCGCATGCCGCCGGGGTGAAAAAAGTCGAAATGGCCGACCCTGCTGCCGCGCAGCGCTCGACGGGTTATCTGTTGGGCGGCATCAGCCCGCTGGGACAGAAAAAGCGCCTGCGCACCTTTATCGATAATTCGGCCCAGCCCTTTGCCAGCATTTTTGTCAGTGCCGGTCGACGTGGCCTGGAAGTGGAACTGGCCCCCGCGGTACTGGCCGAACATACCCAGGCCAAGTTCGCCGATATCGGCCGCGCCTGAATCAGGGAGAAGGTTATGCAGCTTGAGTTTCATCAGGTCGATGCGTTCAGTGAGCGACCGTTCAGCGGCAACCCGGCGATGGTCTATCGACTCGATGCCTGGCTCGCCGATGAGTTGATGCAGAAAATCGCCGCTGAACATAACCTCGCCGAAACGGCCTTTGTGGTGCGTGAAGGGCAGGGTTGGCACATCCGCTGGTTCACGCCGACCACCGAGGTGCCTTTGTGTGGGCATGCGACCCTGGCCAGCGCTTATGTCTTGTTCGAGATCTATAAGGAACCGGTCGAACGCCTGGACTTCATTTGTAAGTCCGGCCCGCTGAGCGTGAGTCGTGAGGGCGGTCGCTTGTGGCTGGATTTCCCGGCAATCGTGCCGTCTGCAGTCGGCGTGACCCTGGATGTCGAACGTGCCTTGGGCGTCGACGTGGTCGATGTGTTGGGTTCGAATGAGTTATTCGTGGTGCTGGAGTCGGAGCAGGCCGTGCTCGACTGTCAGCCCGATATGGTCGCGTTGGCCAAACTGCCGTGGCCGGGTGCCATCGTCACCGCCAAGGGCAGCAAGCATGATTTTGTGTCGCGGTACTTCGCGCCGGCGATCGGTATCAATGAGGATCCGGTGACCGGTTCGACCCATTGCAGTTTGATCCCGTATTGGTCGAAGCGTTTGGGCAAGTCGAGCCTGACGGCGTATCAGTGTTCGAAGCGTGGCGGGGAGTTGTTCTGTCGGCTGGAAGGCGATCGGGTGAAGATCGGCGGGAATGCGACGCTGGTTGCGAGCGGAATGCTGATCCTCGGTTAACCCCAATCCCTATAGGAGCGAGGCTTGCCCGCGAAGGCGTAGTGTCAGTCGATACAAGCACTACCTGACACTACGCCTTCGCGGGCAAGCCTCGCTCCTACAGATTTTGTGTATCAGCTGGCAGTGCTGTAACGCCGAACGCCGGATTCGACCGTCGGAATCTGCGCGGCGATGCTGCCGGACGCCTGGAACAACACCAGGTGTTCAGCGGCAACCCGGATGCCAACTTCTGCACCGACCAGATGATCGGCATGGCTCGGGAAAATCGATTCCAGCTGCGCGCCGGTGGGCATCTGCAACCGATACAACGTCGACGCACCCTGGAACGACTTGCCGACAATCCGCGCCTTCAAGCCACTGTCCGGTGCATAAACGATATCGTCCGGGCGCAACAATACGTCCACGGCACCACCAATCGGCCAGGTGTAGGCCCGATTGCCGCGCAATTCACCCAGCTCGGTCTGCACCGATTCCGGGCTGCTCAGCTGACCACGAATGAAGTATCCCTGACCGATGAAACTGGCTACATAGGGCGTCAGCGGTTCGTGATACAGGTTGTAGGGCGTGTCCCACTGTTCCAGGCGACCTTCCTTGAAAACCCCGACATGATCGCTTACCGCGAAGGCTTCTTCCTGGTCGTGGGTCACCAGAATCGCGCTGGTGCCACGGGCCTTGAGGATGTCGCGCACTTCGTGGCTGAGCTTGCGCCGCAGTTCGCCGTCGAGGTTGGAAAACGGTTCGTCGAGCAGCAGCAGTTGTGGTTCCGGCGCCAGGGCGCGAGCCAGGGCAACACGCTGTTGCTGACCGCCGGAAAGCTCGTGCGGAAAGCGTTTGCCGAGGTTTTTCAGGTTGACCAGTTCCAGCAGTTCTTCGGTCACACGATCCTTTTGCGGATGCTTGCGAATCCCGAACGCGATGTTTTCCGCCACGCTCAAATGCGGAAACAGCGCGTAATCCTGGAACACCATGCCGATCCGGCGTTTCTCCGGTGCGAGGGTGAAGCCGGCGCTGGAGATCGTCTCGCCCGCCAGGGTGATTTCACCTTCGTGCACCGGTTCAAAACCGGCAATCGCCCGCAGCGTCGTGGTTTTGCCGCAACCCGAAGAACCGAGCAGGCAACCGATATCACCGGCATTCAAATGCAGGTTGAGGTTCTGCACGACGCGCTGGTCTTGATAACCGCAAGCGAGGTTGCGCAGGTTAAGCAGTAATGGCTGGCTCATGCGTGGTGGTACGAAGGCGGGACGAGAAACTCGAGCAGGGCCTTTTGTGCGTGAAGACGGTTTTCCGCTTGATCCCAGGCGACTGAGCGCGGGTCATCGAGCAGGTCGAGGCTGATTTCCTCGCCACGGTGGGCGGGCAGGCAATGCATGAACAGCACGTCATCGGCGGCCAGGTCCAGCAGGGCACGGGTGACCTGGAACGGTGCGAACAGCTTCAGGCGCTTGGCGGTTTCCTCTTCCTGGCCCATGGAGGTCCAGACGTCGGTGCTCACCAGATGCGCGCCGCGCACGGCGTCCTTCGGATCCCGGACGATGGTCACCCGGTCACCGGCGCTGGCCACGAACTCAGGATTGGGTTCATAGCCTTCAGGGCACGCAATGCGCAACTGGAAGTCGAACTGGATCGCCGCTTCTATATAGCTGTTGCACATGTTGTTGCCGTCGCCGATCCAGGCAACGGTCTTGCCCTGGATCGAGCCGCGATGTTCGAGGAAGGTTTGCATGTCGGCCAGCAACTGGCACGGGTGCAGGTCATCGGACAGGCCGTTGATCAGCGGGACGCGCGAATTGGCGGCGAATTCGGTCAGGGTGCTGTGGGAAAACGTACGGATCATCACCGCATCGAGCATGCTCGACATGACAATGGCGGCGTCGCCGATCGGTTCGCCACGGCCCAGTTGCGTGTCGCGCGGCGACAGGAAGATTGCCTGGCCACCGAGCTGGATCATGCCGGCCTCGAACGAGATCCGGGTACGGGTCGAGGACTTCTCGAAAATCATCCCGAGCACGCGGTTTTTCAGAGGCTCGAACAGTACGCCGCGGTTACGCAGGTCTTTGAGCTCAACGCCTCGACGGATCACGCTGACCAGCTCTTCGGGCGTGCAATCCATCAGGGAGAGAAAGTGCCTTGCGCTCATCATTGACTACCTTTTTGCTACAAACCGCAGATGCTCAAAGCCTTGTTTAACTGGAAAACGGGCGAGACCTGCGGCGTAAGCCGCACAGGGCGACGAAATAGGGGAAGGCGCGATCTTATAATTAAATGTCGCGTCTTACCAATAGGGCTACGGTTTTTAGGGGATTTCAGAGGGGCTATGGGGTGACCGCAGTAGCGCTTTTGAAGCCTGTTTCCTGACAGCAGCTGCTCATTTGTACACTGCGGCTGCGGGGCTTTGCAATCAAACAGGGCGGGCATGGTGCGCTGATGGTCGGTTTCTGACCCGGCATTCCAGCTCGCTGATGGCAATGTGCCTCGTTTGTAACACTTGCTAATGCAATGTGCTGGGTTATAACTAAGTCACGAGCGACGCAGGAAGCCTTCGGAATGGAATCGAAAGAACAGCAATTGATGGAATTACTAGGTCTCACGGCCCGCTCACTGACGCATCTCACTGCTTCCATGACCTCAATGTCCTTTGAGCTTTTGCGAAGTAACGACGAGGTGACCAGGGCCGCTGGCCGGCGGATGATCGACCGCATGGCCACCATCAGCACAGGGCTCGACGAGCACTGGCGGCTGATCGGCGAGCTCACCGGCGTGCATGTCGCCCACGAACAGATTGAAACCATCCAGGAGATTCAGTTGCAGGCGCCGCCGAGGTTGCCGTCGAACTGATCCCGAGCGGTCATCGGCTGGCCTGATGGTCGCCGATTCACAAGACGAACGTCGCTGGCGCAGTGGCGGGGCAGGCGCCATAGTTTTGTTCCCGCGGCCGTTATTGCCCGCCCAGAACAAGACAGAGACTGGCCATGACCAAGACTCTCCATCACCGTGCGTGCCACCTGTGTGAAGCCATCTGCGGCCTGACCATCGAGACCACCGAGCTCGATGGCGATATGCAGATCACCTCGATCAAGGGCGATGCCCTCGATACGTTCAGCCGCGGGCACATCTGCCCCAAGGCCGTTGCCCTGCAAGACATCCAGAACGATCCTGACCGTCTGCGTCAGCCGATGCTGCGCGTTGGCAGCGAATGGCAACCCATCGAGTGGGAAGATGCCTTCAACCTGGTCGCTGAACGTCTGGCAGGGATACAGGAGCGCCACGGGCAGAACTCGGTGGCGGTTTATCAAGGCAACCCCAGCGTGCACAACTACGGGCTGATGACCCACAGCAATTACTTTCTTGGCCTGCTGAAAACCCGCAACCGGTTTTCCGCGACCTCGGTCGATCAGTTGCCTCATCACCTGACCAGCCATTTGATGTACGGCCACGGCTTGCTGTTGCCGATCCCGGACATCGATCACACCGATTTCATGCTGATTCTTGGTGGTAATCCGCTGGCCTCCAACGGCAGCATCATGACCGTGCCGGATGTCGAAAAGCGCCTGAAAGCGATACAGGCCCGGGGCGGTAAAGTGGTGGTGGTCGATCCGCGTCGCAGCGAAACGGCTGCGATTGCCGATCAGCATCTGTTCGTCCGTCCGGGCGGCGACGCAGCATTGCTGTTCGGGCTGCTCAACACGTTGTTTGCTGAAGGGTTGACCCGCGACAGCCATTTGCCGGTCGACGGCCTGGATGACGTGCGCGAGGCCGTCGCGGCTTTCACCGCCGAAGCCATGAGCCCGTTGTGTGCCGTGCCGGCCGAGCAGATCCGCCAATTGGCGCGGGACTTCGCGGCGGCGCCGAGCGCGGTCTGTTACGGGCGCATGGGCGTTTCCACCCAGGCGTTCGGTACGTTGTGCCATTGGCTGGTGCAGTTGATCAACCTGGTCACCGGCAACCTAGATCGCGTCGGTGGCGCGGTGTGCACCGAACCGGCGGTGGACCTGGTGGCATCTACCTCGGGCGGACATTTCAATCTGTGGCAGAGCCGCGTATCCGGGCGTCCGGAATACAGCGGCGAGCTGCCGGTGTCGGCGCTGGCCGAAGAGATGCTCACCGAAGGGGAAGGGCAGGTTCGCGCGTTGATTACCGTGGCCGGCAATCCGGTGTTGTCGACGCCCAATGGCCGGCAACTGGAGCAGGCGCTGGACGGGTTGGAGTTCATGGTCAGTGTTGACTTGTACATCAACGAAACCACGCGCTATGCCGACCTGATCCTGCCGTCCACTTCCGCTCTGGAAAACGATCACTACGACACCACGTTCAACATGTTTGCGGTGCGTAACGTCAGCCGGTTCAACCGAGCGATCCTGGCCAAGCCGGAAGGCGCGTTGCACGACTGGGAGATTTTCGTCGGGCTGGCCAAGGCCTTTGCCGCGAAGACCGGCAAGGAACTGAAACCGACGATTCCCCCTGCGCAGATGATCGATCGTGGTTTGCGAATGGGGCTGTATGGTGACGCCTCGCCGCACAAGCTGTCTTTGGCGACGTTGTTCGATCAACCGCATGGCGTCGACCTTGGCGCGCTGAAATCGAACCTGGCGCCACGCCTGAAAACCGCCAACCAGCGCGTTCAGGCAGCACCGGCGGCGATCCTTGCCGACCTCTCGCGATTTGCGGCGCTGCAAGCTCCGGCGGCCGATGAGCTGCTAATGATTGGCCGTCGTCACGTGCGCAGCAATAACTCGTGGATGCACAACTATCACCGACTGGTGAAGGGCAAGCCGCGTCATCAGTTGCTGATGCATCCGGACGACCTTGCCAGTCGCGGGCTCAGCGATGGGCAGCGGGTGCGGGTCAGTTCCCGGGTCGGCATGATCGAAGTGGAAGTGCTGGGCAGTCAGGATATGATGAAAGGAGTGGTCAGCCTGCCGCACGGTTGGGGCCATGCGCGGCCTGGCGTGCAGATGACGATTGCCAGCGGCCAGCCAGGTTCCAGTGCCAATGACCTGACCGACGAGTGTCAGCTCGATGAGTTGTCGGGGAATGCGGCATTGAACGGTGTGCCGGTGACCGTAGCGGCGGCTTGATTGAGTCTGTCGGGGAGACCGAGCATGGCGCTCGGCTTTCCGTTACAATGCGCCACCGTGCCGACCCCCGAGTCGGAAAGTTCAGCCGAGGTGCTTCATGGATATCATCGAAACGATTAAAGAGCAGATTGCCAACAACACCATTCTGCTTTACATGAAAGGTTCGCCGAATGCCCCGCAGTGTGGCTTCTCCGCGAAAGCCGCACAGGCCGTGATGGCATGTGGTGAAAAGTTTGCGTACGTGGACATCCTGCAGAACCCGGAAATCCGCGCCAACCTGCCAAAATACGCCAACTGGCCAACTTTCCCGCAACTGTGGGTTGGTGGTGAGCTGGTCGGCGGTAGCGACATCATGACCGAGATGGCTGCAGACGGTTCGCTGCAAAGCACCATCAAAGCGGCTGTTGAAGCCGCCGCTGCTGCCAAGACCGAAGCCTGATGCGGTCCTTGTAGGAGCGAAGCTTGCTCGCGAAAGCGGTGTGTCAGGTACGACGCATTCGCGGGCAAGCCTCGCTCCTACAACAGCACAGGCACAAAAAAGCCCCGCCTCTTAAAAGAGAGCGGGGCTTTTTATTGTCTTGAATCTAACGGACGCTAACTTACTCGTCGTCGCCCATCTGCGATTGCAGATAGTTCTCAAGACCGATTTTATCGATCAGGCCCAGTTGGGTTTCCAGCCAGTCGATATGTTCTTCTTCGGATTCAAGAATATCTTCGAGCAGTTCACGGCTACCGTAGTCGCCAACGGTTTCGCAATGAGCGATCGCGACTTTCAGGTCGGCGTGGCCGGTACGTTCGATACGCAGGTCGCACTCAAGCATTTCCTGGGTGTGCTCGCCGATCTGCAGCTTGCCCAGGTCCTGCACGTTAGGCAGGCCTTCCAGGAACAGGATGCGCTTGATCAGCTTGTCCGCGTGTTTCATCTCGTCGATGGACTCGTGGTATTCGTGCTTTCCGAGCTTGTTCAGACCCCAATCTTCATACATGCGCGCATGCAGAAAATACTGATTGATCGCGACCAGCTCATTGGCAAGGATCTTGTTGAGATGCTGGATGACTGTAATGTCGCCTTTCATGATGGGGTCCTGCCCTGTAATAGCTGTCTATAAACCAGAGTTTGAGCCGCACAACTAAGAGTGTCAAACCTAACTTATTGAAACTTAAATGAACATACGAATCATAACTAAGCAGCAGTATCCGGCACTGATCGAGATGATCGACGGTGCAGGATGTGATTGATGAAAAAGGCAGCAAACAAGGCGATGAACGGCGTCATCGGCATATGATAGCGATCCTGGCCGACGATCAGCAGAGCCACGGCTGCAAACAAGGCGGGCGTTACCACCAGCGGATCGAACAAACGCAAAGGATTTTCCCGGAGAAATATTCCGACGCCAATGAGAGAGAGGGAGAAAATTGCTAACCAATAGGCGGCAGAGCCAGCCTTGAGTATCGGTTGCAATGCAGGAGCTAGCGAGTTCTGGTTCCATGCTATGCCGATGCTTTCGCGATCAAAGCTGTGGGCGACACGGTTCAGGCATAACCGAAGATAGAGACCTGGATTTTCGCGAATGAAGTCGAGCGCGAGACCTTTGTAATGGTTATCGCGGACTACTTCGTTTTTTGTATTGAGATTTATCTCGGGCACCGACATATAGGCCCCATTTGCCTGGGGGTTATTGCCCATCCACAGATTGATACCGAAATTCGCAGAAATAAGTACCGGCTCGCCAAATAAAGCGCGATTACGCTCTGCCCAAGGAGTCAGCAATATTGCTGCGACGACCAGCGCCAGAATGACGTGCAGAACAGTTTGCGCCGGTTTACGGAAGGGCTGATCCAGAAGCGGTAGCAAAACAATAAGCGGTAGAACCGTCGGCCGCATGAATGCGCCGGCGACCAGAAGAGCAGTCGACAGAACGGTGCGAGCCCAGTGCGGCAACTTCCCCGTACCACGAGCCACAAAAGCCCAGATCACCAGCGTCATGAGAGGCAATTCGCTGTTTGGAACGGTGGTGAAGGCGATCCATGCGGGCCAGAAGGCGAATAGCAGCGCCGCGATGCGTGCGATCGTCCTGTCAAAATACAAAAGGCCGAGTTGATAGATTCCAGCTACCGATATAGAGCTGAGAATCAGGTTGACAAGAATGACTACCCAGCCATGCACGCCCAACAACGCATAAAAGGCGCCGTAAAGGGCGGACGGGCCAACAGGCCAGTAAGCCGTGGCTTCACCACCAGGATAGACATAGCCTCGGCCTGCGGCGATTTCCTGCGCGAAGCTGTGATACATGTTCGCGTCCGATACAGGGCTTACTGGAACCAATAGTCCCCATATCAACCGGATCGCAAAAGTCAGCATCAGAATGGGCAAGACACCTGACTTGAAGCTGGCCTGTGCGAGTAGCCGTGTTGTGTTCACCATAAGGAAGGACCACTTATTGCCATGAAGAAGGTGCAGCCCATCAGTGCTACCACGACGATGCTCTGCCAGTCCCGCGCCGCGAAGAGCACGGGGTCTTCATCCACCTCGCCTCGCACAGTCTTCATCCACAGGCGTGCAGTCCAATAGAGCATGAGCGAAGGCGCAAACCACAACCATTCGTGCGAAGGATACATGACGGGCACAATCTCGGCCTGCGTGTACATGGCGAGGATCAGAACGCTGATCATGCCGCTGGATGAGCCAAGCGCCAGCACCACCGGCAGATCTTCAGGACGATAACCGCGACCAGGCAACAACTTGACCGAAAAGGCAGTATCCCGCAGCTCCGAGTAACGCTTCACCAGGGCAAGACTGAGGAAGATGAACATGGAAAAAGCGAGTAACCAAAAGGACGGTTTGATATCCGTCGCGGCGGCGCCCGCTATGACACGAATCGAATAAAGGCTGGCCAGTATCATCACATCGACGATCACCTGCTTCTTCAGCAGGAAGGAATAGGCAGCGGTCAGAAAATAGTAGACACCGAGCACAACGAGAAAGCGTAACGGCAATTGCAGCGCAAGTATCAGGGATGAACCAAGCAGCAAGGGGATGGCGGCGATCCCCGATTTCACGGACAAGGTCCCAGCGGCAAAAGGCCGGTTCTTCTTGCGGTGATGCTTGCGATCTGCGGGCAGGTCGAGCAGATCATTCAGCAGATAGACGGACGAGGCGCACAGGCTGAACGAGATGAAGGCAAGGATCGCCCAGAACAATAGTTGCGGATTCGTCACCTGATGCGCCGCTAGCAGGGGGACGAAGACAAGGAGATTCTTCAGCCACTGCTGAATGCGCAGGGCTCTCCACCAGACACGAAAACCACCGCTTGGATCCTCTATAAAATCAATGTCGTGATTGCGATCCCGCGCCGCTTGCCTCAGACCGTCCTGTGAGGAAACCAGAAACGCCCGGCGCGCCCGTGCGAATACGGGCAAGTCCGCTTTGTCGTTGCCGATATAGTCGAAGCCTCGTTCGCCAAAGCGTTCGACGAGCATACTAGCCTTGGCGTGGGAGGAAAGATTGGTGCCTTCGTCGCTGCACAGTACCTCGTCGAAGAGGCCCAGATGGTCCGTAATACCATTGGCGACGCCGGCGCAAGATGCCGTGGCAAGAATGATAGGGCGCTGCGCTGCGCGGGCGGTTTCGATCAGGACTAGCACATCGGTGCGATAGGGGAGGCTAGCTGCATCGATCGTTACTCGCTCGGCGATGCGGTGCTTGAGGCTCGCCTTGCCCTTCATGAGCCAGCCCGGCAGGGAGGCGAGCGAGAGAGGCGAGGTCTTTGCAAGCAACAGAAATGTTTCGAGCAGCATGTCGGTGCGCACCAGTGTGCCATCCAGATCCACGCAAAGCGGAATCGGCGCGTCATCGATTTCGTTCATGTTCGTCATGACGTCACGCCCCCCTCGCCATCACGACAACCCCGCTCATGATCAGCAATGTGCCGATGACCTTGGCCGCGGAGAAGGTGTCATTGAAGACGAGGCGGCCGAGCACGGCCGTTAGCACAAAGCCCAGTGCCACGAACGGATAGGCGAAACTGACCTGCACCTTGGATAGCACCATCAGCCAGACCGCCGCACTGCTGAAATACAGGAAAAGGCCGAGCAATATTAGGGGGTTGAGGGCAATATCGAGCAATGCTGATGCTCGTGCCCCTCCTTCTGCGATCACCCTCTGGGCGGAAGGGGAGTCCATGCCGGCCTTGAGGGCGATCTGCGCAAAGGCGGATATCGTGACGCTAATCAGGATGAGCGCATAAACGTTTTTTACTAGGCTGAGATTTAACAAAGCGCCCTCCCCCGAGTTTGTGTCGCATGCTATTTGTGTAGCAGTGACATTGGATTGCGTCAATTCGGCAGGAAACGCTCTCGGCCGGAAAATCAAAGCAGGAGGGAGCAGGAAATTTTAGCTCCCAGTAGCCAAACAACTTTGGTCGGCCCTTGAGCAAGGAGAAGGAGAACGAGAAATGTCAGCAAAGTCGAAAGCGGGGACGCTATTCGCGTGGCCACCTATCGACCGTGCTCAACAGTCATGCAGCGATTTCTGCTGACCTAGCGCTGCGCTTGGAACTCGCCGGTATAAGCACCGGCCGCCAGTGGCTGGCCATGAAGGCAGCCTATGACTTGTGGCAGGCCGAACACCGGGGGCAACCGAATATCGTACGTTTGCATGAAGTGCCAGCGTAACCCATGAGTAACCACGACCAGAAACGACAAGGGCCTGCATCGCTGCAAGCCCTTGTTTTGTATAGAATTCTTTAAAATATAAAGCTAAATATAGGCGGACATGAAGTCCGTTTCTTTGGAATAGGGTATTTACGCGGCAGTAAATTCTACAGGGAAAGGAATCGCAGCCTGGGCTGTTTGCAATTTGGTCAGGGTTTCACGCACCACTTCCTTGGCAAGGCAGGCGCATTTGCCACATTGGCTGGCTACGCCGGTAGCTTGGCGGACTTCCTTGTAGCTGCAGCAACCTTCATAGATTGCTTCGCGGATTTGTCCGTCGGTGACGCCAGTGCAGAGGCAGACATACATAACTGAAACCGTCGCTGGTTATGACTCAATTGCGATGGATCTTAATGTTAACGAGAATGATTGTCAAAGTGGTTTCTGAAAGCTTTGCGTTATAAGCGAGGGTGACTGACGAACGGTTTTCCTCGGGCAATCTGCCAGTAAGCGTGTCGCCGGGAATTTGGCCTGTCGGTGAAAATCCGTTGAGGACAGCTCAAAAACGCAGTGTATGATGGCCGGTCCTTATGAAGCGGGTGGGTGTCACAGGGCTGTCGCCTGAGGGTGGCAGGCTGGCGCAAACCCGGAACTTCACGTTTTTACACCAGGAGATATTCAATGAGCGTACTCGTAGGCAAGCAAGCCCCTGACTTCACCGTACCAGCCGTACTCGGCAATGGCGAAATCGTCGACAGCTTCACCCTGTCGTCGGCCATCAAAGGCAAATACGGCCTGGTGTTCTTCTACCCGTTGGACTTCACCTTCGTTTGCCCATCCGAGCTGATCGCTCTGGACAACCGCATGTCCGACTTCAAGGCCCGCAACGTTGAAGTGATCGCTGTTTCGATCGACTCGCACTTCACCCACAACGCGTGGCGCAACACCCCGGTCAACAATGGTGGCATCGGCGAAGTTCGCTACACCATGGCAGCCGACCTAAAGCACGAAATCGCCAAGGCCTACGACGTTGAATCCGAAGGCGGCGTGGCTTTCCGTGGCGCGTTCCTGATCGACGACAAAGGCGTTGTCCGCTCGCAGATCATCAACGACCTGCCACTGGGCCGTAACATCGAAGAGCTGGTCCGTCTGGTCGACGCTCTGCAATTCCACGAAGAGCACGGCGAAGTTTGCCCTGCCAACTGGAAAAAAGGCGACAAAGGCATGACCGCTTCGACCGAAGGCGTCGCGGCTTACCTGACCGAGAATGCTGCTGCCCTGTAAGGCGCATTCGAGGCACAAAAAAACCGGCCGTTGAGGCCGGTTTTTTTATGGGCGGAGAAGCGGTGATTCCTGTAGGAGCCGGCTTGCTGGTGATCCAGGCACCTCGGTAATCAGACAAACCGCGGTGGCTGAATCGCCAGCAAGCCGGCTCCTACGAAAAGCCGATCAGTCGTTGTAGTCTTCCCAGCCGCCCATCTGTTTCCAGCGATTGACGATGCCGCAGAACAGCTCGGCCGTCTTCTCGGTGTCGTAGCGAGCCGAATGAGCCTCGCGACCGTCGAAGTCGATATCGGCGGCCTGACAGGCTTTCGCCAGCACCGTCTGACCGTACGCCAGACCGGCCAGGGTGGCCGTGTCGAAGCTGGAGAACGGATGAAACGGGTTGCGCTTCATGTCCAGGCGCGCAACCGCCGCGTTCAGGAAGCCCAGATCGAAGCTGCTGTTGTGCCCGACCAGAATCGCCCGCTTGCAGCCGTTGGCTTTCAACGCCTTGCGGATGCCGCGGAAAATATCGGTCAGCGCCGCTTCTTCACTCACCGCCATGCGCAGCGGGTGATCGAGTTTGATCCCGGTGAACTCCAGCGCGGCCGCTTCGATGTTGGCGCCTTCAAAAGGCTCGACACGGAAGAAGTAGGTGTGGTCAGGGTATACAAAACCCTTCTCGTCCATGGCGATCGTGGTAGCGGCTATTTCCAGCAAAGCGTCAGTGGCAGAGTTGAAACCACCGGTTTCAACGTCGACAACGACTGGCAGGTATCCACGGAATCGAGCTGCCATCGGGTGGCGTGGACCACCTCCGCCGCCTTGACCGTCCTGTTCGTCGTCGTAATGGTCTTCACTCACGCGTGTTCCTCCAGCAGGCGCCAGCGCAGTTTTTCACCGGCGCGCAGCGGGATAACGGTCAGCTCGCCAAATGGCAGGCTGGTTGGGGCGGTCCACTCGTCGCGGACCAGAGTAATGCGATCGGTGTTCACCGGCAGGCCATAGAAGCGCGGGCCGTTGAGGCTGGCGAAGGCTTCGAGCTTGTCCAGTGCGTTACGTTGTTCGAACGCTTCGGCGTACATCTCGATCGCCGCATAAGCGGTGTAGCAACCGGCACAGCCGCACGCGGCTTCTTTGGCATGCTGGGCGTGAGGCGCCGAGTCGGTGCCGAGGAAGAACTTTTCGCTGCCGCTGGTGGCGGCGTCGAGCAGGGCTTCCTGATGCGTATTGCGCTTGAGGATCGGCAGGCAGTAGAAATGCGGCCGAATCCCGCCCACCAGCATGTGGTTGCGGTTGTACAAGAGGTGATGCGCGGTGATGGTCGCGCCAACGTTGGCCGAAGCCTGGTTGACGAACTGCACGGCGTCCGCGGTGGTGATGTGTTCGAACACCACTTTGAGCGTCGGGAAGCGCTCGACCACTCGACGCATGTGCTCATCGATGAAGATTTTTTCGCGGTCGAACACGTCGACATCGCCACGGGTGACTTCACCGTGAACCAACAAAGGCATCCCGACTTCGGCCATGGCCTCAAGCGCAGGGAAGATCTTGTCGATGCTGGTGACGCCAGAGTCCGAGTTGGTGGTCGCGCCGGCCGGATACAACTTGGCGGCATGAATGAAACCGCTGGCCTTGGCCTCACGAATTTCTTCGGGCTGGGTGCGGTCGGTCAGGTAAAGGACCATCAACGGTTCGAAACGGCTGCCAGCCGGACGTGCAGCGAGAATCCGCTGGCGATAGCCGTCGGCTTCAGCGGCGTTGCGCACCGGAGGTACCAGGTTGGGCATGATGATGGCGCGACCAAAGGTGCGCGCGACATCCGCAACGGTATTGGTCAACACGGCACCATCGCGAAGATGAATATGCCAGTCGTCGGGACGCAGCAGGGTCAGGCGGTCGGACATGAGGGGATTCCAGGCGGGTCAAACTGAAGGGAATGCTACCGGAAAAGACTCTCTCAGGCACTCGCTATCAAGTTTTGCGGGAAGCTTCCGATATCCAACAGGTATGCCGTAAACATGTGTGTGTCGGTCTTTTTGTTGTAGAAGCCAGTGGAGCCTCCCGTGCGCCAGCGTTATTTAGCCTTGCTCAGCGTGTTTGCCAGCCTTCCCGCGATGGCGCTCACTTTCCAGACCCGCCTGGAGAGCATCGAGTGGACGGTCGAAGGGGACAAGTTCGAGTGCCGCCTGACTCAGCCGATCACCGATTTCGGTTCGGGCGAGTTCGTGCGCCGCGCCGGCGAGCAGGCGACGTTTCGTCTGAAAGCCTATAACTCGATGGTCGGCGGCGGCTCGGCGACCCTGCTGGCAGCCGCAGCGCCCTGGCAGCCGGGGCGGGGCGACATCAATCTGGGCTCCGTGCAGATTGGTAGCGGCAATGTGCTGTTCAACAGTTCTCAAGTTCAGGCCGGGCGCCTGATCAGTGGCCTGATGGACGGGCGTAGCCCGGTCGTTCGACATTATTCGGGCGATGGCCGGGTGTCGGAAGTGCGGTTGTTGCCGGTCAAGTTCAGCAAGGCGTTCAACGATTATCAAAGCTGTGTGGCGAAGCTGCTGCCGAAGAATTTCGAGCAAGTCAAACAAACGCAGATCGGCTTTCCCGGCGACGGCCTGGATCTCGACGCACAGGCCAAGGCTCAGTTGCAGGTCATGCTGGAGTTCATGAAGGCCGATCCGACGGTCAATCACATCGAACTCGACGGCCACTCCGACAACAGCGGCAATCGCCTGGCCAATCGTGACCTGTCGCGGCGTCGGGCCCTGGCGGTCATGGAGTTCTTCAAGGCCAACGGTTATCAGGAATCGCAGATCACCGTGCGCTTTCACGGCGAGCGTTATCCGTTGGCACCCAACACCAATGCCGCCAATCGGGCGAAGAACCGTCGGGTCAATGTGCACCTGGCGCGGGTCGCACCCACCGAGCAGCCGGCGCCTCAGACAACCGCATCGGCGAGCCCCGCGAAGACATACTGAACCGGCTGTCATCGTCGCCCGCTCGACATAATCTGTCGCTTCGTCGTCATAAGCTGTCGCGCCTCTGTAAATTATCCTGCATGACCGGTAGACTTGACGGCTTTCCGTAGAACCCCGTGGAGTGATGGCATGGCGGACGTAAACAAGGTCGTTCTGGCGTATTCCGGCGGCCTGGACACTTCGGTGATCCTCAAGTGGCTGCAGGATACTTATAACTGTGAAGTGGTGACCTTTACCGCTGACCTGGGTCAGGGCGAAGAGGTCGAGCCGGCTCGCGCCAAGGCTCAGGCCATGGGCGTAAAAGAAATCTACATCGACGATCTGCGCGAAGAATTCGTGCGTGACTTCGTATTCCCGATGTTCCGCGCCAACACCGTTTACGAAGGCGAGTACCTGCTGGGTACTTCCATCGCTCGTCCGTTGATCGCCAAACGCCTGATCGAAATCGCCAACGAAACCGGCGCTGACGCCATTTCCCACGGTGCCACCGGCAAGGGTAACGACCAGGTTCGTTTCGAACTGGGCGCTTATGCCTTGAAGCCAGGTGTGAAAGTGATCGCTCCGTGGCGCGAATGGGACCTGCTCTCCCGTGAAAAGCTGATGGATTACGCTGAAAAGCACGCGATCCCGATCGAGCGTCATGGCAAGAAAAAATCCCCGTACTCGATGGATGCCAACCTGCTGCACATCTCCTATGAGGGCGGCGTGCTGGAAGACACCTGGACCGAGCACGAAGAAGACATGTGGAAATGGACCGTCTCCCCGGAGAAGGCTCCTGACAAGGCGCAGTACCTGGAACTGACCTACCGCAACGGCGACATCGTTGCACTGGACGGCGTCGAAATGACTCCGGCCACCGTGCTGGCGACCCTGAACCGTATCGGTGGCGAACACGGTATCGGCCGTCTCGACATCGTCGAGAACCGTTACGTGGGCATGAAGTCCCGTGGCTGCTACGAGACCCCTGGCGGCACCATCATGCTGCGCGCCCACCGTGCGATCGAATCGATCACGCTGGACCGCGAAGTGGCTCACCTCAAAGACGAGCTGATGCCTAAATACGCCAGCCTGATCTACACCGGTTACTGGTGGAGCCCTGAGCGTCTGATGCTGCAACAGATGATCGATGCGTCCCAGGCTCACGTGAACGGCGTCGTACGCCTGAAGCTGTACAAGGGCAACGTGATCGTCACTGGCCGCAAGTCCGACGAATCGTTGTTCGATGCCAACATCGCGACCTTCGAGGAAGATGGCGGCGCCTACAACCAGGCCGACGCGGCAGGCTTCATCAAGCTCAACGCGCTGCGCATGCGTATCGCGGCAAACAAAGGTCGCAAGCTGTTCTGAGATCTTTGACACGCTGATGGAATGTGTGGCCTTGTCCAGGACAAGGCCACACATTTGAAAACAGGGATTTTCTGTCTGACATTGCGATTCAACATTCTTGTTGTTTTAAATACCTTCCTGCCCGCCCCCCATTGATCCTAAAGAGCAACTGCCTGCTGTGTGTCAGCCCGGCAATATTGATCAATGACCGTCACGTCACGTGAACTCAAATTGTAAGCAATACAGAACGTTGCGCTGCTGCGTTTTTTTGCGTTTCGGCAAAACTTGAGTGCGCTTTCTTTCAGTAACGTCTCCGACTCGCCAACAACGAGAAACACGACAACGTGTGCCGGATTCCCCTTGGGCTGGCGAAGCTTTTCCAGAAGGGCGCGGAACTCATTTTTTTTGTTCATCCACCGCGCATCAATGATGTGCAGATCCTTGAGTGACTCAGGCAGCCGAATAGGGTACTGAACCGAGAGACTTGGCTGTAAGCCGATCTCGTCGGGCGGATCTTGCGCGTTACCTGAACGTTCTGCGTTGTCCATCACCTTTATGAAATGCTTTCCCTTTTCAAAGTCGGAAGGCGCGTAAAGCGATCGATAATTGAAGTTAAGGGTGGCGAAGAAAAGAAAAAGCAAATAAAAGGGAAAGCTGATCAAAAACCAGATGTAGATCTCTTTATCTTCGTCGTCGAGGAAGGGCAGAGAGATGGCGGCCGATGTTTCAGACAGTGTTGCGAATATCGCGATGACTGTCATGGGGTTGGTGATTCGTTGTTTGAGTTTTATCATATTTTTTACTCATATTAGTTCGTCTTTTCTCATTGTGTTAGTTGGTGGTTGTTAGGGTGTAGAGTTTATATGGTAGCGATGGATTTATAGTTCGGATATATCAGTTTTGCTATTCATTTATTGTTAATTGACTTTTGATGTAAGGTTTTGTGTTTGATGTTTCTGGTGTGATGGGCAGGCCGGGAAATATCAATTACCCTACAAGGGTAGACTAATCGTTGGCGTGTGTCGGATCATCTTGGTCAACTGTTGTTGTGTGGCGTGCTGGTTGTAAATCGAAACAAAAAACTGTTGAATACTGAAATATCATGAGACAGATAAAGTTTCTGGCGCGCTGTGTTTCAAGATTTTTTGTAAGATTATTCCGCGATGTTTGTAGGGAATGTCTCTCGGTGTGGGTGGCCGGGGGGAGCGGCATGCCATGGGTGAAACGACTAGGCTATTGTGCGGGCTCTAAAAATTCGAACAGCGAAAATTGGACTTGCCCATGAATAAAGTGCTGATCGTGGATGATCACCCCGTCATTCGTCTTGCGGTACGTATGCTGATGGAGCGTCATGGCTACGAAGTCATTGCAGAAACAGATAATGGCGTGGATGCATTGCAACTAGCTCGTGAACATATGCCGGATATTGTCATCCTGGATATTGGAATACCCAAACTGGATGGGCTGGAAGTCATTGCACGTCTGGCATCGGCAGCGATGCCAATGAAAGTACTGATATTGACTTCACAGGCTCCTGGACATTTTTCGATGCGTTGCATGCAATCCGGTGCTGCAGGATATGTTTGCAAACAACAGGACCTCACTGAGTTGCTCAGTGCAATAAAGGCGGTATTGTCGGGCTACAGTTACTTTCCCAATCAAGCCTTGCATACCGTGCGCTCCAGTCTGGGGAATGCCAGTGAAGCCGATATGGTGGATCGTCTTTCGGGGCGGGAGATGATGGTCTTGCAACAGTTGGCTCGCGGCAAGACCAACAAGGAAATTGCCGATGGAATGTTCCTCAGCAATAAAACCGTCAGTACTTACAAGACGCGGCTGTTGTTGAAACTCAATGCGCGGTCCCTGGTTGACCTGATCGAACTGGCTCAACGCAATGGGTTGGTATGACTGGGCCAGTGCTTGACGGGGCGTAAAGAGTGGGCGTTTTCAAGGTTTCGCACCTAGTAAAAAGCCTCCGTTTCGGGAGGCTTTCAGGTGTCATAGGTCAAAATCGTAATCGGCCAATTGCTTTTGCAGTCGGCGCTCCTCCAGCAGATTGTCGATGGTGCGGCGTTTGCTCAGGTTGGTCTTTGCCACTTCAACCACCGGTTCCGCGTCATCGGCCTCAACGGGTGTGAAGTCGTCTTCTACGTCCAATTGCTCTTTGCCAGTGCTCATAAGGTTAACTCCAGGCTAAGACTGCCTTTGGCGCTCCTTATATCGATAATCGCCTCGCGGGTAAAAAAGATTTTTTCAATCGATAAATCAAAAAACCTAATAGCGCCTCAATCGTCCGAAGTCTTGTGCTTGTATTCGCACAGGTCTTCTATCCGGCAACTGCCGCAGCGAGGCTTGCGAGCCAGGCAAACGTAACGCCCATGAAGAATCAGCCAGTGATGGGAATCGAGCAGATATTCCTTCGGCACGAACTTCATCAGTTTTTTCTCGACCTCGACCACATTCTTGCCGGGAGCGATGCCAGTACGATTGCTGACCCGGAAAATATGCGTGTCCACGGCCATGGTCAGTTGGCGGAAAGCAGTATTGAGCACCACGTTGGCAGTCTTGCGGCCGACACCGGGCAACGCTTCGAGCTCTTCACGGGTCTGCGGCACTTCCCCGCCATGGCGTTCCACCAGCAAGCGGCAGGTTTCGATTACATTTTTTGCCTTGCTGTTGAACAGGCCGATGGTCTTGATGTACTCGGACAGACCTTCCACGCCCAGCGCGTAAATCGCCTGCGGCGTATTGGCCACCGGGTAGAGCTTGGCGGTGGCTTTATTGACGCCGACATCGGTCGATTGTGCCGAGAGAATCACCGAGATCAGCAATTCGAATGGCGAGGAGTAGGCCAGTTCGGTCTTCGGCTCCGGGTTGTCTTCATGCAGCCTGCGGAAAATTTCCAGACGTTTTGCGGCATTCATGGGCAGTGCGTTTCCTCGAAAGCGATCAATGTGAGGGAGTCGGGCGGGGCCAGGCTTGCCAGGCGGCGATCAGCAGGCCCAGCAGAATGAATCCGCCAGGTGCCAACGTGGCCAGGCGCAAGCCTGCGTCGCCGAGGATTTCGCGCAGCAGGCCCAGGCCGACCATCAGCGCGCCGAACAGGACACACAGGCGCAGGCGCTCACGCCATGCACTCTGGAAAAAACCGGTATGTTCCAACACGACGCACTGCAAAGCGATCAGTGCTGCATAAAACCCCGAATGCTGGTGCCATTGAAGTGACCAGACCTGCGCGGCGAGTTCTGCACAACCGGTCAGCGTGGCCGCCAGCAGGACGCCTGCGAACAAGCGGGACGCCGGGATCAGTCGGGATCGCACGGCAGCCATGCTCGCACCAAACGCACTGATCACCACGATGAACATCAACCACACACCCAGTGCGGTCACTAACGAGTCAGTGGCGCCGATCAGCGGCGCGAGCATCAGTGAGTTCTGTAAATTTGCGGACTTATTCATGGAGGCCGCTCCCGATCAGCTGACGCGAGTGTTCATCGAAGTAGCGCAGAGCATCGTGGATCGCATTGATCACGGCTCTGGAGGTAATGGTCGCGCCAGCGATTTGATCAAATTGACCCTGATCCTTTTTCAACGCCCAACCGCTGTCGGCGGGTTCATTCAAGGATTTGCCAGTGAACGCCTGAAGCCAGCTATTGGGCCAGTCGGCAATACGCGCACCCAACCCCGGGGTTTCCGATTGTTTCAGGGTCTTGACCCCCAGCAACTTGCCGTTCGCGTCAATGGCGATCAGCAAATCGATGGAGCCCGCATACCCGATCGTCTGGCTGCGCAGCAGGACCGCAACGGGTTGGCCGGCCTTGGTGGCGAGGTAGCCGTCCAGCAAGGTGCTGTTGGTCAAAGCCAGGTTACCGAGGTGCAGCGGCTGCTCCAGCGGTTGATTGTCGTAACTGTCGGAAGGCAGCAAGTCGAGCAGGTTGCGGCTGTCGATCCGTCGCTGTTCGGCTGCGATACGTGGCGCGCTGCTGTACTGCACAAGCCAGGTTGCGCCAATCCCCAGGCTTGCCAGCAACAGCAGAATCACAACGCTCGACGTTCGGCTCATGGCGAAAGCTGCTCCTGCCTGGACGCGACAAACCGCTCCAGCGCCGGCACGCAAAGATTCATCAGCAACACTGCAAACGCAACGCCGTCCGGATAGCCGCCCCAGGTGCGAATCAGGTAAGTCAGCAGTCCCACGCCCGCACCGAACAGCAGTCGGGCGCCTGGGGTTTTTGCACCGGACACCGGCTCCGTGACGATAAAGAATGCGCCCAGCATGCTCGCGCCCGTGAGCAGATGAAACAGGGGGGAACCATGGGAGTCGGAGCCCGAGCCGTTCCAGCACAGCAGGCTGATGACGAACAGGCTGGCAAGCATGCCCACCGGCGCATGCCAGCTGAACACCCGCCGTTGCAGCAGAAACAAACCGCCCGCCAGAAACGCCAGGTTGACCCATTCCACGCCGCGCGCGCCGAAGTGACCGAACGCCGGATTGCCGGCGAAGAGTTCGTCCATGGTCAGGCTTTTGTTGATTCGCAAGCTGTCCAGCGCCGTGGCCTGGACCCACGCATCCGGCGTCTGGCTGAGGCTGAAACCGAACACTTGTCGCAGACCACCGAGCAGGTCCATGCCGTGGGACGAAGGCCAGTGAGTCATTGGTTGGGGAAAGGTCACCAGTACCAAAGCGAAACCGAGCATCGCCGGGTTGAACGGGTTTTTCCCTACACCGCCATACAGTTGTTTGCCGAGCAGTGCGAATGCCGCGGCGCAGACCGTCAGCCACCATGGGCAATACGGCGGCAAAGCCAGGGCCAGCAACGTCGCACTGACCAGTGCGCTGCCATCGCTCAAGGTCGGTTTGATCTGTCGTTTGCGCAGCCATAACACTGCCGCTTCAACGGCCAGCGCGGTAACGCCGGCCAGGATCAAATTGATCAACACGCCCCAGCCATACAACCAGAACAGCACCAGCATCCCCGGCACGGTGGCCAGCAACACCAGCTTCATGGCCTGCTGAAGGCGCTCGTCGACCGATTCAAGGGGCGACATAGGCATCCACCTGGCGCTCGGCTTCTTGCAGGCGGGCGCGTGCCTTGTCCAATAATTCAGCGGGTGTGTCGGTGCGACGTTCGAGTTTGCTGACATCCGCGCGAGCGTAGGCCAATTCGGTTTTCAGCTGTCGAAGCTGGCTGTCGATGGGGCGTTTTTCGATACGTGCCAGGTCAGGTAAAGGCTGCTCGCTTGCAGTTTCTGCCGCGTGCAGGGCTTTTTCAGCGTCGCCGAGTGCACGCTCCAGTGCTTCGATCTGCTCGGCCGGCGCGTCACTGGTTTGTGCTTTCTTGAGTTCGGCGCGGCGCATGGCCAACTGTATTTTCGCCCGCTTCAGATCTGCGTCCTTCACTGGCGCCGCCGGCGCAGCGGCGGGTGGTGCGCTGTTTTCCAACTGCGCCAAGGCGTGTTCAGCGGCGTCGAATTGCTGTTGCAGGACGATCAGTTGCGACTGCTGTTCGAAGGTCGGCGGATGGCCGAACGCCTTGAGCGATTTGTTCAGTTGTGCGCGGCTCATCGCCAGATCGATTTTGGCTTTCTTCAACGCCGCATCGGCATTGGCCGCTTTCTGCGCACGAACTCTCTCCAGCGCGGCTTGAACCGGGTCTAGCGTTGTCACTTCACTGTGCTGCTGTTGCGCGGCGCGATGTGCCCGGGCCTGACGCTCGGCGAGTTTCTGTTCTTCTTCGCGGTGCAAGCGGGCATTGCGCTGTTCAAAGCGACGCCGGGCGTGATTGCGTTTGGCGGTACGCGCCTGTTGTTCTTCAGGGCTGAACGCCAGGCCTCCGACAATCGGCAACACCGTGGCCAGCGGCAACGGCCGCATTTCGATGCAGTCCACCGGGCAAGGAGCCACGCAAAGGTCGCAACCGGTGCATTCGTCGATGATCACCGTGTGCATCAATTTCGCTGCGCCGACGATGGCGTCTACCGGGCAGGCCTGAATGCACTTGGTGCAACCGATGCACTCGGCTTCGCGGATGTAGGCGATTTGCGCCGGGGCCGAACCGCGACTGACGTCCAACTCCAGCACCGGCACTTTCAGCAACTCAGCCAAGGCTGCGATGGTTTCGCTGCCGCCGGGCGGGCACTTGTTGATCGGCTCGCCGCTGGCGATGCCTTCTGCGTACGGCTTGCATCCGGGATGGCCACATTTGCCGCACTGGGTCTGCGGCAAGAGGGCGTCGATGCGTTGAATCAGACTCATGTTTTGATCAGTCCGCTGAAACCGAGAAAAGCCACTGCGATCAGTCCGGCGCCGATCAGGTCGATCGGCAGGCCGCGAAAGGGCAGGGGAACATCGTTATCGAGGGTGCGCTGGCGCAAGTCGCTGAACAGACTCAGCACCAGCCAGAACCCCAGCGCGGCGCCGAGGCTCAGGGCTGTGGCGTGGAAAAATCCGCGGTTTTCCTGGGCGTTGATCAGCGCCAGACCGAGCACGCCGGCATTGCCGAGCAGCAGCGGCCAGAGCCCTTCGAACGAAAACGTCGAAAACACTTTCGGCAGCAGCTTCAGCAGCGGTGTGATCAACAACACGCTCACGGGCAGAAACGCGAACAAACGCAGCGAAGTCAGCTCCAGCGGCGCCAGTAGCCAGTGGTAGAGCGCGTAGCCAAGCATTCCGACGATCAGCATCAGGCACGTCGTCGCAATGCCCAGTGCATGCACCTGGCGGCGCTCGGTGCCCAGCAGCGGATCGACGCCCAGCGGCGAGTGCAACACGACGTTGTTGATCAGGGCAGCGCTGATAAGCGTAAGAAGCATCTCGGTCATGATCGTGCCGGAAGAAAGAAGCCTTGCTAACAAGGTTAGGCATTATCCGGCAAGGAAGGAGGGGGGGCCAGACATGAAAATCCCACAGTCGCGTCGGGCACGACTGTGGGATCGGTTTGCCGCAGGATCTTACTTGATACGCTGGCCTGGCTTGGCACCGCTGTCGGGGCTGAGCAGGTAGATTTCTTCACCGCCAGGACCGGCCGCCATCACCATGCCTTCGGAGATGCCGAACTTCATTTTCCGTGGCTTGAGGTTGGCGATCATCATGGTCAGGCGACCATCGAGCTTGGACGGATCCGGGTAAGCGCTCTTGATGCCGGAGAACACGTTGCGTTGCTCGTCCCCGATGTCGAGGGTCAGGCGCAGCAGCTTGTCGGCGCCTTCCACGGCTTCAGCCTTGACGATCAACGCCACGCGCAGGTCGACGGCGGCAAACGCATCGAATTCGATCTCCGGCGATAGCGGATCCTTCGCCAGTTCGCCGTTGCCGGCAGGTGCCGCGTCGCCGGTGTCGGTCTGGCTGGCGGTCAGGTCTTCTTTCGAAGCGTCGGTCATAGCTTGCACTTTCACCGGGTCGATGCGGGTCATCAGCGGCTTGAACTCGTTCAACTGATGGTTGCTGAGCAGGGTCGCGTGATCGTTCCAGGTCAGCGGCGCGACGTTGAGGAACGCCTCGGCATCGGCGGCCAGCAGTGGCAGCACCGGTTTGAGGAAGATCACCAGTTGGCGGAACAGGTTGATGCCCAGCGCGCAGATCGCCTGGACTTCGTCGTGCTTGCCTTCCTGTTTGTTCAGCGACCAAGGCGCCTTGTCGGCGATCCAGGCGTTGGCACGGTCGGCCAGGCCCATGATTTCGCGCATGGCACGAGCAAAGTCGCGAGCCTCGTAGGCTTCGGCAATGCTTGGCGCTGCGGCAAGGAAGGCTTCGGTCAGTTCTGGCGCGGCGTTACCGGCCACCAGCACGCCGGCGTTGCCTTTGTGGATGAAACCGGCGCAGCGGCTGGCGATGTTGACGACTTTGCCGACGAGGTCGGAGTTGACCTTCTGCACGAAGTCTTCGAGGTTCAGGTCGAGGTCGTCGACGCCACGTCCCAGTTTGGCCGCGTAGTAATAACGCAGGTATTCCGGCGACAGGTGATCCAGGTAGGTCCGGGCCTTGATGAAGGTGCCGCGGGACTTGGACATTTTCTGACCGTTGACGGTCAGGTAGCCGTGCACGTTGATGCCGGTCGGTTTACGGAAACCGGCGCCTTCGAGCATCGCTGGCCAGAAGAGGGCGTGGAAGTTGACGATGTCCTTGCCGATGAAGTGGTACAGCTCGGCGGTGGAATCCTTGCCCCAGAACGCATCGAAATCCAGTTCCGGCGTGCGGTTGCACAGGTTCTTGAAGCTGGCCATGTAACCGATTGGCGCGTCCAGCCAGACGTAGAAGTACTTGCCCGGCTCGCCTGGGATTTCGAAACCGAAGTACGGCGCATCACGGGAGATGTCCCACTGTTGCAGGCCGGCATCCAGCCATTCGGCGATCTTGTTGGCGACGGCGTCTTGCAACGTGCCGCTGCGGGTCCAGGTTTGCAGCATTTCCTGGAAGTCCGGCAGTTTGAAGAAGAAGTGCTGGGAATCCTTGAGCACGGGGGTCGCGCCAGAGATGGCCGACTTCGGATCCTTCAAGTCAGTCGGTGCGTAGGTCGCGCCGCATTTCTCGCAGTTGTCGCCGTACTGGTCTTCGGTGCCGCATTTCGGGCAGGTGCCCTTGATGAAGCGGTCGGCCAGGAACATTTTCTTTTCCGGGTCGAAATACTGCGTGATCGAGCGCGTGGCGATGTGCCCGGCGTCGCGCAGCTTCAGGTAGATCTGGCTCGACAGCTCACGGTTTTCTTCGGCGTGAGTGGAGTGGAAGTTGTCGAAGTCCACCAGGAACTCGGCAAAGTCGGCGCTGTGTTCAGCCTGGACGTTGGCGATCAGTTGTTCCGGGGTGATGCCTTCCTTTTCCGCGCGCAGCATGATCGCCGAACCGTGGGCGTCGTCGGCGCAGACATAAATGCATTGGTTGCCGCGGTGCTTCTGGAAGCGCACCCACATATCGGTCTGGATGTATTCCAGCATGTGGCCAAGATGGATCGAACCATTGGCATAGGGCAGGGCGCTGGTGACGAGGATCTTGCGTGGCTCGGACATGGGGCTCGGCTACTTGATGAAACGGAGGTCGGCCACTATAAAGCGCCGGCGCATATTTTTCACCCCGTGCGCCTGTTTCATTGGATGAGTAACAGGGATTCATGCATCGGATTGCGTCCTTGTAGGAGCCAGGCTTGCCGGCGAAGACTGACCTGAGGACACCATCGCTGGCAAACCGGGCTCCTACAGATCTTTTCGACATGCCGCCAAACGATCAGAACAGGTACGATACCCGCCTGATTTTCCAGTCTTGCTATCGGAGTTGCCCATGAGCGCCGTCAATCGCGCAGCGGTGGAAGCCGTCCTTCGCCAATACACCGACCCTTACCTGAACCAGGACCCGGTCAGCGCCGGGTGCGTGCGCAACATCGACATCCAGGGTGATCGCGTCAGCGTCCAGCTGGAGTTGGGTTACGCCGCCGGCCTGTTCAAAAGTGGCTGGGCGCAGATGCTGCAAATGGCCATCGAAGGCCTCGACGGCGTCACCAGCGCCCGCGTTGATATCACCAGTGTGATCGCCGCACACAAGGCTCAGGCACAGATCCCGGGCCTGGCCAACGTCAAGAACGTTGTGGCCGTGGCATCCGGCAAGGGCGGCGTGGGCAAGTCCACCACCGCCGCCAACCTCGCGTTGGCCCTGGCCCGCGAAGGCGCGAAGGTGGGGATTCTGGATGCGGACATTTACGGTCCGAGCCAGGGCATCATGTTCGGCATTCCCGAAGGCACCCGACCAAAGGTCAAGGATCAGAAGTGGTTCGTGCCGATTGAGTCCCATGGCGTCGAAGTGATGTCCATGGCGTTTTTGACCGA
Source organism: Pseudomonas sp. BF-RE-22 (assembly GCF_019956155.1). NCBI lineage: Bacteria > Pseudomonadati > Pseudomonadota > Gammaproteobacteria > Pseudomonadales > Pseudomonadaceae > Pseudomonas > Pseudomonas sp. BF-RE-22. Next base: position 64,478 of record NZ_JAHBDD010000015.1, on the reverse strand, counting down.
CGACAATACGCCGATGGTCTGGCGCGGGCCGATGGTCTCTGGCGCACTGTTGCAACTGGTGACACAAACCGCCTGGGGCGATCTGGATTACCTGGTCATCGACATGCCACCTGGCACCGGCGACATCCAGCTGACCCTGGCGCAGAAAGTCCCGGTGGCCGGCGCTGTCATCGTCACCACCCCGCAAGACCTGGCGTTGCTGGACGCGCGCAAGGGCGTGGAGATGTTCCGCAAGGTCAACATCCCGGTGCTGGGCGTGGTGGAAAACATGGCGGTGCACATCTGCTCGAACTGCGGGCATGCCGAGCATCTGTTCGGTGAGGGCGGGGGCGTGAAGCTGGCCAATCAGTACGGCGTCGAACTGTTGGCGTCGTTGCCGCTGGCGATGGCCATTCGTGAACAGGCCGACGGCGGCAAGCCAACGGTCATTGCCGAGCCGGACAGCCCGATCGCGCTGGTGTATCAGGAACTCGCCCGCCACGTCGGCGCGCGGATCGTGTTGCAGGAAGCGGCGACCCCGGCGATGCCGAACATCACCATCAGCGACGATTAAACGCGATCCAATTGTGGGAGCGAGCCTGCTCGCGATGGCGGATTAACATTCAACGGATGCGTTGACTGGCACACCGTTATCGCGAGCAGGCTCGCTCCCACATTGGTTTGCGGTGTTGGTCAGATCCGCAACCCGCCATCCATTTCCAGAATCCGGCCGGTGTAGTAGTCGTTCTCGAAAATGTACGCCGCCGAATGGGCGATCTCTTCCGGCTTGCCCATGCGCTTGAGCGGAATCCCGGACGTCATTTTTTCCAGCGCTTCAGGCTTCATGCCCAGCGTCATCTCGGTCTCGATAAAGCCCGGTGCAATGCCCGCCACGCGGATGCCGTAACGCGCCAATTCCTTTGCCCACGTGACAGTCGCCGCCGCAACCCCGGCCTTGGCCGCCGAGTAGTTGGTCTGGCCGACGTTGCCGGCGCGGGAGATCGACGAGATGTTGATGATCGCGCCGCTATTCTTCAGCTCGACCATTTTCGCCGCGACTTCGCGGGTGCACAGGAACACGCCGGTCAGGTTGACGTCGATGACTGCTTGCCATTGGGCCAGGCTCATCTTGGTCATCTCGCCGTCCTTGACCTTCAACAGCAGCCCGTCACGCAGGATCCCTGCGTTGTTGATCAAGCCATGGATCGCGCCGAAATCTTCGGCCACCTGGGCGACCATGTGCGTCACTTGCTCTTCATTCGCGACATTGCACAGGTAGGCGCGGGCCTCGACGCCCTTGGCCTTGCACGCGGCAACGGCGTCATCGAGCTTTTCCTGGTTCAGGTCAACCAGCGCAAGCTTCGCGCCTTTGCCGGCTAAATACTCGGCCATCGAACGGCCTAAACCCTGGCAACCGCCAGTGATAATGATTACTTTGTCAGTGAGTTGCATTCGCGTGCCCCAGTTGCAGGTTGGAGTGGTCTTCCTTCTAGAGAGCCTCTCGATCTGCACCTGATATGGCCTGGTTGCACATGAGAACTGCCCCGATGGCGGACTGGAACTTTTAGCAGTCGCCTGTCCGTTTTTTCGACGGATTCTATATAAGGAGTCATAAATTGAGCGTTGAAGCGGCCAAGAATGCCCGAGAATTGCTTCTCAAGGAATACCGCGGAGTGCTGTCGACGCACTCCAAGGCGATGCCCGGTTTCCCGTTTGGCTCCGTGGTTCCTTACTGTCTGGACGAGCAGGGCCGGCCGCTGATCCTGATCAGCCGTATCGCCCAGCACACCCACAACCTGCAGAAAGACCCGAAGTGTTCGCTGTTCGTCGGTGAGCGCGGGGCCGAGGACGTGCAAGCGGTCGGCCGCCTGACGTACCTCGCCGAAGCAGAAAAACTCGAGGACGCGGCTGCGATTGAAGCGGCCGCCGAACGCTACTACCGTTACTTCCCGGATTCGCAGAATTACCACAGGGCCCACGATTTCGATTTCTGGGTGCTCAAACCCGTGCGTCACCGTTACATCGGTGGCTTCGGCGCGATTCATTGGGTTGATCAACTGACGTTGGCCAACCCGTTCGCCGGCAAGGCCGAACTGAGCATGGTCGAGCACATGAACGCCGATCACGCCAAAGCCATCGCCCACTACGTCGAACTGGCGGGACTGCCGAAAACCGAGCCGGCGCAACTGGCCGGGATCGACACTGAAGGCATGCACCTGCGCATTGGTCAGGCGCTGTACTGGCTACCGTTTCAAGCCCCGTGTAATACGCCGACACAAGTTCGGGAGGCCTTGGTTTTCCTGGCTCACGCCGAACATTGGCCGAAAAATGAAGTGGCCGGCGCTTGAATTCACGAAAGGGCGACGTCATCTAGGGAAGACTGGCAAGGCATTCTTGCGTTGAGGAACCATTTGATGCGCCCTTTTTTGTTGCTCTTTGTACTGTTTCCGGTGTTGGAGCTGTTCGTATTCGTCAAGGTCAGCGGAGCGATCGGGTTTTTCCCGGCGCTGCTGCTGGTCATTCTCGGCTCGATGCTCGGCGTGTTCGTGCTGCGCATCGCCGGCCTGGCAACTGCGCTGCGTGCGCGTGAAAGTCTGAACCGCGGCGAACTGCCAGCCCAGACCATGCTCGAAGGCCTGATGCTGGCCCTGGCCGGTGGTCTGTTGATTCTGCCGGGCTTCGTCACTGACGTGCTGGGCCTGATCATGCTGCTGCCGATCTCGCGTCGACTGCTGGCCAATAAAATGCGCCAGCGCGCCGAAGAGGCGGCGATCCGTCAGCGTGCGTTCGCCGATGATCTTCAGCCGCGTGGCGGTCCTGCCCCGCGCGAGCCGTTGGGCCGAGAGCCGAACGTGATCGAAGGCGAGTTCGAACACCGCGATTCCAAGTAAATCGTTTCACCTGCACGGCACCTTCGGGTGCCGTGTTCGTTTTCAGGGCATTGATGCAAAAAATTTCGATCCGCGCCCTTGTAATAAGCTTATGCGCCCTTATGTAACGGTCACCGCAAGGTTTCTGGCAATCACGCCAGACAGACTTCCGCGGTTCGCTTGACGAACCGCACCCGGCACCGCCGGATTTGTTAAACCCGCCGGGACTACACCGGCCGATGAAAACCACAATTAGGAGAGATCGACAATGAAGCTTCGTCCTCTGCATGACCGCGTCGTCATCCGTCGCAGCGAAGAAGAAAAGAAAACCGCTGGCGGTATCGTCCTGCCAGGTTCGGCTGCTGAAAAAGCCAACAGCGGCGAAGTGCTCGCTGTAGGTACCGGCCGCGTGCTGGACAACGGTGAAGTGCGTGCGCTGGCCGTGAAAGTGGGTGACAAGGTTGTGTTCGGCCCGTACTCCGGCAGCAACACCGTGAAAGTCGACGGCGAAGACCTGCTGGTAATGGCTGAGAACGAGATTCTCGCTGTTATCGAAGGCTGATTCCCCGCTCATTTTCCCGCTACTACAAAGTATTTAAGGAATATCGATCATGGCTGCTAAAGAAGTTAAATTCGGCGACTCCGCCCGCAAGAAAATGCTCGCCGGTGTAAACGTCCTGGCTGACGCAGTAAAAGCGACCCTGGGCCCTAAAGGCCGTAACGTGATCATCGAGAAGAGCTTCGGCGCTCCGACCATCACCAAGGACGGCGTGTCCGTTGCCAAAGAAATCGAGCTGAAAGATCGCTTCGAAAACATGGGCGCGCAGCTGGTCAAAGACGTTGCCTCCCGTGCCAACGATGACGCAGGCGACGGTACCACCACCGCTACCGTTCTGGCTCAATCGATCGTCAACGAAGGCCTGAAAGCCGTCGCTGCCGGCATGAACCCGATGGACCTCAAGCGCGGTATCGACAAAGCGACCATCGCTATCGTCAAAGAGCTGAAAGCCCTGTCCAAGCCATGCGCTGACACCAAGGCAATCGCTCAGGTCGGCACCATCTCGGCCAACTCCGACAACTCCATCGGCGACATCATTGCCGAAGCCATGGAAAAAGTCGGTAAAGAAGGCGTGATCACCGTTGAAGAAGGCTCGGGCCTGGAAAACGAACTGTCGGTTGTTGAAGGCATGCAGTTCGACCGTGGCTACCTGTCCCCGTACTTCGTCAACAAGCCAGAGACCATGACTGCCGAGCTGGACGGTCCGCTGATCCTGCTGGTCGACAAAAAGATCTCGAACATCCGCGAAATGCTGCCAGTACTGGAAGCCGTTGCCAAAGCCGGCCGTCCACTGCTGATCGTGGCCGAAGACGTTGAAGGCGAAGCCCTGGCGACTCTGGTTGTGAACAACATGCGTGGCATCGTCAAAGTCGCAGCCGTCAAGGCTCCAGGCTTCGGCGACCGTCGCAAGGCCATGCTGCAGGACATCGCTGTTCTGACTGGCGGTACCGTTATCTCCGAAGAGATCGGTCTGAGCCTGGAAAGCACTACCCTGGAACACCTGGGTAATGCCAAGCGCGTGATCCTGTCCAAAGAAAACACCACCGTGATCGACGGTGCCGGCGTTGAGGCTGACATCCAGGCTCGCGTTCTGCAGATCCGTCAGCAAGTGGCCGACACTTCGTCCGACTACGACCGTGAAAAACTGCAAGAGCGTCTGGCCAAGCTGTCCGGCGGCGTTGCAGTGATCAAGGTTGGCGCCGGTTCCGAAGTTGAAATGAAAGAGAAGAAAGCCCGCGTTGAAGACGCCCTGCACGCTACCCGTGCAGCCGTTGAAGAAGGCGTGGTACCTGGCGGCGGCGTGGCACTGGTTCGCGCTCTGCAGGCTATCTCCGAGCTGAAAGGCGACAACGATGACCAGAACGTTGGCATCCAGTTGCTGCGTCGCGCTGTTGAAGCTCCACTGCGCCAGATCGTTGCCAACTCCGGCGACGAGCCAAGCGTAGTTGTGGACAAGGTCAAGCAGGGTTCGGGTAACTACGGTTACAACGCTGCCACCGGCGAATACGGCGACATGATCGAAATGGGTATCCTGGACCCGGCCAAAGTGACTCGTTCGGCTCTGCAAGCGGCTTCGTCGATTGCCAGCCTGATGATCACCACCGAAGCCATGATCGCCGAGATCAAGGAAGACGCACCAGCTGGCGGCGGCATGCCAGACATGGGCGGTATGGGCGGCATGGGCGGCATGATGTAAGCCAGCCTTACCCCGTACGAAAAAACCCCGCCTGCGAAAGCAGGCGGGGTTTTTTATTGCGTGCCGGAAAGTTGTGTTGCTTTTGAGGGCCCCTTCGCGGGCAAGCCTCGCTCCTACGGTGTGTGATTAACCTGTAGGAGCGAGGCTTGCCCGCGAAGGCGTCAGATCAGACGCTGACAGGTTCTGCCTTGGTTACTCGATCAGCCTTCAACGCAGGTCGATAAAGGATGTAGTAATACGACCCCAGACAAATCAGCCAGCAGAAAATCGCTGTCCACACGTTGTGCGAGAAAAAATGCGCGCCCTGCAGCATCCGGCCGATAGAAAACACCGTGCCCAGCGCAAACGCGAACACCAGCGCCTTGCGCGCCAGACGCGGACGTCGGTCGCGCAGCACGAAAAACAGCGCAAACAACGTGAAACCGGTGGCGGCATGACCACCCGGCCAGCAACGGCCGGGTTTTTCGGTAGGTGGGCGCGGGCTGAGCAGTTCACTGTAGGTTTCATGACCGCCGAATTGCTCCAGGCTCCATGGGCATTGAACCGCGGTCACCGCTTTGACGGGCGTGACAAAAGAGGTCGCCAGGCCCAGGGACAGCACCAGGCAGCCCAGTTCCCGTTTGAACGGTTTGAGCCGGTCGATGAAAAAGGCGCCGATGAAGCCGAAGATGGCCAACACTGAAAACGCGATGACCACTTGTTTGGCGCGGTCATGCAGGATGTTTTCGAGGAAGTAACTGTGCCGTCCGATGAAATCCCCCGCAGCCGGGTCGTAGAACATCCTCGCCAGGTCCATGTCCACGGACGTCAGTTCGAGCAGCACCAGAATGATCGCCGCAACGGCGGGCACACCCAGGCACACCCAGAAGTTCAGAGGGCGAGAGGCGGGGCGGGCAGTGGTCGAAACCATGGCAGTTCCTTGGTCGGTTAAATGTTCTTGAGAGCGCAGCCGCGCGGAGTTTGGGCCTGTTTCTGTCGCTGCCGTGTGAACCGATAGTGAAAAAATCGTCAACGTCACACCGGGTTTATCAATGGGTTTGGCCACTGCACACAGTTCTGGCTCTGCGCCACGCCAGGCCTTAAGCTGCGCGGGCCAAGACGGCCGTTACTGTGTACGGAGGAGGTGCCCATGCGAATTCTATTGGTTGAAGACAACCGCGATATCCTGGCCAATCTGGCCGATTACCTGGGGCTCAAAGGCTACACCGTGGATTGCGCGCAGGACGGTTTGTCTGGCCTGCACCTGGCAGCCACCGAGCACTACGACTTGATCGTGCTCGACATCATGTTGCCCGGCATCGACGGCTATACCCTGTGCAAACGCCTGCGCGAAGACGCTCGCCGTGACACCCCGGTGATCATGCTGACCGCTCGCGATCAATTGGACGATCGGCTGCAAGGCTTCAAGTCCGGGGCGGATGATTACCTGATCAAACCTTTCGCCCTGTCTGAACTGGCCGCGCGGATCGAAGCGGTGATGCGCCGGGCGCAGGGCGGCGGTCGTCGTACCCTGCAAGTCGGCGATCTGAGCTACGACCTCGATACCCTGGAAGTCACCCGCGAAGGGCGCTTGCTGAAACTCAACCCGGTCGGCCTGAAACTGTTGGCCGTGCTGATGCAGAAAAGCCCGCACGTCTTGCGCCGGGAAATTCTCGAAGAGGCCCTGTGGGGCGATGACTGCCCGGACAGCGACAGCCTGCGCAGCCACGTCCACCAATTGCGTCAGGTGATCGACAAGCCGTTCGCCAAGCCGTTGCTGCAAACCGTACACGGTGTGGGTTATCGCTTGGCCGAGGGCCGTGATGGAGTTTAAACAGAGCCTTGCTCAACGGATCATCATCGCCTTTGCGCTGATGAGCGCATTGGTGGCAGGCGCCTTCGCCATGGGCATTGTGGCAACCGTGCACCTGGTGGAAGAAAAACTGATTTCGGCAGGTCTGGGTGGCGATCTGCAACGCCTGTTGTTGATGGACAGTGTCTCGGACTGGAGCCATCGCCCCGAACCAGACCAGCTGTTCTATTTCAGCGGCGGGCCGGGCGATTTCGAGTTGCCCAAGGATTTGCGTCATCTGGAGCCGGGTTTTCACGAGGTGTTCCGGGAGCAGCTGTCGTATCACGCGATGGTCGAAGTCGTCGATGGCCGGCATTATGTGCTGCTGCAAGACCAGAGTGATTTCGAAGAGCGTGAGCGGGTGCTGTTCGCGGTGGTGCTGGTGGGCTTCGTCCTGAGCCTGGCGTTGGCGGTGTTCCTCGGCTGGGTCCTCGCGCGCAAAGTGATGGCGCCGGTGGTGCGCCTCGCCCGGCAGGTGCGTCACCGCGATCAGCTCCTGGGGCTGGCGCCCCCGTTGGCACCGGACTACGCCGCTGATGAAGTGGGCGAGCTGGCGGTCGCCTTCGACGCCACCCTCGGGCGCTTGCGGCAGGCATTGACCCGGGAGCGATTGTTCACCAGTGACGTCAGCCACGAATTGCGCACGCCGTTGATGGTGCTGGCCAGTTCCTGTGAGCTGTTGCTGGAAAACCCCGGCATCGACCAGCGGGGGCGGGCTCAGGTTGAACGAATCGCCCGCGCCTGCGAAGAGATGCGTGAGCTGGTGCAAACCTTCCTGATGCTGGCCCGCGCCCAACATGAAGACGCCAGCATGGCGCCGCAGCAGTCCTTGAGCCAGGTCGCCGGCGGGCTGCTCAGTTTGTGGCGAGAACCGATCGAGGCAAAAGGGCTGTCGCTGATATTTGAACCGGGCAATCCGGCCAGCACTTGCTACAACGCAACCCTGTTGCACGCAGTCATGGGTAACCTGTTGCGTAACGCGCTGCATTACACCGAACGGGGCTTCATCCGTTTGACGCTGACGACCGCCGGTTTCACGGTCGAGGACAGTGGTGTAGGCATTCCCGAGGAGAAACGCGAGGCGATGTTCGAGCCGTTCGTGCGTGGCAACGAGAAACGTGGTGAAGGCCTGGGGTTGGGCCTGTCGCTGGTGCAGCGGATCTGTGAGAACCAGGGGTGGAATGTCAGCCTGACGAACATGGAGCCCAATGGCTGTCGTTTTCAGGTGACGTTGAGTCAGCGCGATAGTTGATTTTGTTGGTGGCCCTCGGCCACTGCCGTCAACCTGTAAAACCTCGAAATAAATCGGGGTTTTACACCACGATTTTTTCACGAAGGCATGACCTGGCGCTGACACACCATTCCTTAGGGTAGTGGTCATCAGAAACGCAGGAGCCCTTCGTGATGGCTGGCCCGATCAAACTTGATTTTTCCGAAAAATACGACGATCAACACGCTCAGAAATACCTGCGCAAACATCAGGACGGACTCGGTCGCCGACTGTCCCATTGGCGTGACGAGCAACTGGCGCGCAAGGCTTTGACACTGGCTGGTGAACCTGGCCTGGTTCTCGATTTACCCTGCGGTGCCGGGCGCTTCTGGCCACTACTGGCGGAAAAAGCCAATCGGGTGATTATCGGTGCGGACAACTCCGAGTCCATGCTGAAGATCGCTTTGAAGGCGCAACCGGCCGATGTGGTGAAACGGGTACAACCCTTGCACACATCTGCGTTCGACATTGCCTTGCCTGATAACGCCGTCGACAGCATTTTTTGTATGCGCTTGCTGCACCACATCGGTGAAGCCGAGCATCGACTGGCCATTCTGCGTGAGTTCGAACGCGTCACGCGTGACAGCGTGATTATTTCGTTGTGGGTAGACGGCAACTTCAAAGCCTGGAAACGCAGGCGGCTTGAAAAAACACGTGGGCATCTCGGTTACCAAAACCGATTTGTGTTACCGGCGGCTACGGTCGAAAAGGAGTTCGAGCAGGCTGGTTTTCGAATCCAGGAACAACTGGACTTTTTACCGCTCTATGCCATGTGGCGGGTTTATGTATTACGCAAGAGGTAACTCAATGGCAGTGCAGTGTGCAGCAGAAACGGACGTCGCTTCCCAAGACCGCTTTGACTATTTCTGGAATCAGCGCGGTGAATGGGTTGAAGAACCCAACGTCCGTCGCGGCGGCGAAAGCGGTGTGCAGCGTATCAAGAGCAGCAAGGGACAACTGCTCTACGTCAAACGTCAGACCGGACATACCTATCGGAGTTGGCTGCATCCTTTCGGTCGGCCGACGGTGTTGCGTGAGCGAGATGCGCTCATGGGCATGCGCCTGATCGACGTGCGCGTTCCGGAAATCGTTTTCTGCGGTGCGCAGCATGACCCGGTTCACAAGTGGCGCGCATTGCTGGTGACCAAGGCACTGGACGGTTTCGAAGAAATCGAACACTGGTATGCAGGCGGTGGTCGCGAGCGTCATGGCGAGGCGGTGCATGATCGGGTCCTGAAGGATCTGGCCGAGAATCTGGCCCGCATGCACAAGGGCCGCTGGCAGCACGGCTGCCTCTATATGAAGCACGTATTCGTACGCGTCACTGGTGAGGGCGAGGCCGCCAACGTCGAGATTGCCATGCTCGATCTGGAGAAGAGCCGGAAGCGTTTGACCGCCCGTCGCGCCGCTACCCATGACATGCGGCAACTGCGCCGCCACTCGTCGTTCAGCGACACGGACTGGAAAAATCTCGTCTACCTTTATGAGATGGCGTTTGGCAGCGCTATCAAAGGTTTATAGCAATGAAACTCGAAATTGCTAGAGGTTTGTTCTTGATAGGAGCCTTGGCAGTTGCTTCACTGGCGGTGGCGGCTTGGGAGCAGCCCCGCACGCAGGTCCTCGGTTCAGTGAACGGGGACGCGCGTTGTCCGATGCCGCGGGTTGCGAAGGCGACCGTTGCAACCCAACCCGATCATGATTTATTGCTGTTCATGTTCGGACTTTCTCAAGGACTGAGGCCGCAGAGTTGACCAGATTGAAGCCCAAATAAAAGGCCTCGCAAATGCGAGGCCTTTTTCATTTTCGTGTCAATTCACGCACCCCCTGTAGGAGCCGGCTTGCTGGCGATGGTGGGTCAGCCACGGTGATGTCGACTGACACACCATCGCCAGCAAGCCGGCTCCTACAGAAGTTATGCGTGTGCAGGTTTATCGGGTTTAGCCAGCAACGTGTACACGCACGGCAGCACAAACAGCGTAAACAGCGTCCCGATCGACATCCCCGTGGCGATCACTGTGCCGATGTCGAACCGGCTGACAGCGCCCGCGCCCGTGGCGATGATCAACGGCACCATGCCAAATACCATCGCCGCGGTGGTCATCAGCACCGGACGCAGACGAATGGCCGCTGCTTCCTCAACCGCTTCGCGCGGCGTCAGGCCCTTGTCCTTGCGCAACTGGTTGGCGAACTCGACGATCAGAATCCCGTGCTTGCTGATCAATCCGATCAACGTCACCAGCCCGACCTGGGTGTAGATGTTCATGCTCGACCAGCCGAGGAACAGCGGAATCAGAGCGCCACAGATCGACAGCGGCACGGTCACCAGAATCACCAGCGGGTCGCGGAAGCTTTCGAACTGCGCCGCCAGCACCAGGAAAATGATCGCCAATGCCAAGGCAAAAGTGACCCACAACGCACTGCCTTCCTGCACGTACTGCCGCGATGCACCGGCATAGTCGACGGCAAAACCTGCGGGTGCCTCTTCCCGGGCAATCTGACGCACCGCGTCGAGGGCTTCACCCATGCTCACCAGCGGGACCCCGGACAGGATCGCCGAGTTGAGCTGCTGGAACTGATTCAGTTGCCGTGGGCGTGCCCGGTCGGTCACGGTAATCAGGGTCGACAGGGCCAGCAGTTCGCCCTTGGTGTTCTTCACGTAATAGTTGTTCAGCCAGTCGGGGTTGTCCCGGAAAGGCCGTTCGACCTGCGCGATGACTTTGTAGCTGCGACCTTCAATGGTGAACCGGTTGATCTCCGCCTCGCCCAGCAACGTCGCCAGCGTGCCGCCCAGATCCTGCATGGACACGCCCATTTGCGCGGCCTTCGCCCGATCGATATCGACCACGACTTCGGGTTTGTCAAAGGCCAGGTCAACGTCGACGAAGGCAAACTTGCCGGACTCCATCGCGCGTTTTTTCACCCGGTCCATCACTTGCAGCAACGACTCGTAATTGTTGGCGGTATTGACGACGAATTGAAACGGCAGCCCTTCGCCGGTTCCCGGCAGGGAAGGCAGGTTGAAGCCGAAAATCTGCAAGCCTGGAATGCTTTCCAGTTTGCTCTGGACCGCAGGCAGGATCTGCATTTGCGTGCGCTCACGCTCGTTCCACGGTTTGAGCAGGAAACCGCCAATCCCCGATTGCACGCCGTTGAAGCCGTTGATCTGGAACGAGGAGTAGTACTCGGGAAATGCCTTGAAGATGCTGACGAACTCGTCGGTGTAGGTGTTCAGGTAATCAAGGTTGGTCGGTTGCGGGGCGCTGGCCAGCATGAAAATGACGCCCTGGTCCTCGTCCGGTGCCAGTTCCGATTTGGTGAAGTTGAGCAGCACCGGAATCAGGCACAGCACGATCACCGCGAACACCAGCACCACCGGCCGCGTGTTGAGCGTGCCGTGCAGCATGCGCTGGTAGCGGCGCTTGAGGCCTTCGAAAATCAGGTCCAGCCGGTGAGCGAGGCCGCTGGGGTTTTCGTCGTGGCGCAGCAGAAAGGCGCACATCATCGGCGACAACGTCAGGGCGACGATGCCGGAGATCACCACCGCACCGGCCAGCGTCAGGGCGAACTCCTTGAACAGCGCCCCGGTGAGGCCGGTCAGGAAGCCGATCGGGGCGTAGACCGCCGCCAGGGTGATGGTCATCGAGACCACCGGCATGGCGATTTCCCGGGCGCCCTCAATGGCGGCGTCCAGCGGCGTCTTGCCTTCTTCGATGTGACGGTGGATGTTTTCCACCACCACGATGGCGTCGTCCACCACCAGGCCAATGGCCAATACCATCGCCAGCAGGGTCAGCAGGTTGATCGAGTAGCCCATCATCTGCATGAAGAACATCACGCCGATCATCGACAACGGAATGGTCACCACCGGGATCACCACCGAACGCAGCGCCCCGAGGAACAGAAATACCACGACGATCACGATCAGCACCGCTTCGAACAGGGTTTTCACCACTTCGTCGATCGAGGCCTGGATGAACAGCGTGGCGTCGTAGGCAATTTCACCCTTGAGGTTCGGCGGCAGCTGGGCTTCCAGGTCCGGCATGATCTTGCGCACTTCCTTGATCACGTCCAGCGGGTTGGCGCCGGGCGTTGCCTTGATGCCGATGTACACCGAGGGCGTGCCACCGAAGGAGCTGATGGTGTCGTAGTTTTCCGCGCCCATCTCGACCCGCGCGACATCGCTGAGCAGCACCCGGCTGTCACCGTCGACCTTGAGCGGAATCGCGGCGAAGGCTTCGGCGGATTTGAGCTCGGTGTTGGCGTTGATGCTGGTGACCACGTACTCGCCTTTCACTTCGCCGGCGGCGGAGAGGAAGTTGTACTTGCGCACGGCATCGGTCACATCGCTGGCGCTGAGGCCGAAACCCGCCAGTTTCACCGGGTCCAGCCACAGGCGCATGGCGAATACCTGGTTGCCGAGAATCTCGGCTTCGGCCATGCCTGGCAGGGTCGCCAGTTTTGGCTGAATCACTCGCGACAGGTAATCGGTAATCTGCGGGTTACTCATTTCCTTGCTGAAGAAGCTGATGTACATCAGCGCCGACGCATCGGCGGCTTCCTTGCTCAGTACCGGGTCTTCAGCGTCCTGAGGCAACTGGTTTTTCACCTCGTTGGCCTTGGCCAGCAGCTCGGTGAACAAGCGGTCGCTGTTGGAACCGATGCGCGCGTAGATCGAGATCACCGAGAAGTTCTGGCGACTGACCGAGGTCATGTAGTCGATGCCCTCGGCGCTTGCCAGGCTCTGTTGCATCGGTTGGGTGATGTAGCCCTGAATGGTTTCGGCGTTCGCCCCGGGGTACGCGGTGGTCACCGTGATCAGGGCGTTTTCCATTTGCGGATATTGGCGCAGCGGCAGCTTGCTCCAGGCCTGAAAGCCCAGCAGCACAATCAACAGGCTGACCACGGTGGCGAGCACCGGGCGGCGGATGAACGGGTCGGTAAAAGCCATTGGGGGTTCCTTGATCAGTCAGCGCGTGGCTGACTGTTCTTCTCGGCCAGGGTCTTGTCGTCGCTGATGGCAATGTGCGCACCGTTGTCCAGTTTGATCTGGCCGGCGGTGACCACTTTTTCGCCGTTCTTCACGCCTTTGGTAATCATCACCTGGCCATCGCGTCGCTCGCCGGTTTCGATGAAACGGCGTTCGGCGATCAGGATCGGTTGGCCCTTGTCGTCTTTTTCGACGCTGCCGTCTTCGGTTTTTTTCTGCGTTGCCACGTACAACGAATTGCCGTACAGCGTGTACGTGATCGCGCTTTCCGGCACGACGATGCGCGGCTGCGGGTCGGGCAGCATCACCTGCAGGCTGGCGAACATGCCCGGTAACAGTTTGCCGTCGGGGTTGGCCAGGGTCGCGCGGACCTGCATGTTGCGCGTGCTGTTCTCGATTTTCGGATTGATCGCGCTGATGGTGCCGGGGAAGGTCTGCGCCGGGTAGGCCGCGACGATGATTTCAACCGGCTGGCCGATGGCGATCTTCGGCACCGACTGTTCGGGCACGAAAAAGTCGACGTAGAGACTGCTGAGGTCTTGCAGGGTGGCAATCATGGTGCCGCTGGCAAGATAGTCGCCAACGTCCACCTGCCGAATGCCGATGGTCCCGCTGAAGGGGGCAACGATGCTTTTTTTGCCGAGCGCAGCCTTGAGTTGATTGACCGTGGCTTTGCTTTTTTTCAGCACCGCCGAAAGTCGGTCGAACTCACCTTTGGAAATGGCCTGGCTGCCCACCAGTTGGCTACCGCGACCGTAATCGAGCTGGGCCAGCCCGAGGTCGGCCTGGGCGGTTTCCAGCAAGGCACTTTCCACGGCGCTGTCGAGGCGCAGGAGTGGTTGACCTACCTTGACCTTCTGCCCTGACTCGAACTGCAAATCGATGACGGTGCCGTCGGTCTCCAGGCTCAGGTCCACGCCTTGCAGCGCCTTGAGCGTGCCGACGGTAGGCAGGCGTTCCTGCCACGGTTGCTCGGTAGCAGTAGCCACGGCGACGCTGATCGGCGGTTTCGGCACAGCGAAGCCTTGAATCATCGTGTAGATGGAGAAGGCTTTGTAACCGGCCAGAACCAGCACGATCAGCAAAACAACACCCAACATGATCAGCATGCGGCGACGCAGCATATTTCCACTTCCTTGGAGAAAATCAGGTGAGACAGTCGGGCACATTACTCCGAGTGTGCCGGGTATTCCAACTGCCACTTTTCACAGGCCACCGCAAAACCTGTAGGAGCAGAGCTTGCTCGCGAAAGCGGCGGCACATGCAAAATGGATGTGCCTGACACACCGCCTTCGCGAGCAAGCTCAGCTCCTACAAGAGCGGGGCAGTCAGATGAGGTGCAGGTGGTTATCCCAGAGCCCCGCAGGCAGTTCGAGAGGTTTTGCAACAAGGTTTGTCTGGCGGCAATCGTAGTACCGGCATCGGCCTTGACCCGAGGTCACGACAAAACCGTCGGCCACTGCACCCACCCCGGCGCAATCGGGAAGCGGCGCATCCAGGCGCACTTCACCGCTGTCCATGTCCCAGATGAAAAAGCGATTGCCCCGCGGCGCCGTCAACGCGATCAGGCGCAAATCACTGTGCACCGCGACGCTGGCGGTGTAATGCCCCATGGCCTGCAACTGATGCTCGGGCACCGGGAACGCCACGAACGGTTGCCCCGGACGCTTGATCGCCAACAGCTCCGACGACTCATGGGACGGCCCCATGAATTGCTGACCGGCGACGATGGTGCCATCGCTGGCGATCCCCAGGTGCCGCACGCTGTTCATCTGTTGCGCGAGGGTTTCCTTGCTCAGCAATGTACCGTCGCGCTGCATCAGCACCAGGCTTGGTTCCATGGCGTTGAGGTTCATCTCGACGCGGCTTTCAGCCTCGGTGCGAATGCCGCCGTTGGCCACCACCAGGGTTTCGCCATCGGGCATCCACGACACCTGATGCGGGCCGATGCCATGGGTCGAAATCTCGCCGCTGTGCACCAGACGCTCACCTTCGAACTTGTACACGCCGAGCAAGCCGCGACCGGGATCGGACGTGTCGTTCTCGGTGGCGTACAGCCAGTCGCCGCTCTGGTGAATCACCGCGTGACCGTAGAAGTGCCGGTTCGGTTGCGAGGCCACGGTTTGCAGCAGCGTGCCGTCGCGCAGGTCGATCAGGTAACTTTCGGTGCCCGGACGCCGGGCGACGAACAGCGCGATCGGCAGCGTCGGGTGGTTGATGATGTCGTGGCAACGCTGGCCGACCTGGGTGGCGAACACCCGCGTACCGTCCAGCCGATAACCGACGGCGTAGTGCTTGCCGTCGCCATCGTCCCGCGCCGAAAGCAGCAGCGGGCTCTTGTCCTTTTGCTTGAACAGCGTCCAGCCGCCCAGTGTCACTGCTCCCAGCAGCAAACTACCTAACGTCAGAGCCTGTCGTCGCAGCATGGCACTTGCCCTCATCAGTCACCGTCGTTGGCGTTGAAGCCCAGTTGGATGCCCAGCGCCTTGGCCAGTTCGCCTTCGTGCAGGCGGTGGACGACATTGAGGCTGTCGTAGATGTCGTTGAGCTGCTGGCGACCGGCGTCGTCGTTGAGCATTTCAGTCAGCGAACGCTGGTTGCTGGCGAACAGTTTCAGGGACGCGGCGTAAGCGGCGTCGATCTTGTCGGCCAAGGGTTTCTGCTCGCTAGGCAGCAAGCCACGCAGGCCTTTGTTGTCGACGCCTTCCCACACGGTTTTGGCGGCGGCGAGGCTCGCTTCCATACTCGTCAGGGACGACTGGCTGCGCCACTGGTCAGCCTGGAATGGTTGCGGCACACCCTTGGTCTGGCGGCCCATCGGCGTGCCGAGTTTTTTCTTCAGGCTGTCGAGAGCGGTGACCTGTACACGCAGCAGATCGGCAATCGCTTCGTGGGAGTCGGCGTAGCGCTGGTTCGGGAATTTGCTCAACTGCGCGAGCATGCCGTCGGTGTTGTTCCAGGTTTGCAGAATCTCTTCGGCCAGCTGTTTCTGACGCTCGCCAATGGCTTTCAGCAGAGGGCAATACTTGGCTTTTTGCGCCTCGTTGGCCACGTCAGGTTTGCTGTCGAACAGGATGTATTCGTAGGCCGAGAGGCCTTGCACCACAACGCTGGATTTGGCCAGGGCGGAGGCATCGATCTGCGGTTGCGCGGTCACCAGTTGCTCGACCTGACGGCCCACCAGGTTTTTCTTGTCCGGCCAGAATTGCACCTGCCAGGCGCGATTGCCTTCGGCCAGCGGCCCGATCAGCAACGGTTGCAGCTCGGCCCAGGCTTTCTGCGCATGCAGGAAATCGGCACGGGCGGTGTCGAGGTTTTCCTTGCCTTCGCAATAGGCCAGCGCACTGACGGCCAACTGGCGATCGGCTTCAACCCAGCGCGTGTAGGTCGGCAGGATCACCGACTTGGCGATGGCCGCCGATGTGACAGCCTGCGGATCCTGCGGTGAGCAGGCGCCGAGGGCGAGTGCGGCAAGGCTGGTGAACAACAACTTGGGACGGAACATTTAGGGCTCCCGCTAAGGAATACGTTTAAAGGGAATTCAAAAACGCCAGCAACGCCGCGCGCTGCTCGGCATTGAAAGACAAAACCTGTTGCTGGGCCGCTTTTGCTTCGCCGCCATGCCAGAGCACGGCTTCGAGCAGATTGCGGGCGCGGCCGTCATGCAAGAACTGGGTGTGGCCACTGACTGCCTGCGTCAGGCCGATGCCCCACAACGGCGGCGTGCGCCAGTCGCGGCCACTGGCCTGGAATTCACTGCGGTTGTCGGCCAGGCCGTCGCCCATGTCGTGCAGCAGCAGATCGCTGTAAGGGCGAATCACTTGATTGGCCAGTTCAGGTTCTGCCGCGTTGGCGGCGGTGGTGTATTTGGGTGTGTGGCAGGACTGGCAACCGGCCTGGAAAAACAGGGTCTTGCCGGCCAGCACTTGCGGTGTGCCGACATCGCGGCGAGCCGGTACGGCAAGGTTACGGCTGTAGAACAGCACCAGACGCAGAATGTTATCGCTGACTTCCGGTTCGCCGTCCGGGCCGTTGCCGTTCGGCGCCTGTTTGCAGGCGGTTTGCGCCTCGGTGCAGTCATCAAAGGGTCTCAGGCTGGTCGTGAGGCCCATATCACCAGAAAACGCGTGAACATTCTGTTGATTGAGGTTCGGCTGCCCGGCCTTCCAGCCGAATCGGCCGAGGACGGTTTTCTGCAGGGCGTCATCCCAGACCTGGTTCGGTCGGCCATTGATGCCGTTTTTCTCTTTGGCCTGCGCGGCGGCATTGGCGAGGATCGCTTCTTCCGGGATCGCCTCGAGCAGCCCGAGGCCAATCATCGGCGGGGCGACGCGCGCGGAGAAACGCGTGTCCGGGTGCATCGGGCCGTAGCCGAGTTGGGTGATCTGCAATGTCGGCTTGCGCAACTCGACTTCGGTGCCGTCCTTGAAACGCACCGGCACCGGCGTGTAATCAACCCGAACCTTGCCTTCCGGAGCCACGCCGGGCACCGACATGTCCTGGAACTGGCCGCCGTAGACCGGCTCCGGCACGACACCATGCTGCTCGATGATTTTGGCGTAGGTCGGTGAATCGGGTATCGACAGGCGCACCAGCATCGAAACGGCATTCAATGCATCAGGTGCAGGCGGGTGACCGCGACCGTCCTTGATATGGCAGCCCTGGCAAGCGTTGGTGTTGAACAGTGGGCCGAGGCCGTCGCGGGCCGTGGTGGTCGACGGGGCGATCACCCAGGGGTTGCGGAAGAAGCTGTTGCCGACGCTGAAGTCCACGCGCCGTGACGGCGGCAGGTTGGCGGAGGGCAGGGAAAAGGCGTTCTGATCGGTCTTGCGCACGGTCGCGCTGCCACCGGACCTGGCTTCACCGGGTTCGGCCTGGGTAAAACGCGGGGCGTCATCGCAGGCACTCAGGCCCAGGGCCAGAAACAGTGCGGACAAGCGAAGAGGCAGCGAGGGCATCAGACATCCTGCAAGACGAGCAAAACAAGGGCGCAAAGTCTAACAGGGCAGGGGAGATTGAATAAGAGGAATTATCGTTTGGTTGATGTGGCGCAGGTTTGGTGGGCGTCCATTGGTTGGATGCGATCGTTGTAGGAGCGAGGCTTGCCCGCGAAAGCGGTTTGTCAGTCGACGATGATGTCGTGTGTGATGCCGTCTTCGCGGGCAAGCCTCGCTCCTACAATGATCTGTGTTGGGCTGGCATGAAAAAGGCGACCCGAAGGTCGCCTCTTTGAATCACTCAGCCAGCGTTGATCAGAATTCGTGATCAGCGTTGTCCGGGTTCAGGTCGCTGATGCCCAGCTTGCCAGCGGCGGCTTCGATCGAACCGGTCTGCTTGACCAGCGAAGCGATGGCGTCACGAACGATCTGGTTGCCAGCGGTGTTGCCGGCAGCGATCAACTGGTCGTAGTGCTCACCCTTGTTGGCGTGATCGACAATGACCTGCATCTTGGCTTCGGTCGCAGCCAGGTCGGCTTTCAGCGCGGTGTCGGCCGCCGGGTCCGCCTTGGCCACCAGAGAGGACAGGCTGGCGCCGGTCATTTTGGTGCCGTCGACACGGGTGTATTCGCCCAGGTACACGTTACGAATGCCTTTGGCATCGTAGAACTGCGAGTTGTGGGTGTTGTCGCTGAAGCAGTCGTGTTCGTCTTCAGGGGAGTTGGCTTCCAGGGAAACCTTCATGCGCTCGCCCGCCAGTTCGCCCAGGGACAGGCTGCCCATGCCGAACAGCATTTTGCGCAGGCCGGAATCCACAGGTTCCGCTTCCAGGGTGGCGCGGTAGTTGTCGGCCACGTTTGGCTTCCAGTTACCGACCATTTCTTCCAGGTCGCTGACCAGCAGTTGGGTCACGGACTTCAGGTAAGCGCGACGACGATCGTTGTGACCGCCGGTGGCGCCTTTGCCTTCCAGGTAGTCGGAGGCTGGACGGTTGCCGGCGCCAGGGCCGGTGCCGTTCAGGTCCTGGCCCCACAGCAGGAATTCGATGGCGTGGTAGCCGGTGGCGACGTTGGCCTCGGAACCACCCAGCTCGTTCAGGCTGGCGAGTTTTTCCGGGGTGATGTCTTTGACGTCGATCTTGTCTTCGCCGACCTGAACTTGAGTGTTGGCGATGATGTTGGCGGTCGCGCCCGGGTTACCCAGTGCGTGCTCGTAGGATTTGTCGACGTAGTCGATCAGGCCTTCGTCCAGTGGCCAGGCGTTCACCTGACCTTCCCAGTCGTCGATGATGGTGTTGCCGAAGCGGAACACTTCGCTCTGCAGGTAAGGAACGCGAGCGGCGATCCAGGCTGCCTTGGCGGCTTTCAGGGTGTCGGCGTTCGGCTTCGCGAGGAAGGCGTCGACGGCGGTTTGCAGGGTTTTCGCGGTGGATTCGGCATCGCTGTAAACGGCGAAGACGATGTCGGCGTAATGCGCGACAACGGCTTTGGCAGCGGCTTCGTCGACTTTGCCGGCAGCAGCTGGCGCAGGCGCAGCGGCCGGGGCCGTGGTAGTGGCGGCTGGCGTAGGCGCTGGGGCGGCAGCTTTGTCTTTGCCTTCGCCACAACCGGCGAGGGAAATAGCGATGGCCAACAGACTGGCGGTAGCCAGAGGCATACGAATCATGGCGAACATCCTGCTTCGAGAGGGGGTGGAATGGCGCAGCTAGCGCGCAAAGCTGCGACATAATGCAAATCTTTCGCATTATGTGTAAAGAGTTGTTCTTGGAAATATTTCTTATTCAGATAGCGGATGTTGCACTTTGCAGGAGCGAGCCTGCTCGCGATGAACGTGAACGATAACGCGTGCAGACTGAAAGAATGCGTCGCCTTGGAGTTCATCGCGAGCAGGCTCGCTCCTACAGGAACCCTACAAAATAGCCGCGTTGCTGCGCTGGGCCTGCTTGAGATAGGCGCCCAGTTCTCGCGCCGGCAGTGGCTTGCTGTAAAAGTAGCCCTGACCTTCGTGACAGCCTTCGGAAATGATGTAGGCCTCTTGCTCGATGGTTTCCACCCCCTCTGCAATGACCTGCATGCCAAGGCTCTTGCCCAACTGGATGATGGCCCGAACGATGGTTGCATCGTCGTCGTCATCGAGCAGGTCTTGTACGAAGCTCTTGTCGATCTTGATCTTGTCCAGCGGCAGGCTTTTCAGGTAACTCAGCGATGAGTAACCGGTGCCGAAGTCGTCGATGGCGATCAACGCACCGGAGCGACGCAGGCTCAGCAGGTGCTGGGCGGCGGTGCTGATGTCTTCCATCAGGCCGGTTTCGGTGACTTCCAGCTCCAGGCTGCGCGGTGGCAGGCGGTACATTTGCAGCAGGTTATTGACCACCCGCGGCAGCTCGGCGTGGTGCAACTGCACCGTGGACAGGTTCACCGCCATGCGCAGGTCGGTGAAGCCCTGGTCATGCCAGTCGCGCAATTGTTTACAGGCCTGATCCAGCACCCATTCGCCAATGGCAATGATGGTGCCGTTCTGCTCGGCCAGCGGGATGAACAGGTCCGGCGGCACCAGCCCGTGTTCGGGATGTTGCCAGCGAATCAATGCTTCGACGCCCACCACCCGATGATCGCGGTAGCTGATCTGCGGCTGGTAGACGAGGTAGAACTGGTCGCGGATCAACGCGTCGCGCAGGTCCTTTTCCAGTTCGCGACGGCGACGCATCTCGGTGTCGACACTGGCGATATAGAACTGGTAGCGGTTGCGCGAGCGAGTCTTGGCCAGGGTCATGGTCTGCTCGGCTTTTTGCAGCAGCTTCTCGGTGCTGTCGCCATCCTCGGGGAACAGGGTGATGCCGATGGTGGCGCGCAGGCGAATCTCTTGATGATCGAGGGCGAATGCCGCTTCCAGGTCATCGAGAATGCTTTGCGCCAGTTCGGCGGCTTCGTAGGGTTGTTCGATATCGGCCTGAACCAGAGCGAACTGATCGCCGCCCAGTCGGGCGAGGGCGCCAAGGCGACCGCTGTGGCCCCGCAGGCGATCAGCCAGCGCCAGCAGCAGTTGGTCACCGGTCTGATAGCTGAATTGTTCGTTGATGCCCTTGAAGTCATCGAGGCCGACACACAACACCGCGACCCGGCGTTGCAGTTTGCCGGCGTCGACGAGGATCTTGTCCAGTTGCTGTTGCAATTGCTGGCGGTTCGGCAGGCCGGTGAGGAAGTCGTACTGGGCCATGCGCAGCAGGCTGTTTTCCGCTTCGTGGCGCAGGTGGGTGTTGCGCTCGATGGACTCGAGCAACTGGTTGGCGGTGTTGATCCAGATGCCCAGTTCGTTTTTCTCGTGGCCCCTGAGCTGTGGAATCTTGTGCTCGCTGGGGCGGTCCGGGTTGATTTCGGTCAGGTGCTCGATGATCCGCGACAGCGGTTTGGTCAGCAGCCAGTGGTAGACCAGATACAGCACCAGCCCCATGGCGAGGGCGCGCAATACCCCGGAAATGAAGATGATCACCGAGCTGACGATGAACCCTTGTCCATAGGTGGCGGTGTCGAGGGTGATGCTCAGGTCGCCGTAGTACTCGCTGTACGGGCCGCGACCCACCAGTTGAGTGGTGAAGGTGCGTTCCTTGCCGAGGATCAGGTCGGTCAGCCAGCGGCTGCTGGATTGCTGCAACTCGCGGGATTTTTGCGCCAGCATGGCTTCATTGGGGTGGCCGATGGAGGCCTGGCGGACGGCGTCGTCCTGAAACAGGCCTTCAATCACTTGCATGCCCATTTCTCGGTCCAGGCTGTAGACGGCCTGGGTCGAGGGGTCGCGGAACATGTCGAGGATGCGCTGGGCATCGCCTGCCACGGCCTGGCGTGTTTTATAGGCATCGAAAACGATCTGCGCGCAGCTCAAGACCACGCCGACGATCAATGCCGACAGGAGCACGACCCGGAGCAACTTCACCGACAAGCTGTTCTTGAGTTCCAGCTTCAAAGAGTCATTCCTTGTTCCGTGCAGGTAGCATCAAGTTGCCATGAGTATTGGCAATCCGGTGATGGCAGTCAAAGGGACAATCAAACACAGGGGAATTTGCCTGTGGGTTGGCCGAAATGCTGTTGCCTGGAGTATTTGCCCTATTAGTACTGTGTCGGTAGTCGAGTCCTTCAACTTGAGGGGGATTTGGACTTATTTTCCATTTGGTTGATGGTAGACGTCTGTGGCGTTGGGGCAAGGGGCTTAACGCTTGTTTCATTGTCTGAAATCACCCATCTGCAACACCTCGATCTCTTGTAGGAGCCGGCTTGCTGGCGATGGCGGCCTCATGGCGGACCATTTTCTTTCGGGTGTACATATCCATTCCTGCGGTAACGGCCGCTTATGGTTTCGCCCTTACGGCGACTCACTTTTCCAAACGCCGAAAAGTAAGCAAAAGGCTTCGCCCCAGCGTCCGGCCCCTCGCTTAGGCTCGGCGTTCCCTCGCTCCGGTCCTGCTCCGTGGGCCCGCCGCCATCGGCCATCCATGGCCGGGGGCGGCTAGCCCGGCATCCATGCCGGGCTGCCCACTGCGCAGAACCTCCACTCGGCCTCCCGAAGGGGCGCTCAGATCAAAAGCTGAAGGCGAGCTAACGCTCGGCCTGATGAGTGGTGAGAAGCGGCTGGGCGCCGACCTGCTTTTGTAGGAGCCGGCTTGCCGGCGATGGCGTCCTGACAACCGACCTGTTTTCACGGCTGTACCCACCCCCTGTAGGAGCCGGCTTGCTGGCGATGGCGTCCTGACAACCGACCTGTTTTCACGGCTGTACCCGGACTTTGTAGGAGCCAGCTTGCTACGGGCGGTGTTCCGACGATGGCGTCAGAACTACCGACCCGTTCTACGGGAACACCTGGCTTTGTACGTTTCCAGACCCATAAAAAAACCCGGCAAAAGCCGGGTTTTTTGACTGGCGTCGAGCTTAAGCGGTGAAGGTTTTGCCTTCGAACTGCTCAGCCACGAATTTCCAGTTGACCAGGTTCCAGAACGCTTCGACGTATTTCGGACGAACGTTGCGGTAGTCGATGTAGTAAGCGTGTTCCCAGACGTCGCAGGTCAGCAGCGGGGTGTCGCCGTTGGTCAGCGGGTTGCCGGCGCCGATGGTGCTGGCCAGGGCCAGGGAACCGTCAGCCTTTTTCACCAGCCAGCCCCAACCGGAACCGAAGGTGCCGATGGAAGTCTTGCTGAATTCTTCCTTGAACTTGTCGAACGAACCGAAGGAAGCATTGATGGCTTCAGCCAGTGCGCCGGTTGGTTGACCGCCGGCGTTTGGCGCCAGGCAGTTCCAGTAGAAAGTGTGGTTCCAGACTTGAGCGGCGTTGTTGAAGATACCGCCCGAGGAAGACTTGACGATCTCTTCCAGGGTCTTGCCTTCGAACTCGGTGCCTGGCACCAGGTTGTTCAGGTTCACGACGTAGGTGTTGTGGTGCTTGTCGTGGTGGTACTCCAAGGTTTCCTTGGAAATGTGCGGCTGCAGGGCATCGTGTGCGTAAGGCAGCGGCGGCAATTCGAAAGCCATGATGATTCTCCTAATCAGGTCAGTTGCGGTGAGCGCAAGGCCGATCACGGGCGGCCAGACAAGCGCCGGGGAGTTTGTACTCTTTGCGGCGCATCGAACCGGATCATAGCACCGGGGGTGCGGCATAACCACGCAACAACTGTGTGGAATAGAGGTTCCAGAGCCATTTGGAATATCAGGTAGCGATGATCAGTTGGCCGGCTACAGCGAACATCATGATGGCCACCAACAAATCAAGGATCCGCCATGTACTTGGCCGAGCCAGCCATGGCGCCAACCATGCGGCGCCCAGCGCCAACGTGAAAAACCAAAGCAGCGAAGCGCTGGCCGCGCCGACAACGTAAGCCCCGGGCTCGGTTTGTTGCGCACCGAGAGAGCCAATCAGTAAAACGGTATCCAGATAAACATGCGGGTTGAGCAAGGTCACCGCCAGGGCGCTGAGCATCACCGCGCGCAGTGAGCGTACCGTCAGGTTTTCACCCTGTTGCAGGCTTTGCTTCGAGCAGGCCCGGCGCAGCGCAAGGCTGCCGTACCACAGCAGAAACGCCGCGCCGCCCCAGCGAGCGATAGCCAGCAATGTCGGGTTTTGTGCAAGTACGGTCGCCAGACCGAATACACCGGCCGCCACCAGCAACGCGTCGCAGGTCACGCAGAGCGCTGCCACCGGCAGGTGATGTTCACGTCGCAGGCTCTGGGCCAGCACAAACGCGTTCTGAGTGCCGATCGCCATGATCAGCCCCGCGGCCACCAACAGGCCGTTCACATAGCTTTGCCACATAAGTTTTACTCCGCGTTGGCTGCCAGATCCCGCAACACTTGCAGGGCGCGTTCGGCATCGGCCTGGCCGACGAATAAATGATCGTGGTAGTAACCGGCGATCACGTTGCAACTGATCCCGGCCTGGCCCAGCGCGGTGGCGAACGCGGCGGTCAGGCCGACGGCTTCCAGGGCCGAGTGCACGTTGAGGGTGATCCAGGCTGCGACGTAGTCGAAGCTGAAACCGGCCCGTTCTGCGTGGGAACGTTCCAGAATCACCGTCAGACCTTCCTGCTCGCGAAAGCTGCCGACAATCTCAAGGTTCGATGGCAATTGACCGTCCCGCAGGGTGCAGAACACGTATTCGCCAGCGTTGAGTTGCGGGCTCATGCTGCGTAGCAGTGTTGCCAGTGAAGTTTCGCCAGCCATGTCGGTAATCCTTGTTCAAGAGTTCTTGCCGCGCATTCTCTGCTGCTAACCTGTATAAGAAAAATCAATCATGCTGATCGCTCATTAGGAAAACTGATGTTCGACTATAAATTGCTTTCTGCGTTGGCCGCCGTGATCGAGCAGGCCGGTTTTGAACGTGCCGCAAAGGTGCTCGGCTTGTCGCAATCGGCGATCTCCCAGCGCATCAAACTGCTGGAAGCGCGGGTCGGCCAACCGGTGCTGGTGCGGATGGCGCGACCGGCGCCGACGGAAATCGGCCGGCGTTTGCTCAACCATGTGCAGCAGGTGCGCTTGCTGGAGCGGGACTTGCAAACGCTGGTGCCGGCGCTGGATGAAGAAGGCTTGCCGGAACGTCTGCGCATCGCACTGAACGCTGACAGCCTTGCCACCTGGTGGGCCGAGGCGGTCGGTGACTTTTGTGCCGAGCAACATTTGCTGCTCGACCTGGTGGTCGAAGACCAGACCGTCGGCCTCAAACGCATGCGTGCAGGCGAAGTGGCGGCGTGTGTCTGTGCCAGCGAACGTCCGGTGGCGGGTGCGCGCAGCGTCCTGTTGGGCGCCATGCGTTATCGCGCGCTGGCCAGCCCGGCGTTCATCGCCCGGCATTTTCCGCATGGCGTTCGCGCCGATCAGTTGTCGAAAACGCCGGCGCTGGTCTTTGGCCCGGACGATTTCCTACAGCATCGCTACCTCGCGTCCCTCGGCGTAGACGGCGGTTTCGAACACCATTTATGCCCGTCATCCGAAGGCTTCATTCGCCTGACGGAAGCCGGTCTCGGCTGGGGACTGGTGCCGGAATTGCAGGTGCGCGAGCAACTTGAGCGCGGCGTTCTGGTGGAGCTTTTGCCAGATAAGCCCATCGATGTGCCGCTGTACTGGCATCATTGGCGCAATGGCGGTCAGTTGCTGGGGTTGCTGACCGATCAATTGGTGCGCTCGTCGAAGCAATGGCTGGTGCCGTTGACCTGACCGGCAGCGTCAAGACCTCACGCACTACGCAAAACGAAATATTCGGAGCACTACATGAAGATTCTGGTCACCGGCGCAAGCGGCTTCATCGGCGGGCGCTTTGCGCGTTTCGCCCTGGAGCAGGGCCTGGACGTGCGGGTCAACGGTCGCCGGGCCGAAAGCGTCGAACATCTGGTGCGCCGTGGCGCCGAGTTCATTGCGGGCGACTTGAGTGACCCGCAACTGGCGCGCGATCTGTGTTCCGATGTCGAAGCCGTGGTGCATTGCGCCGGTGCTGTCGGCGTGTGGGGACGTTATCAGGACTTTCATCAAGGCAACGTGCAGGTCACCGAAAACGTGGTCGAAGCCTGCTTGAAGCAACGTGTGCGGCGACTGGTGCATTTGTCCTCGCCGTCGATCTACTTCGACGGCCGCGATCACCTCGGATTGACCGAAGAACAGGTGCCCAAGCGCTTCAAGCATCCCTACGCCGCGACCAAATTCCTGGCCGAGCAAAAGGTCTTCGGCGCCCAGGAGTTCGGCCTCGAAACCCTGGCCCTGCGCCCGCGTTTCGTGACCGGTGCCGGTGACATGAGCATCTTCCCGCGACTGCTGAACATGCAACGCAAAGGTCGCCTGGCAATCATCGGAAACGGTTTGAACAAGGTTGATTTCACCAGCGTGCAAAACCTCAACGAAGCGTTGCTCAGCAGCTTGCTGGCCGGCGGTTCGGCGTTGGGCAAGGCCTACAACATCAGCAACGGCACGCCGATTCCGTTGTGGGACGTGGTCAATTACGTCATGCGCAAAATGGACGTCCCACAGGTGACCCGCTACCGTTCCTACGGGTTGGCCTACGCCGTGGCGGCGCTCAACGAGGGTGCGTGCAAGCTGTGGCCGGGTCGCCCCGAGCCGACCCTGTCGCGCTTGGGCATGCAAGTGATGAACAAAAATTTCACCCTGGACATCAGCCGCGCGCGGCATTATCTGGACTACGACCCGAAGGTCAGTCTCTGGACTGCGCTCGATGAGTTCTGCGGCTGGTGGAAGGCTCAGGACATTCACTGACAAACCCCGTTACTGAACGCAGAGTGGGGTTCAGGGTCAATCGATGCGGCTGACGGGTTTATACTTCGCCCCATCAAGCCATCACCGCGTTCCACAAAGGTTGACTCAATGTCCATGCGTAACGATGCCAACGACGACTTCGACGATGTACCGAGCCTGCGTGCCGACAGCCTCGACGACGATGATTTTGTACCCACCGCCCGCACCGCCGTGCATTCGCGCACGCCGCCGGTGGTCAAGGTCAGGGCGGCCAGCACCGGTCCGTTGTGGGCGCTGGTCGGTGCCTTGTTCTTTGCGTTCGCTGGCCTTGCGTGGTGGAGCTTTCAGCAGATCTCGCTGATGGAACAGCAACTGGTGGCGACCCAGGAAAGTTTCGCGCGTATCAGTGAGGATGCGGCGGGACGCTTGCAGGACATTTCCGGCAAGGTGGTCGCCAGTCAGACCAACGTCACCAGCGACAGCGAAGCGCTGAAACTGCAAATCAGGCAGCTGGAAAGCAAACTCCAGGACCAGAGCAAACAGCAGCAGGGCGTTGCCGGCCAGACGTCGGACCTGGACAAGCGTCTGGCGCAAATGACTGCGCAAACCGCCGATCTGGACAAGCGCCTGGCGCAAGCCACCGCCCAGAACACCGAGCACCAGACCGTCAACACGCAATTGCAGGCCCAGGTCAAAGCCCTGAGCAGCGAACTGGCCGCCCTGAAAAGCGCCCCGGCGGATACTGAAAAATTCGAAGCCCAGCTAAAAAGCCTCGGCGCCGACATCACTGCGCTGAAAAAACAAGGCAACCCGAGCGCCGCCATCGAACGTCTGGAACAAGACCTGATCGTGCTCAAAAGCGAACAGGACAACCGCCCGGCCGCCGCGTCAGGCCCGTCCAGTACCGCCGAGTTCGACGCCTTCCGTAGCCAGGTCACCCGCAACATCAACACCCTTCAGGCGCAGATTCAGAATTTGCAGCAACAGTTGCGGGCCAGGCCTTGAGGCTGAAGGCGCGGTAATGCACTGCAATACCATTTTGCAGACTGCGGTTCGCTGAATATCCATACATACCCCATTGCCGTCTACGCTCTTCAAACACCGAAGAGAACGAGGGATGCGCAATGGGGTTTTTGCACAGGTTGGCCCTGCTGGGCGGGATGCTGTTGCTGTGCCTGGGGCAGGCGCAAGCCGCCGGGACCGAGAAGGACGACAGCCAGGCCGCCATCGCCTTGCTGGAAAAAGCCCTGGCCTATTACCACGACAATGGCGACAAGGCATTCGCGGCCTTCAGTCGTCAGGGCGAGTTTGTCGACAAGGACCGCTACGTGTTCGTGCTCGATACCAAAGGCGTGATGCTCGCCAGCGGTGGGCCTTCTTCGGCGTTGATCGGACGTGATGTATCGGATGTGCTCGGGCCGGATTTGCAGAAGGCTTTCAAGGACGCGTTGAAAGTGCCGGAGGGCAATGGCATTCAGCAAGCGGAGTATCGCTGGCAGAACTGGTCCGACGGCAAGGTCGAACGCAAGCATGTGTTCTACCAACGGGTCGGCCAGCGGATTCTGGCGGTGGGTTACTACTTGCCACGGGCGTCGGCGGAGCAGGCGATGGCGTTGCTGAACAAAGCGGCGACCGATCTGGCCAAGGACGAGAAGGGCACGCTCACGTCGATCAACTCGCTCAAGGGCGGTTATTTGCAGGATGACTTGTATGTGTTCGTCGTCAACCTGGATACCCAGCGTTACGTCGCCCACGGTACAAATCTGCGCTTGATCAATACCGATTTCGGCAAGATCAAGGACCCTGAAGGCAAACCGGTCGGCGAGCCGATCCTGGCGTTGATGGCCGGGCAGGATTATGGCGAATACGCGTATCGGTGGAAAAACCCCGTGACCGGCAAGGTCGAGGACAAGCATGCGTACCTGAAGAAGGTCGGGCATTTTCTGGTGGCTGTGGGGTATTACAGCCCTTGAATTTCTATCACATGGGATGACGTCTTCGCGGGCAAGCCTCGCTCCTACAGGTTTGCATGGCTCTTGTAGGAGCGAGGCTTGCCCGCGAAGGCCGCGACTCGGTTCAACTACCGAGCCTTGTCTTCCCGCCCACGCAACACCCGGTTCGGCATGGCAATCGCCGCCGCCAACCCAAGCAACGACACCGCCGCACTGACCATCAACAAATGCCGGAAGGTCAGCAGCAGTTCGGCGCGCAAGGCGTTCTGCGCATCCCCCGGCGCGGCGTTCAGGCCGTCCAGCAAAACGTTCCCGGAGCTGCCCTCGGCAATCAGCGTCGAACCGGCCAGATGGGCGAAACTCGAGTCTTGCAGCAATGCCAGCAACAACGCCGACATCAACGCCACGCCCACCGCGCCGCCCAGGGAGCGGAACAGGTTGGTTGTGCTGGTCGCCACACCGATGTCCCGTTGTTCCACCGAGTTCTGCGTCCCGACCAATGACGTCGGGAACTGCATGCCGGAGGCGATCCCGCTGAGCACCATGAACAGACTGCTGAGCACCACCGCCTGTGGCGGACTGAACGCCATCCCGAGGATTGAGATCGGCATGAGGAGGGCGCCCGCGAGAATCATCGGTTTATAGCGCCCGGTCACCGAGGTTCGGCGCCCGGCGAAATACGCGCCGATCGGCAAACCCATGGCCAGTGGCAACAGGTGCAGCGCGGCACTGTCAGCCCCGGCGCCGGTCACGCTCTGGAAGCGCAACGGCATCAGCACAATCAACGAAATCGCCTGGAAACTGGTGAAGAAAATCGTGCACCAGCACAGGATCGCATTGCGGTTGGCGAACAGGTGCATCGGCAGCAACGGCTCCCGTGCACGGCGCTCATGCCCGACGAACAACGCCAGGACCACCACCGCACAACCCAGCAAACCCAGCACCTCGGCGCTGCGCCACGAATGCCCCTGGCCGACCTGAGTAATGCCGAGCAACAAGGCGGTCAAACCGATGATCATCAACACGGTGCCGAGGTAATCGATGATCGGTTTGCGCTGCGGCACCGGCAGTCCGACCAAGGTGTGACGGGCGACCAGCCAGGCGCCAAGGCCCAGCGGCAGGTTGATCAGGAACACCCAGCGCCAGGACAGGTATTCGGTCATGTAACCGCCGAGCACCGGGCCGGCGACGCTGGCCACCGCGTACATGCTGCTGAAATAGCCTTGATAACGACCGCGTTCGCGAGGCGGCACGATGTCGCCGATGATCGCCTGGCTGACCGAAATCATCCCGCCGGCGCCAATGCCCTGAAGAATCCGCGCCAGCACCAGTTGCTCCATGCTCTGGGCCATGCCGCAGAAGAACGAAGCAATCGTGAACAGCCCCATGCCGAACAGCATCAACTTGCGCCGACCGTACAGGTCGCCGAGTTTGCCGTAGATCGGCACGGCCACAGTCATCGCCACCATGTAGCCGGAAATCACCCAGGCCAGCAGGCTGACGTCCTTGAACTGCGCGGAGATGGCGGGCATCGATACAGCGACGATCGTCTGATCCAGCGCCCCGAGAAAGATGGCCAGCATCAGGGCGATCAGCACGCTCCGGATGGCCGGTTTGGGCGTTTCAGGCTGGTTGAGATTGGTCACGGGAGAACCTGCGGGCAGTGAGGGTCCCGCAGGAGGCAAGGGCGAGCGGGGATGCTCGCCAGTGTAAGTCGGTAGCAGGCTATTCGATAGCCTCATACGGAAGTCCGACGTAATTTTCTGCAATGGTTTTCCGACCCGCTTCGGAGCTGACGAAGTAGTCCAGCTCCGACGCGCTGATGCGCTGGCTGAACGCATCGTGATCGTCAAAGCGGTGCAACATCGAGGTCATCCACCAGGAAAATCGTTCGGCTTTCCAGACCCTGCGCAGGCAGACCTCGGAGTATTTCTCCAGCAAATCGACACGGCCTTCGCGGTAAACCTTCAGCAGGATATTGAACAACGTACTGACGTCGCTGGCCGCCAGGTTCAGGCCTTTGGCGCCGGTCGGCGGGACGATGTGCGCGGCGTCGCCGACCAGAAACATCCGCCCGTATTGCATCGGTTCGACCACGAAACTGCGCAACGGCGCGATGCTTTTTTCGATGGACGGCCCGGTCACCAAAGACTCGGCCAGCGCAGCAGGCAGACGGGATTTGAGCTCATCCCAGAAACGTTGATCGGACCAATTCTCGACAGCCTCGTCGGCGGGCACCTGAAGGTAATACCGGGTGCGAGTCGCCGAGCGCATGCTGCACAGGGCAAAACCGCGTTCGTGACGGGCGTAGACCAACTCATCGTGAACCGGTGGTGTGTCGGCAAGAATCCCCAGCCAGCCGAACGGATAAACCCGTTCGAACACCTTCAGGTTGTCGGCGGGAATCGATTGCCGCGCTACACCATGGAAACCGTCGCAACCGGCGATGTAGTCGCAATCGAGCCGATACGTTTCGCCGTCCTTTTCGAACGTCACGAACGTTTCATCGGTTTTCATGCCGTGAGGCACGACGTTGCCGGCTTCATAGATCGTCTGCGCGCCGGCCTCCCGACGAGCGGCCATCAGGTCGCGAGTGACCTCGGTTTGCCCGTAGATCATCACGGTTTTGCCCCCGGTCAGGGCGTGCAGATCGATGTGCACCTGGCGCCCGTCGAGGGCCAGTTCGAAGCCGCCGTGAACCAGTCCTTCGGCGTCCATGCGCTGGCCGACGCCGGCCTGACGCAGCAGCTCTACCATGCCTTGTTCGAGGACACCGGCACGGATTCGCCCGAGCACATAGTCCGGGGTCTGGCGTTCGAGAATGAGGGTGTCGATACCGGCGTTGTGCAGCAATTGGCCGAGCAGCAAACCGGAGGGGCCGGCGCCAATGATGGCGACTTGGGTTTTCAGTGTTTTCATTGTTTTTATGACTCGCAAGCTCCACACGACCTGCGTCGGTGAATTATTTTTATGGATCGAGTGCTTGCATTTTTCACTTGCGGGTCTGTCAATTGAAGGTGAAAACTGAGCCGATAGCTGTACTTTCTGCCAATCGGTGCGATTATCGCCCGTCACTTCCCGAGGCCTGGATTGAAGTTATGAACAAGCCTGCCCTGCCTTCGATACCGGTGTTCAAGCTCTACGGTGAAAGCCTGGACTGGCCGACCCCGGACTTGCTGCACTGTGAAACCATTTCCAAACGCAGCCGCGAACACCAGTGGGAAATCAAACCCCATCGCCACGCCGATTTATGCCAATTACTCTTCGTGTTCAAAGGTCAGGCAGAGCTTGAAATCGAAGGCAAACGTACGCAATTGGGCGAACCGGCGATCCTGGTTCTGCCGCCATTGTCGGTGCACGGTTATCGTTTTTCCGAGGATGTCGAAGGCTTTGTCGTGACCCTCGCCGCGCCGCTGGTCGCCCATCTTCAGGCGCAACTGGGCAACTCGGTGAATGCTCTGGCCCAGGCCGAAAGTTATCCGGCCGGCAACGACAGCGAGTACCTCAACAGCCTGTTTTCTGCGCTGCAAACCGAATACACCGGCCATCAACCGGCCCGGGAAATGCTCATGCATTCGCTGGTCAGCGTGATCATGGTGTGGGTCAGCCGGCAGGCGCTGCAGCGTCGCTCGGCCAGTCAGCGTCCGCAGCGTGCGCGGGAATACCTCAACGGGTTTATCCAACTGGTGGAAGAGACGTATCGCCAGCACGTCAAGGTTGAAGACCTGGCGCATCGGCTGGGGATTTCGGTGTCGCACCTCAACGGCACGTGCCGTGAATTGGCGGGACAACCGGCGTTGCAGATCATGCACGAGCGGCAATTGCTGGAGGCCAAGCGTTTGCTGACCTACACCAGCATGACCATTTATGAAATGTCCGATGTGTTGGGGTTTTCCGATCCGACCAACTTCACGCGCCTGTTCCGGCGTCGTGTGGGGATCTCACCCAAGGCGTTCCGCGACCGCTTGAAGGCCGATCAGGACAACGAGGCCTGATCCCCTTCATCACCGGAGGGCGTTGAGGGTCGCGTTGTGGGGAATGCAGCGCTCGAAGTTGCAGCTCGCGTACTCACGGGGCAGGTTTCGCAATTGCTCAACGCGCCACGCCGCGGTGCCGTACAGCGCCAGCGTCACCGCGCAGGTGATGAAAATGGCGAGGTATCTTCTTGTTTTCGTGTTCATGGCGTTGACCTCTGAACGAATACCCTTCGGTACTAAGTTCAGCATAGGTCAGCGGCAGTGAGTTGCCAGTGAAGCGGCTTTCAGAACGCTGATGCCCCTGTAGGAGCCGGCTTGCTGGCGATAGCGGTGGGCCAGTCAACCTGTTTATTGACTGGACGGACGCCATCGCCAGCAAGCCGGCTCCTACAGGGGAACGTATTCACAATCCTGCATCCCACTCTGGTTCTTCCGGAAACCGCAGCACCAGAAAATCCAGCACGCTGCGCAATGCCGCCGGCATGTGTTTGCGTGAGGCATACACCGCGTAGATGTTCATCTGGCGCGGCTCGGCCTGGGGCAGCAGGCGGATCAGTTCGCCGCTGTGGATATGCACACCCGCCTGATAACTCGGCAACATCGCCACCCCGGCGCCAGCGATTGTTGCGCGCAGCAGGGTGCTCGCTTCGTTGGCGCTGATGTTGCCCTGCACCGGCACCGAGACCGGTTCGCCGTCCTGCTCGAAATGCCAAAGGCTTTTGCCGAAGTAGGAGTGGGTCAGGCAGTTGTGCTGGCTCAGGTCTTCCACCCGCATGGGCGTCGGGTGCTCCTGCAGGTAAGCGGGGGCGGCGCAGATCACCGAGCGGCAGACCGTCAGCCGTCGCGCAATGAGGTTCGGGTCCAGGTCATTGCTGGTGCGAATCGCCAGATCGATGCGCTCATCCACCAGGTTCACCGTGCGGTCGAGCATTTGCAGGTCGATGCTGACGCCGGGGTAACGTTTGACGTAGGCGGCCATCGCATCCGCCAATTGCGCCTGGCCGAACGAGGTGCTGACGCTGATCCGCAGCAGGCCACGCGGCGCATCGTCCGGCTCGCTGACGGCGGCCTGCATGTCCGTGGACAGATCGAGCATCTGTCGACAGCGCGGCAGGATTTCACTGCCGGCGGCGGTCAGGCTCAATTTACGCGTGGTGCGATGCATCAGGCGCGCGCCGACCCAGTCTTCCAGTTCCGCCAGATACCGCGAAACCACCGGCCGCGACAGGTCCAGGTGATCGGCGGCGGCCGACTGGCTGCCGAGGTCGACCACCGTGACGAATACGCGCATTGCTTGTAGACGATCCATGATTTGCCCGCTTTCAGAAACAAACTATGTCTAAGCATCGCATTTTTTGTAATGAATAAGGCAACTAAGCTCTGTCCATATTCTGTAGGAGCCGGCTTGCTGCGGGCGGTGTTGATAACGCGTAGTTCCTGGATAAACGCGGCGTCTTCAAATCCATCGCCAGCAAGCCGGCTCCTACACAAAGGGCGTCTATCAAACAACGGAGCAACAGATGATCGGTTTCAACCTCAAGCGTATTTTGCTGGCCACGGCCACCCTCGGTTTCGCGGCCCACGCGGCGGCATCGACGCTGACGCTGGATGTTTACAACCCCGGCGAGAAAGCGATCTTCCCGGTGACGTCGGTGCTGGTCAGCGGCGAGAAGGACGCGATTCTGGTGGACGCGCAATTCGGCAAATCCCAGGCCGAGCAAGTGGTGGAAAAAATCCGCGCCAGCGGCAAGCAACTGACCACCATCTACATCAGCCACGGTGATCCGGATTACTACTTCGGCCTCGACACCCTGACCGCCGCGTTCCCCAACGCCAAGGTGCTCGCCTCGCAACCGACCGTGGACCACATCAAGCAAACCGTCGACGGCAAACTGGCGTTCTGGGGGCCGAAAATGGGGGCCGACGTGCCGGCCAAAACCATCGTGCCGGACGTACTCAAGGGCGACAGCCTGATGCTCGAAGGGCAGAAGTTGCAGGTGGTAGGTCTTGAGGGCAAGCAACCGGATCGCACCTTTGTGTGGATCCCGTCGATCAAGGCAGTGGTCGGTGGCGTGGTCGTCGCAGAAAACATTCACGTGTGGATGGCCGATACCCAAACCGCGCAGTCCCACGCTGACTGGCTGGCTACGCTGCACTCCATCGAAACCCTGAAACCGCACACCCTCGTGCCGGGTCACTACCTTGGCAAAAGTGCCCGCTCCCTGGCTGCCGTGCAGTTCACCGCGGATTACATCAAAGCCTTCGACGAAGAAACTGCCAAGGCCAAAGACGCCGCCGCGCTGATCGCCGCGATGAAAAAACGCTACCCGAAACTGGGCGAAGAAAGCTCGCTGGAGCTGAGCGCCAAAGTCGCCAAGGGCGAGATGAAGTGGTAACCCGATTCACCCACTCACACTGATCCACACTGGAGAACGTCATGAGCAACATCGCAATCATCGGTGCCACCGGCCGTGCCGGCAGCCAACTGTTGGAAGAAGCCCTGCGTCGTGGTCATAGCGTTACGGCCATCGCGCGCGATACGTCGAAAATCGGCCAGCGTGCCGGGGTGGTCAGCAAGAATGTCGACGTGCTGGATGGCGACGCCTTGCAAGCTGCTGTGACGGGGCATGATGTGGTTATCAGCGCGGCACATTTCGCCACGATTCCCGCCGCTGCCGTTGTGGCGCCGGTGAAGAAGGCCGGGGTGAAACGTCTGCTGGTGGTGGGCGGTGCCGGTTCGCTGTTGCTGCCGGACGGCACCCGCGTCATCGACAGCGAAGGCTTCCCGGCGGAATACAAGGCAGAGGCCAGCGCCGGTGCGTTGTTTCTCGAAAACCTGCGCAAGGAACAGGAACTGGACTGGACCTTCCTGTCGCCCTCGGCGGAGTTTGTCGAAGGTGAGCGTACGGGCACGTTCCAGGTTGGCAAGGATGATTTGCTGGTGAGCGGCGCGGGGCGCAGCTGGATTACGTTTGCTGATTATGCGATTGCGATGATCGATGAAGTGGAAGCGCCGAAGCACTCCCGTCAGCGGTTTACTGTCGGGTATTGATGGCGCGGCTTAAACCTTCGCCGGCAAGCCGGCTCCTACAGGGATTTGCCCTTGTAGGAGCCGGCTTGCCGGCGATGCTTTTGGGCTTTCACCGACTCTGCGCCTGCTCCACCAACCACCCCATCAATTCGCGCAACTTCGGCGAAGGTGCAGGTTTCTCCGGGAATACCAGGTAATACGCCAACCCGGTTTTCACCTTCAATTCAAACGGCATGACCAGCCGCCCGGCACTCAGGTCATCGCCAATCAACGACCAATCGCCAATCGCCACACCTGTCCCCTGAGACGCCATCGACATCGCCAGGTCCAGGGTTTCGAAATGCTGACCCTTGCTGACATTGCTCAGTTGAAGATCCGCCGCTTTCAGCCAGGCATTCCAGTCGCGCTCATCCCGCGTCGGGTGCAGCAGCAAGTGCTGTTGCAGATCCGCCGGTGACTGCAAGGCCTGTGGCCCTTCCAGCATCGGTCGCGAACACACCGGCGTCAGTTGCTCGTCGAACAGCAGATAAGACGTCAGCGCGTTGTCCGGCGGCGCGCCATACATCACCGCCGCGTCGAATTGCTCGCGATGAAAATCCACACCGTGCTTGACCGTGGTGGTCAGCTCCACCGGCACATCCGGACGCTCCCGCTGCCACTGCAACAGGCGCGGCAACAACCAGCGCATCACACAGGTCGGCGCCTTGAGTTGCAGGGTTTCGCGCTTCTCGCCGATCTGCTCCACCGCCTCGTCGATCAAGCCGAAAATCTGCTGCACCCGTGGCAGCCACTCCCGTCCTTCAGCCGTCAAATCCAGGCCGCGGGCCTGGCGAATGAACAGCTCATAACCCAAATGTTCTTCCAGCCCGGCGATCTGTCGACTCACCGCGCCCTGGGTGATGAACAGCTGTTCGGCGGCACGGGTGAAGTTGCAGCACTGCGCGGTAATCAGAAAAGTGTGCAGCGCCGGCAGGGGAGGCAATCGTTTCATTGGGATCCAAGGTATGACGTGAGGACATGGCTAGTATGACTTTTTATCCATTGTTGCGGCTACGTGTCGCCCGTTCCAATGAGGCCATCCCTGGACCTGCCCGCTCATCATAAACACTGCGCAGGCCCGGCGTCTCAAACGAACAAAAAGGGCAAAAGACATGGCGACGTGCGGCGAAGTATTGGTCAAGTTACTCGAAGATTACGGGGTTGAGCAGGTGTTCGGCATCCCCGGGGTTCACACCGTGGAGCTGTATCGCGGGCTGGCCCGTTCGAGCATCAACCACGTCACTCCGCGTCACGAACAGGGCGCCGGTTTCATGGCCGACGGCTATGCACGCACCAGCGGCAAACCGGGTGTGTGCTTCATCATCACCGGCCCGGGCATGACCAACATCACCACCGCCATGGGCCAGGCCTACGCCGATTCGATCCCGATGCTGGTGATCTCCAGCGTGCAGACCCGCAGCCAGTTGGGCGGCGGTCGCGGCAAGCTCCACGAGCTGCCGAACCAGAGCGCATTGGTCGGCGGCGTGGCGGCGTTCTCCCACACTCTGATGTCGGCGTCCGAATTGCCGGGCGTATTGGCCCGCGCTTTCGCGCTGTTCCAGGCCGGTCGTCCGCGTCCTGTTCATATCGAAATTCCACTGGACGTTCTGGTTGAAGAAGCCGACGACTTGCTCAGCAGCCTGCCGGTCAACATCGACCGCGCCGGTGCTTCGCCAAGCGCGATCAGCCGCATGACCGAACTGCTCGCCGGCGCCAAGCGCCCACTGATTCTCGCCGGTGGCGGTGCCATCGATGCCGCTGCGGAATTGACTGAACTGGCTGAATTGTTGGACGCGCCAGTGGCGCTGACCATCAACGCCAAAGGCATGCTCGAATCCGGCCATCCGCTGTTGATCGGTTCGACCCAGAGCCTGGTCGCGACTCGCGCCCTGGTTGCCGAGGCCGATGTGGTGCTGGCCATCGGCACCGAGCTGGCCGAGACCGACTACGACGTCACTTTCGCTGGTGGTTTCGAAATTCCCGGCAAGCTGCTGCGCGTTGATATCGACCCGGATCAGACCGTGCGCAACTACCCGCCGCACATCGCACTGGTGGCCGATTCGCGCAACGCTGCCCAAGCCTTGCTGAGCGCGCTGTCCCACAAATCGCTGGCCGAACGCCGCAACGATTGGGGCCAGGTCCGCGCCGCACGTCTGCGCGAAGACCTCGCCGCCACTTGGGATGCGCCAACACTGGCCCAGACCCGTTTCCTCGAAACCGTCCTGCACGAATTGCCGAACGCGGTGTTCGTCGGTGACTCGACCCAACCGGTGTACACCGGCAACCTGACCTTCAACCCGGAGCGCCCGCGCCGCTGGTTCAACTCGTCCACCGGCTACGGCACCCTCGGTTACGCCTTGCCGGCAGCGATTGGCGCCTGGCTCGGCGGTAGCGTTGAAAACGGCGCACGTCCTCCAGTGGTGTGCCTGATCGGCGACGGCGGCCTGCAATTCACCCTGCCGGAACTGGCCAGCGCCGTTGAAGCGCGTACCCCGGTGATCGTCCTGCTGTGGAACAACCAGGGCTACGAAGAGATCAAGAAATACATGGTCAACCGCGCCATCGAGCCGGTCGGCGTAGACATCTACACCCCGGACTTCATCGGTGTCGCCAAGGCATTGGGCTGTGCGGCTGAAGCGGTCAACGGTGTTGAACAACTGCGCAGCGCCTTGCGTGTAGCCACCGATCGCCAAGGCCCGACCCTGATTGAAATCGATCAGACTCTGTGGATGCAGGCGGTGTCGAAATGACTTTCCCCACCACTCTTGATGGTCTGTTCATCGACGGTAAATGGTCGGCCGGCAGCGAACACCTGCGCGTGATCAACCCGGCCACCGAAGCGCTGCTGACCACCGTGAATGGCGGTGATGCACATTCCGTCGATCAAGCCGCAAACGCAGCCACCGAAGCCTTCAAGGCCTGGTCGCAAACCACCGGTGCCGAGCGCGGTGCCATCCTGCGCAAAATCGCTGCGGGCGTGCAGGCCGGTCGCGACAAGTTGATGCACTTGCAGTCGAGCAACAACGGCAAACCGTTGTTCGAAGCGGCCATCGACGTCGATGATGTGATCGCTACGTTCGAGTACTACGCAGGCCTGGCCGAAGGCCTCGACGCCAAACAGGACAGCAACGTCGAGCTGCCCTCCGACGACTTCAGCGCCCGTGTGCGCCGTGAGCCGTGCGGTGTGGTCGGCCTGATCGTGCCGTGGAATTTCCCGATGGTCACCACCGCCTGGAAACTCGCCCCGGCCCTGGCCGCCGGTTGCTGCGTGGTGCTCAAGCCTTCCGAAGTGACGCCGCTGCCGGAGCTGGAACTGGCGGCGATCATCGCCGAGGCCGGTTTGCCGAAGGGCGTGTTCAACGTGGTCTGCGGCACCGGTCTGGCGGTCGGTGCACCGATGTCGGCGGACCCGCGCATCGCCAAGATTTCCTTCACCGGCAGCAACGCGGTCGGCGTGCAGGTGATGCAGCGCGCGGCAGAAACCGTGAAGGGCGTGAGCCTGGAACTGGGCGGCAAATCCTCGCTGCTGGTGCTGGCCGATGCTGACATCGAACTGGCCGTGGAAGTGGCCTGTGGCGGTGGTTTCTTCAACGCCGGGCAGATGTGTTCCGCCACCAGCCGCGTGCTGGTCGCCGATGAACTGGCCGACGAATTCCTCCTGCGCCTGAAGGCGCGTACTGAAGCCATCCGCGTGGCCGACCCGTTCGACCCGAACGTGGAAATGGGCGCACTGGTCAATCAGGCGCAATACCAACGCGTGCTCGGCCACATCGATCGCGGTTTGAGTGCTGGCGCCAAGCTGATCTGCGGCGGCAATCGCCCCGCAGACTTGCCGC
The DNA here is from genome assembly GCF_019956155.1 of Pseudomonas sp. BF-RE-22. Classification (NCBI taxonomy): domain Bacteria; kingdom Pseudomonadati; phylum Pseudomonadota; class Gammaproteobacteria; order Pseudomonadales; family Pseudomonadaceae; genus Pseudomonas; species Pseudomonas sp. BF-RE-22. Next base: position 24,797 of record NZ_JAHBDD010000015.1, on the reverse strand, counting down.
GCGGTTATTTTTTGCAGCCGACGATTTTCACCGAAGTGCCCCTCGACAGTGCGCTGTGGTGTGAAGAGATTTTCGGCCCGGTGATCTGCGTGCGCAGTTTCGCCACCGAAGCCGAGGCGATTGCCCTGGCCAACGACAGCCAGTTCGGCCTGGTGGCCAGCGTGGTGACGCGCAACGCCGAGGCGGCGGATCGGGTTGCGAACGCCTTGCAGGCGGGGCTTGTGTGGATCAACGCGCCGCAAGTGATCTTCCCGCAGACCGCGTGGGGCGGCTACAAGCAAAGCAGCATCGGCCGCGAATTGGGGCCATGGGGCTTGCAGGCTTTCCAGGAAATCAAACACGTGATTCGCGCCGTCTGACGGCACGAAAAAGGTGAGCGCATGCCTTCAAAGGAGGCATGCGCTGGCGTCATGGCTTCAATGAATTTTTATCGATAGTCAGGTGTTTTACACGACCTCAGGATGAACTCACTGGTTCAGCCAAGCCCCCGAAAATACGGGGGATAACACTGATCCGGCCGCGCGGATGCAACAGTTTCGACCTGCCTTATACCTACAAAAACAAAGGGAGTCCGTAATGGGCGAGCATGATCTGAACAGACGTCAATTCATCAAAACCGTAGGCGTGGCCTCGGTTGCCGCGGCAGCCATGAGCTTGCCCTTCGTCAAGGCCAATGCCAGCGACACGCGCTTCCAGGGCAAGACCCTGCGCCTGCTGACCTGGTCCGATGACACAGGCCTGGCGGCACTGCGCAACATCGCCGCAACGTTCGAAGACAAGTACGGCTGCAAGGTCATCGCTGATCGCACCGGCAGTACTTCGGAAATGGTCGCCAAACTCAAGGCCGGCGGTGATCGTCCGCAATACGACATCATCACCCTGGCGGGCGTTGGCGCCGAAGGTCTGGCCGCCGCCAACCTGCTGGAAAAACCCGACCTCAATCGCATCCCCAACCTGGTGGATGTCCCGGAGAAATACCGCACCGGCGCCAATGGCCACGGGATCGGTTACCTGCTCTGGTGCAACAGCCTGGTCTACAGCACCCGTACCATCAAGGAAGCACCGGACAGTTACGCCGCCCTGTGGGACGCCGAGCTGTCGCCGAACATCTTCCTGCCGCCGCCGAACTGGACCGAAGCGATGGACCTGATCATCATCGCCGCCAAACTGGCCGGTGGTGACGAACACAACATCGAACCCGGCTTCAAGAAACTCGCCGAGCTGAAGGATCGTGTGGTGACCCTGGGTGAAAACCCGAACCAGATCGCCGAGCTGTTCCGCACCGGTTCCCTGGACATGGGCGGCTTGTACGCACCGGCCTTCTTCCCGAAACAGATCCGCGATCCGGCCTACGGCCTGGGCGCCACGTTCGGCATGAAAGAAGGTTTCTACACCGACCTGATGCTGTCGGTGATGCCGAAAAACCGCCCAGGCGATACCGACCTGACCTACGCGTTCATCAACCACTCTCTGGACCCGTTGGTGCAGGGCAAGATGGCTGAGGACATTTACAACGGCCCGGTCAACGCCAAGGCGATCATCTCCGCCGAAGCGCGCAAGAGCCCGTACATCCTCACGCCGGAGCAGATCGCCGAGAAGGCGATCATGCACGACAACGCCTTCCTGGCCTCCGTGCATGACCAATGGATTCGTCGCTACACGGAAATCTTTTCTTCCTGATCGAGTGTCGAACACAGGTTCTTCAATCACTGAAGATCCCCTGTGGGAGCGAGCCTGCTCGCGATAGCTGACTGACATTCACCGTTAATGTCGACTGATACACCGCTATCGCGAGCAGGCTCACTCCTACAAGGGGCCGGGGTGGCCTGAGGTCTTGTGTTTGCCAGCTGCTTTCCATTGACGAGACCCTTGCTATGGAACACCAACCTCTGACTCATCCGGTCGATGCAGCTCCTGTGCGCGCCAATCGGGGTGTTTCGCCGACGACCCGCGCCTGGTTTTTTCTGACGCCGTCGATGCTGTTTCTCGGCGTGCTGATTGCCGCCAGCCTGCTGGTGCTGCGCATGAGCGTCGGCACCAAAGGCGCGGAATGGACCGGGTTCAGCCTGGCCAGCTACGCCCAATTGCTGGAACCGTATTACCTCAAATCCTTGCTGCTGACCTTGCGCCTGGCGCTGATCAGCGCAGTGATCGCCGTGGTGCTGGCGATCCCGGTGGCCTACACCATGTCGCGCCTGACGTCGCCGTTTGTGCGCAGGATCTTCCTCGCTGCGGTGCTGCTGCCATTGCTGGTCAACCTGCTGCTGCAAAGCTACGGCTGGCTGGTGATTCTCGGCCCGGGCGGCATGCTCAATCAGGCACTGATGGGCCTGGGCCTGATCAAGCGCCCGATCATGCTGCTGTACAACCAGAACGGCGTGCTGATGGGCCTGGTGCAAACCGCGTTCCCGTTGGCCGTGCTGCCGATTGCCAGCGCCATGCGCGGCGTCGCCCGCACTTACGAAGAGGCCGCCGCCACGCTGGGCGCCAGTCGCTTTCAGGTGTTCCGCCAGGTGGTTCTGCCGATGAGTTTTCCGGGGATCATCACCGGCGCGACCCTGGTTTTCGCTTACAACGCCAGCAGCTTCGTGGTGCCGTTGCTGCTGGGTGGCCGACGCGTGCCGATGCTGGCGGTGATGGTCCATGACCAGATCGCCCCGCTGATGAACTGGCCCGCCGCGTCCGCTGCCGGTGTGGTGCTGATTGTCACCACGCTCGCGATCATGACTTTGTCCGAATACATCACTGGCCGTCGTCGGCGCATGCTGGAGGCTTCGCAATGAGCTCTGTGATCAAGAAGCGTTATTCGCTGCTGCCAGGCGAAACCGGCAAGTTTGCCGGCATCCTCTCGGGGTTCATTTTGCTGCTGGCGGTGTTGCCGATCCTGACCATGATCGTCATGTCGTTCAGCGGTTCGTCGAACCTCGACTTCCCGCCGAGCAGCTACAGCCTGCAATGGTACAAGGCCGCCTGGCACACCTTCGTGTCGCCGGACGCGAGTGATGTGCTGAGCCTCGGCAAAGCCATGACCACCAGCCTGATGGTGTCGTGCCTGACCATGGTCTTCGCCACGATCATCGCGGTGCCGGCGGCTTATGCGCTGACCCGTTGCGAGTTCCGCGGCAAAGCGGTGGCGCTGCAACTGATGTCGCTGCCGCTGGTGTTTCCGATGGTGGTATTGGGCCTGGCATTGCTGCTGGTGTTCGACAGCCTGCCGTTCCAGATGACCACCTCACGGCTGGTGATTGCCCACGTGATCCTGGCGCTGCCGTTCGTGGTGAAAAACTGCACGGCGGCAATGCTCTCCATCGGCAGCGAAGTCGAAGAGGCCGCGCAAATGCTCGGTGCTTCGCCAACGCGGGCGATCATCGATGTGGTGGTGCCGCTGATGAAATCGGGGATTCTGGCGGGGATGCTGCTGGCGTTCATCGTCTCGTTCAACGAATTCACCGTGACCTATTTCCTTTACACCATCGACGTGATGACCGTGCCGATCTGGATGTACAGCCGCACCGTGTCGTCGCTCGACCCTACCGTATTTTCGTTTGCCGTGCTGATCGTGCTGATCGACTTCGTCCTGATCTGGGCGTTGGAGAAGCTGGTCGGTGAAGGTGGCGTTTCGTTCTGATTCTTGAGGTGATTCATATGTCTGGTCTGATTCTGGAAAACGTCGAGAAACATTACGGCTCGGCCTGCGCGGTAAAGGATGTGAACCTGCATTTGCCGGAAGGCAAGCTGGTGTGTTTCCTCGGCCCTTCGGGCTGCGGTAAAACCACCTTGCTGCGGATGATTGCCGGCCTCGAAACCCTGACCGGCGGCGAGATTCGCCTGGACGGTGAAGACATCGGCCAAACCCCGGCGCATCTGCGTAATTTCGGCATGGTGTTTCAATCGTTGGCGCTGTTTCCGCACATGACCGTTGGGGAAAACATCGCCTATCCGCTGAAATTGCGCGGGGTCAGCAAGGCTGATCAGCACAAGCGCGTAGTGGAATTGCTGGAACTGATCCAGTTGCAGGAAATGATTGACCGCCCGGTGGCGAAACTGTCTGGCGGTCAACGCCAGCGTGTGGCGATTGCCCGGGCGATTGCCAACCACCCGAAAATCCTCCTGCTGGACGAACCGCTGTCGGCGCTGGACGCCAAGCTGCGCGAGTCGATGCAGGTGGAAATCCGTCAACTGCAACAACGCCTGAACATCACCACCATCATGGTCACCCACGACCAGCGTGAGGCGATGACCATGGCCGATATCGTCGTGGTGCTGGGTGAGCATCGCGTGCAGCAAGTGGGCACGCCGATCGAGATCTATCGTCATCCGGCCAACGAGTTTGTCGCGGACTTCATCGGTTCGGGCAACATCTTCCCGGCGACCGCGCTGGGTAACGGCCAGGTCAGCCTGCCGGGGGGCGATGCACTGCAAGTGCCGATCTGCACGAGCATTGCGGCGGGGGAGAAGGTCAAGATGCTGATCCGTCCTGAGGACCTGCAACTGTCGCATCCGCAGGCGACGGCGGGGAATCGCTTGTTGGGCACCGTGACGTTCGTGCGTGATATCGGCGCGACGATCGAGACGACCGTGGAGTGTTCCGGGGTGTCGTTTACCGCGTTGAGCACGCCGTGCCAGGGGTTCGGGTTGAGCATTGGCAACCCGGTGTCGGTGACCCTTCCGGCGGAGGCTTGCCGAGTACTCGGGGCGTAAAAAGCGCACCCCCTGTAGGAGCGAGGCTTGCCCGCGAAGAACGATAACGCGGTCATTCAGATATGACCGCGGTGATCCCTTCGCGGGCAAGTCGGATCGCCGCCCGCTCGCTCCTACAAATGTGCGGTTGAATTCGGCTAAACCGTCAACCGCAACCGCGCCAAATCCCGCAGCGGCGGCGCCCCGAACAACCGGCTGTACTCCCGGCTGAACTGCGACGGGCTTTCATACCCGACGCGATACCCCGCCGCCGACGCTTCCAGCCCTTCGGCCAGCATCAACCGCCGCGCTTCCTGCAAGCGCAGTTGCTTCTGATACTGCAACGGACTCATCGCCGTCATCGCCTTGAAGCGGTGATGCAAGGTCGACACGCTCAGATTCACTTCCTTGGCTAGATCATCAATGCGCAGCGGTTGCTCATAATTACCGTTGAGCCATTTGATCGCCTGGCTGATGCGGTGGCTCTGGCTGTTGGCAATCGCGATCTCATACAAGCGATGGCCCTGCTGACTGCGCAACAACCGATAGAGAATCTCCCGACGAATCAACGGTGCGAGCATGGCGATGTCTTTCGGTGTGTCCAGCAATCGCGCCAGGCGCAACACGGCATCGAGCATCGCGGTGTCGATCCGTTCGACATACAAACCGCGACCGGTGGGGCGGGTCGGCACGCCCAAAGGACCGGCGTCGGCAATCAACGCGGTGATTTCCGCCGGATCAATGTCCAGCCGCACCGAGAGGATCGGTTCTTCAGAGGTGACGTTCACTATCCGCCCGCTCAGGGGCATGGAGACCGACACCACCAGGTAATTCAGCGGGTCGTAATTGAAGTATTCGTCGGCCAGTCTGACCTCTTTGCGCCCCTGCGCCATGATGCACAACGCCGGTTGCGCCAGCACCGGGGCAAATTCATGGGACTGGCTGTGTTTGCCCATGAACAGCGAGGAGACGGCAGTGGCATAAGTGCCATCCTCCATCGTATTGCGACGGATGATGGCGGCCAGTTCCGCGCGCTGTTTCTCCATGTCGGCGTCCAGCGGGGCTTGAAAGTGATCGAGCGACGACATGCAGGGCATCCTCGGCGAAGCAATGGGAATGAGCTGAGCTTAAATTTGTGCAAGGCACAGCGGTAGACACATCCTGCGAAAAGCTTGCCTGATTCTGCACGGGGTTGAAGAGGTGTGCTGCCAAGGCAGTCTATGGCAGAGAAAACTTGCTCGAACCTCGTGTTTCAGGCCTGTGACACTATTCACACATTGTTACAGGTACCGAATGCAGTCTCGCAGGATTGTGCAACAAGCCGGCAGGAATCGACTAACGGGGCGGCGTGCAGGGGCTTAATCTTGGATCCTGTCGCAGCCCGTCCCACGGCTGCCACTCGAGTACCTGGGAGGGTTGAACATGTCTAAGCAGATCCCCGTCAGTCATATGGCCTTCGTCCGGGCCCGCGCCGGGTGTTCGGCGGAACTCGGTGCGCGCCTCAGCGCCTTGATCGAGCCGTCGCGCACCGCGCCTGGCTGCCTGAGTTTTTCCCTGCAGCATTCGCAGTGCGATCCGGAATTGTGGCTGGTGTCCGGTTTCTGGACCCATCAGCAAGCCATGACGGCCTATTTCAGCACGCCGGCCATGGATATTTTTGCTGAGCTGGTGCAAGAGCTGGTGGTCAACAGCCTGGATTTCCATACCTTCAAGGACGTGTCGGCGGCCCAGGCGCAGTGGCAGTCCCGGTCGCGGGTACACAAACTGGCGGGTTGAGGGTTTAATGACGCCATTCTCAATCAGCCAGGATCCGCGACATGGCACGCAAAGCCTTTGAAACCTTCGAAGCCGTATCCGCCGTAGTGCCCCGCGAGGGCGGTTACTATGCGGCGATTGCCACCAAAGCCATCGGTGGTTCGGGCGCACCGCGCTTCAACAAATTGCTGGAAGACCAGACGTTCAAGACCGCCAAAGAAGCGGACGAAGCTGCCGCCCTGCAACTGACGCACCTCAAGGGCGTCGGCGAAGACGGCGAGCTGATCTGGTAATTACCTGACCGCTCCCGGGCGGAACATCTTGAACAAGGCCTCCGGGCCCAGTTGAAAGTAATCCGCTGGTCCGCCACCGCGCAGAATCGGTTCTGCCGCGGCGGTGTCGTACACCCCGTCCTTCAACAGCCATTTGGCGATGTGCACGGCGACCACTTCGCCGAGAATCAGCCAGCTCGGCACCACGTTGCCGTCGGCGCGCTGCAACTGGATGATCTGCGTGACCTTGCACTCGAAGGACACCGGGCTTTCGGCGACCCGTGGCACCTGAATGATTTTCGACGCCACAGGCGTCAGCCCGGACAACTCGAACTCGTTGACCTCTGGCCCGACCATCGCGCAGCTCTGGTTCATCTGCTCGGCCAGCGGCCGGGTTGCCAGGTTCCAGGCGAACTCGCCGGTCTGCTCGATGTTGTTCAGGCTGTCTTTGCGTCCGACGCTGGAAAACCCAATGATCGGTGGAATGTAGTTGAACGCGTTGAAGAAACTGTAGGGCGCCAGGTTCAGGCGGCCGTCGGCATCCTGCGAAGAAATCCAGCCGATGGGGCGCGGGCCGACGATGGCATTGAACGGGTCATGCGGCAGACCGTGGCCGTTGGCGGGTTCGTAGTAGTGGATGTCGTCGGGCATGAAGGAATTCCTGTTGGTGTGGCGTTCATAGTGCAAGGACGACCACCTTATTTCCAGTGAACTCTATCCCTGTAGGAGCGAGGCTTGCCCGCGAAAGCGGCCTCACATTCAACATCGTGGTTGATTGGCACACCGCCTTCGCGGGCAAGCCTCGCTCCTACAGGGGGTTGTGTTTATTCAACAAAAAAATGGGGCAGACCCGCTAAGGTCTGCCCCATTTTTTTGTTGCGCTGACGAGCTTAGTCCGTCTCGATCCGCGAATGTTTGCGGGTGTCTTTCATGGTGATGTACACCAGCAACGACACGGCAATACACGCGGTGACATACCAGTAGTAACCGGTTTCCATGCCAATGCTCTTGAACCACAGCGCGATGTATTCAGCGGTGCCGCCGAAGATCGACACGGTCAGGGCGTACGGCAGGCCAACGCCCAGGGCGCGGATTTCGGTTGGGAACAGCTCGGCTTTCACCACGGCGTTGATCGAGGTGTAGCCGCTGACGATGATCAGCGCCGCCATGATCAGGAAGAACGCGCCCCACCACGACTGGATGGTGTGCAGGGTGGTGAGGATCGGCACGGTGAACAGCGTGCCGAGGATGCCGAAGGCAATCAGGATCGGCCGACGACCGACCTTGTCCGAGAGCCCGCCGATGATCGGTTGCAGGCACATGAACAGGAACAGCGTGGCAGCGGAAATGGTGGTGGAGTCGGAGATGCTCATGCCGACGGTGTTCACCAGGTATTTCTGCATGTACGTGGTGTAGGTGTAGAACGCCAGGGTGCCGCCCATGGTCAGGCCGACCACGGTCATCAGTTCCTTGGGATGGCGCATCAGCGTGCGCATGGCGCTTTCTTTTTTCTCTTTCTTGACCTTGGTGAACGACTCGGTCTCTTCCATGCCACGGCGCAGGTAAAGCGCGACCACGGCACACAGCGCGCCGATGGCGAACGGAATACGCCAGCCCCACGCGTACAGCTCTTCGGTGGTCAGCACTTGTTGCAACACGATCAGCACCGCCAGCGCGATGAGCTGGCCAGAGATCAGGGTCACGTACTGGAAGCTGGAGTAGAAACCGCGACGCTCCTTGGTCGCCATTTCGCTGAGGTAGGTGGCCGAGGTGCCGTATTCGCCACCGACCGACAGGCCTTGCAGCAGACGGGCGAACACCAGCAGGATCGGCGCGCCGATGCCGATGGTTTCATAACCGGGGCTCAGGGCAATCAGCAGCGAGCCGAAGCACATCAGGTACACCGAGGCCATCAATGCGCGTTTACGCCCGGCCTTGTCGGCGTAGAGGCCCATCAGCCAGCCACCGATCGGGCGCATCAGGAAGCCCACGGCGAAGATCGCGGCGGTATTCAGCAATTGTGCGGTGGTGTCGCCTTTGGGGAAAAACGCTTTGGCGAAATACAGGGAGAAGGCGGCATAGACGTACCAGTCGTACCACTCGACCATGTTGCCGACCGAACCGCTGAAGATCGATTTGATACGACTGGCGGTGGTTCTTTCTTTGACCGGCACGGCAGCCGACCCAAGGGGCAGGGCGTTGGAGTTATCCATTGAAGGATCCTTCGTTTAATTGTTTTTGTGGAGCGCGTTTAAACGCAGCCTGCAGGGGCTATAGCAGGAGCTGTGCCAACGGGGGGAGGGCCGGTTTAGAGGGGGGTTGAGGTTTGGATGAGCGGAAATCCGCTTATGGTTTGCGAAGCAACGAGCGAAAATCCGCGCATGTTCGCGATCCTGTAGGAGCGAGGCTCGCCCGCGAAGAACGATAATGCGGTGTTTCAGGTAGACCGCGCTGACTTCTTCGCGGGCAAGCCTCGCTCCTACAGGGTTTGTGTTGGCTTTTAGAGGAACATCTCTCGGGTCAAGCCATGCCGCTGCATCTTTTCATTGAACGTACGGCGCGGCAGTTGCAGCTCTTCAAGCACCGCTTTCACATCGCCCTTGTGCCGCGTCAACGCCGCGCGCAGGCAATGCGCTTCGAACGCTTCCTGCTGCGCTGCCAGCGACTGCCCCGGATCGATGCCCGCAGGCGTGGGCTCTTCCAGCCCCAGCACTTGCCGTTCGGCCACGTTCGCCAGTTCGCGCACATTGCCCGGCCAGTCGTGACTCAGCAGATGGCTCAACTGCGGGCCGCTCAGCGGCGCAAACGTGCGACCCAACCGCTCGGCAGCCTTGTGCGCAAACGACTCGAACAACAACGGAATGTCTTCGCGTCGATCACGCAACGGCGGCAAGCGCAACTCGGCGACGTTCAGCCGATAGGCCAGATCCTCGCGAAAACGCCCGGCCCGCGCCTCGTCCAGCAAATCCGGTTTGGTCGCAGCGATGATGCGCAAATCCACGCGAATGCTCTGATTGGAACCCAAGCGCTCCAGCTTCTGCTCCTGCAACACCCGCAGCAATTTCACCTGCTGGGCCAACGGCATGCTTTCGATTTCATCGAGAAACAGCGTGCCGCCATCGGCGTATTCGAGCTTGCCGATGCGTTTGCCCTGAGCGCCGGTGAACGCGCCGCTCTCGTGCCCGAACAGCTCGGCTTCGAACAACTGCTCGGGAATCGCCGCACAGTTCAGCGCGACAAACGGCTTGTCGGCACGCGGACCGAAGTCGTGCAGGCAACGGGCGACCAGCTCCTTGCCGCTGCCGGTTTCACCGCGAATCAACACGTTTACCGGCAACGCCGCCAGATCCAGCACTTGCCGACGCAATGTCTGCAAGCCACGGGACACGCCGAGCAAGGTCGCGTCGAGTTTGGCGCGGTTATCGGCCTGTTCGTGCAACGCGCGGTTTTCCAGCACCAGTCGGCGCTTGTCCAGTGCACGGCGCAGGCTGCCGAGCAGGGTTTCCGGGCTGAAGGGTTTTTCGAGAAAGTCGTAGGCGCCATCGCGCATCGCATCGACCGCCATTGGCACATCGCCGTGGCCGGTCAGCAGAATCACCGGCAAATCGGCATCGCGGCGCTGCACTTCGGCGAGCAGTTCCAGCCCGGTCATGCCGGGCATGCGCACGTCGCTGAGGATCACCCCGGGGAAATGCTTGGGCAACTGCGCCAGGCATTCATCGGCGCGGCTGAACAACTGCACCTCGAAACCCGACAGGCTCAGCCATTGTTCGACGGCACTGCGGATGCTGCTTTCGTCGTCGACCACCATCACAGAATTCAGCATGCGCCAGGCGCCTCCGGATCGATGGGCAGGGTGAGGGCGAACACCGCGCCGTTGTCGTGATTAGCGGCGCTCAGGCGTCCGCCCGATTCGTGAACGATGGCAAAGGATACGGCCAGACCGATGCCCAGGCCATCGCCCACCGGTTTGGTGGTGAAAAACGGATCGAAGACCTTCGGCAGATTTTCTTCGGCGATGCCGCCACCGTTGTCGATGACGCTCAGGCGCCACAGTTGTTCGTCGGCTTCGAGGCGGATTTCCAGGCGTTTGCAGGGTTTGTCCTGCATCGCGTCCAGGGCGTTGCGCAGCAGATTGATCAGCACCTGCTCCAGGCGAATCGCATCGCCGCGCACCCACGCCGGGCGTGTCAGGTGCAGCACGGTGCTGACCTGTTCATCGCGCAGACGCGTGTCGAGCAGTTGCAACGATTGGTCCACCACTGAAGCCAGGTCCAGGCGCTCGCGCAAGCCGCTGGGGCTTTTGCGGGCGAAGGTTTTCAGGTGGCCGGTGAGGGCGGCCATGCGCGTCAGCATTTCATCCACCGGTTTCAGTGCCTTGTAGGCGTCGTCGACCCGGCCGTGATCGAGCAGCAACCGCAGCGTCGCCAATTGCATGCGCTGGGCGGTCAACGGTTGATTGATTTCATGGGCCAGCGCTGCCGACATCTGGCCGAGGGCGGCCAGTTTGGCCGATTGCACCAGACCGTCCTGCGCCGTGCGCAGGTCGCGGGTGCGTTCTTCCACTAACTGTTCGAGCTCTTCGCGACTGCGCTGGCGCATCTTGGCCAGGCGCCAGCGCTGGTTGAGGAACAGCAACAGAAACACCAGCGTCAGCCACAACCCGGCAGCGGCGAGGGCGGCGTTGCGACTGTCTTCGAACGCCACTTGCGGACGACGCAGCAAGTGCAGTGTCCAGCCCTCGGCGGTCAGCGGCAGGGATTCCCACAGGTAATCCGCTTTGCCGTCCGGGCCTTCGACCCGCGCCAGTTCGCTGTTGTCGTCAAAGCGCTGCAATGATTGATAGCCGAGCAGCGTCAGCGGTTGCTTGTCGTATTGGCGGGTGGCCTTGAGTTCGGCGTGGTCGCTTTCACTCAGCGGTTTCAACTGGCGATAGCGCCAGCCCGGCTGATTGGCGATGAAGATGATCCCGCGTGCATCGCTGACCAGCAGCGTGTCGCTGCCCTGACGCCATTCGCGCTCCAGTTCGGGAAATTCGAGCTTCACCACCATGGCGCCGAGAAACTTCCCGCCGTCATCGGTGACGGCGCTGGAGAGGAAGTAACCGGGAATCCCGCTGGTCACGCCCACCGCATAAAATCGCCCGGTGCCTTGGGTGCGGGTCTGGCTGAAGTAGGGGCGAAAGCCGTAGTTGTGACCGACGTAACTGCTGGGCAAACGCCAGTTGCTCGCCGCCACGGCGAGGCCGGTGTGATCGAGCAGTTCCAGGGTCGAGGACTCGGCCGCACCGTTGATCTTTTCCAGTTTGCGGTTCAGCGCGTCCTGCTGTTCCGGCGTTACCGGCCCGTTTAACGCCGAACGCAGCTCCGGGTCCAGCGCCAGCACGGCGGGCAGGGCGCGGTAGCGTTCGATCAGGGTGTGCAGGGAGGTGGCGTACAGGCCCAGTTGCAGATTGGCGCGGGCGGCATCTTCCACTAGGGCCTGACGCTCGGCGTGGCGCATGGCCAGGGTGGCGGCGATCACAGCGCCGGCCAAGATAGCAAAGGTGTATAGCGTCAGGCGCAGGGTGCGGGAAATCGAAATCATGGAACGTGAGTCGGACTGACTATAGGAGGCGCAAGATAGCATGCGGGGTATCTTGCGCCAGCTCTCATCTCATGACGGTTGTCTTCCTTATCGGTCAGTGGTTGACAGTCACACGCGCACGTTTCATTTCTTCTGGCAGTCGACCCAATGACTTAATCCTGGGTTTGCCATCGTTCAGATCATCAAAATTCAAATGTGCTTCATGCATTCTGTTTGAGAGTCCGGTTTGGTCGTCCAGGGTGTAGGTGGGGTCGGGATTATTAAGGTGTTGACGCAATCTTGGTGTATTGAGTACCAGATTTTCAAGCAAGGAGACGCCACCTACTTCATCAGCATCGATCTCATAAAAGTAATGATTACCTTGCGATTGTGCTGCATAAAACAGCGCCCCTTCGAGCGTTTCCGAAACAGTTAACGCTTCGTTACTGAGCATTTTTCTGATGGAAATGAACTCAGTTGTAGCGTTGAACCCATCCCTTAGTACCTCTTCAGGAGGGCGCCGATCTGCCAGGTACACTTTGCCGCCAAAGCTGGTTCTTTCCAGCAGGTTTGCATCGTTCCAGTAGTGAACGGGTTTATCGGGGTTCGCATTCAAAATGTCGAGGACGGTATTTTGATCATTTGTTGGTGAGGGAGGCGGGACGGGGCTGTCAGCAGAACCCGGACTGGATTCGCCCGGTGAGTCATGGCTTGCAAATGATTCGGGTGAGTCCTGGTAATCCATTGACTCATCGTCCTCCAGCTCTGAAGCAGGCAGCACAATCGGTGGCAGGCCATACTCCGCTCTGATTACTGATTCGATTTCCAAAAACGCTTCTATAGCTTCTTCGTATGACTCCCAAAAACGCCCATCAGAATCTGTCCTGCAAACAGGGTTGTTTCCACAGAAGCAATACAAGTTCAAACCGTCAACCGAACCCGCCGGATCCGGATTCACCCACCGCCCCAACCACGGCGCGAAATACCGAAACCCATAGTAATAAAGCCCACACGCATCCCGTTCCTTGCCCGAATACCGAACGGTCTTGTAATCCGCATCAACCTTCGAACGCGCCGCCCACCACGCGGTCCCGCCATAGGGGTAATAACCCTCATGGCTGATGACGCCCGCGTGTTTATCCAGTTCCAGGCTGCAAGACCCCAAATGATCGTCGACGCTATAGCGCAACTGATCGGCCTCGATATCGCCGGGCTTGCCCTTGACCCAATGCAGGCACCGCACGCTGCCACGGGCCAGCGGAACGCAGATGACGTGAAGTTCTTCGTCGTCATCGGTGGTGCGCACTTCCAGCCCCGGAAGGTAATGAACGACACGCCGATGAGCCACGGCATGGGCCTGCTGGGTACTGAACTTGACCACCCGTTCACCGGCCGCGTTGTAGCGATACCCTTCAGCGTCATCGGCCTCGGTCGGGCGGCCAACGGTGGTCACGCTTTGCAACTGATTCAACGCATCCCAGGTCATCGGCTGTGCACCGGGGGCCAGGTATTGCTGATTGCCGTTTGCGTCGAAATTGCGTGGGAAGTCCGGCTCGTCTTCACCGTCGTTCCAGGGCAGGGCACGGTTGCTCTGCGGATCGACGCGCAGCTGTTGCCTGAACGGATTTCCATCACTGACATGACGCAGTTCGGTACGGTTGCCGCTGACGTCGTACTCATAGAATTCGGTGAAGTTGAGCAGCCGCCCGGGGTCGATGGGGCTGGGCGTGATCAGCTCCGGCAAGCCCGGGGTCTGACCGGCATTGGCGGTCTCACGACCTGTGGCGCACGTGAGTTGGTCAAGAGTGTCGTAGGTGTAAGTGTTTTCTGCCGCTACACGCTGGTTGGCAAAAAACGTGACGGGTTGGGTGTGGTCCACTATCCGCAGAATGTTGCCGACCGGGTCGTACTCATAACGCAGGTCCTGCAAGCGAGCACATGCCGAGGTGGTGGCGGTCAAGCGCTTCAACCGGCCGCTCGCCGCCTCGTAGGTCGCGCTGCCGGTGACGTCGTTGCCGGTCACCTGAGTCAGCAGTTGGCCTTCGGCGTTGTAGCTCGCCGCTTTCAACAGCGGTTGCCGGCCTTGAGAGTCGAGGGTCAGGTCAATGCGTTGCAATTGCCCGGCGCGATCAACGCTGAAGTGTTGTCGATGACCACCGGCATCGGTCTGCTCAAGCACTTGCCCCAACGGCCCGTTGCGGCTCGCGGTGATGTACCCCGCGCCGGGTTGCAGCAGGGCGTCGCGTTCCGCTTCGACGACGGGCCAGTGTGGATGGGCTTCAGAGTGATCCGGCAGAAACCGTCGGCGTTGGCGGATGACGCCGCCGTTGAGCGCTTGCTGGTCGAGCCAGACCACACCGGCCCGATCGTCGTGGCGGATCAGTTGTCCGCATTGATTGCGCTCGGCGAATTCACCCGTGTTGTCGGCGTAGGTCAGGCGTTCAACGGTGCGTGAGGTCGAGTCTCGGGTTTGTTCAAGGACTGCCGTCAGACGTCGCTGTGTGTCGTACTCGTTCTGCCAATGGCTGCCTCGACCATCCCAATGCTCGCGCATGTGCCCGGTCCTGTCCGGTAAGCCCAGGCGCCATCCGGCGTCGCGACTTTCAGTGCACAACGCCGCGCCAGACAGGCTGTAAACCGTGGCCATGTTCGGGCGGGACGCGGGCGCGAGGAAGCGCGGATCCCGTTGCGCCACCAGGCGACCGGCGCCGTCATGCTCCTGAGCCGTCACCAGCGCTTCGGGCCTGAGCTCAGCCGCGTCTCGCCGCCAGTACGCGACCTGACGAACTGGCAGGCCACGGTTGTCGATGACCGCCAGTTGTGGCGTATGCGAATGGATGCTCATGTTCAATGGAGCGTTCTGTTGGTTCGGCGCTTTTCGGGTGGTGGCGGCTCAAACAGGTCATTCTCGTCAAACGCCACGGTGCACCAGATCCAGTACCACATCTCCCGGCGCAGCGGTTTCAGCTCCGGTGGGTCACCTTGCAGCATTTTTTTCGCCAGTACGGTTTCGGTCGGACGCCCTGCGGCATCGTAGAACTGCTGGTCGTGGTAGGCGTGTTCACGCATTGAGTGGTCTTTGATGTTCATCCACCTATTCGCAAAGTACGGCCGGTAGATCCGCACTTTTTCACCCTTGTTGTTGTACTCGACCGGCTCGCTGACCCGCCAGCGTCGTTCGGCTTCGGCTTCGTCCGGGGTGCCATCGTCCTTGAGTTTCAAGGTGCCGTCGTCCAACACCACTAAAGCCTTGCCCGGTTCGACCTCCTGCTTGGTTTGCAGCACCCGGCTGAAGCCGTCCTGATGACTGATGGCGATGCGAATCTGTAACTCCGGATCGCCGGGATAACGGTCTGCTTGCAGGATCGCGATGTGCACCGGCTCACGATGGGCGGCATCGACGTATTGTTGGAGAAGTCGCTCGGAGGGTGTGGGGGCTTCGAGATCGTGCAGATGCTCGCGAGCGCGATCACAAAGGTGGCCGCTGGGTAGCACAAACCCTTCTGCCAGCGCCCAGGTCAGCCATTCCTCAGCGGGCGGCTCGGTTGTCGGCAGACGGCCCATCCAGCTGAACGCATCGCTGAACATGGCCATGGCGTAATTGCCGATGGCGGTAAGGGGCGATTCGATGGCACGGGACGGACTGCGGTCGTCGGGGCGCACGTAGTCGCTCAGCGGGTCGAAGCCGACTGCCTCACCCAGTTCGGTGCCATAAAAACTGGTGACCAGCACTTCGCCAAAAGCGTTGTAGCGCGCTTCCTGAGTGTTTTGATTGGGGTCTTTGATTGCTGCGGGCAGAAACGTGCAGTAATCAGTGTCGAGGATCTGAGTGATGCAACCGTCCGGCAGTTCGATGGCCGTGTGCAGGCACCAGTAAGGGTCGTAGGTGACTTTGGTGATGCCGTGGCTTTGGGTTTGCTGGAAGTGCCGGACGTTGTAAAAGCCTTCTGGCCCGTGATAGCTGGGGAACCCACGGTGAATCGACCACAGGTATTCCTTCGCGTCAGTCGGGTCGGTGGGTTCCGACGGCTCAACTTCAGGCAAGAACCACTCCATGATGTGGTAACCCACCTCGGGTGATTCGAGCTTCTCCTTGAGGTTGAAGGGCATTTGGCCGTTGACCATGAGCTTGTCGTAAGCGCTCAAGGCTGTGGCATCCAGTTCGGCAATCACCACATGGGCCGGCAGCGCATGGACAGTTGCCGTGCCTTGTTCCAGGGTCTGACCGTTGAGAGGATCGGTGTAGAGCTGCATCGACATGCCCGCGAGCACTGATTGTTTCGCCCATTCACCCTCGTCCTTGCTCCACTCCAGAAAGTTCTCGTGGCAGATTTCCCTGGCGCTCAGCAGCGGCTTATCCAGTACCAGCGCATTACCGCGCTCCCGATACGGCAACCCCAGTCGAAAAGGCATTCCCGATTTCCAGGTTGCTTCGTGGTCCACGTGAATGAATTCGGCCTTGGACTCGGTCAAATACCAGCGCTGCTGCGCCTCATCGTGGGCGTCCTTCCAGTACCGTTTTTTATGCTCGTCCTCAAAGGGCGGCGACTCGTCGGTTTTGCGCCGGGCGTAGTAGACGGTCATCGCGTGGAGCACACTGCCGAACTCGTCCCATTTCAGGCTGAGGCTGTGCTCGCAGCGCGGGTCGTCCGGCAGTTCAGGTTCGTACTGATAGCTGATCGATTCCAGCGCCATGGGTTGCAGCACGGCATAGGGGTAATGCTCGTTTTTTGCCCGCAGCAGGCGTACCTGAAAACGAGCTTCCGTCACCGCATACGGCACCGCCGGATTATCCAGAGGGAATACTTCAGAGCGCAGTGTCGAGCCACTCAGCGCACGTGCGATCTGACGGGCCGTTTCTTCGTCGGGCTCCAGCGGTTCGCCGGCCTTGTCGCGCACGTGAAAGCGTTCCAGTCGGGTGGGTTGCAGCGCGACAGCCTCCCCATCGTTGTTGTAATAACCGTTCCTTGACTGGTTAATGGTCCTGCCGATGTGAAACCAGGTTTTACTCAGGATCGGCGCGGTGAAGCCCTGGCTTTTGCGTTCCGTCTCGGTGGCTTCGGTATCGGTCTGTAATAACAGACCAAAACCACGGAACTCCCGTTCGAAGGGGTCGTAATAACCCTGGCGGTAACGCATGAGCTGGGTCAGTTTATTGCCGGTGATTTCATCGACCTGGGTCTGGCGCTTGACCAGATGCATGGCGAACGGCACACCGGACTCGACGACTTTGTCATTATCGATCTGATGCTGCTCGTATTCCTCGTCAAGGAACTCCTGTGCCGAACTGCGATAGTCGATGTGGCTGAGCGTGCCCATGTTGTTGTTGCTGCGGTTGACCAGATACGGTTTGGCTTTGACGAAGTCGTAGCGCCAGTGCCGGGGCGACATGTGCGGTACGGTCAGGATCACGCTGGTGCAACCCAGCCCCAGCAGGTCAGCAGTAGTGACCTGGCACAACCGGTCGTAGCGCACGCCTTCGGGCCAGGGCAGAACAACGGGCTCGGTGGCGAAACCTTTGCCGCAGTGGTTCATGAACACCCGCATCCGGTCGGATTCCAGATAGATCAGGTCAGTTGCACCCGAACCATCCAGATCCGCCAGCAAGACTTGCGAAGCGTTGAATGACTCGTAAGGAAATGTCGGGGCGCTGAGTACGATTCGTTTACCAAATCGCCCGTGACCGAGGTTGGGCCAGCATTCCAGGCTGTTGTGACGGAGGCGGAACAGGTGTTGTTTGCCGCTGCCCAGTACATCACTGAAGCCCACCAGTTCGGTTTCAGAGTTGCTCGGCAGTGGCAGGGCATCGTCGTTGTCGTGCTCTACATTTCGGCCGGCGCTGAACCCCTTGTCATCGCCCAGATTGGTGTACAACCGCACGCTGTTGCTGCCGATCAGGGCCATGTGAGTGCGACCGTCGCCTACCAGGTCGGCCATCTGCGCCTGAGGATGGAAATACTCCAGCGGGAAGGCTTTGTAGGGGACAAATCCTGACCACTGGCGGTCAGGGTTCATGGTGAAGCAGCCATTCATGGTCGGGGCGTGCACACCCCATTCGAGCTTGCCGTCACCGTTGAGGTCGGTGAGCGTCTGACGCAGCGGTTTACTGCTGTCGGCCAGCGGAATGTACGGCAGTTCAGTCAAGTCGCCATAGCGAACGTCATCGCTGGGGTAGTTATCGCGCAACGGTTCGCGGTAGAACCAGGCCTTGTCGTAGCGACATAAAATGCCGGGCATGCCTTTGCCGTATAAATCCACCAATTGGTAACGCTGACCGTCATTGAGGCCTGGCATCTGCGGGAACGCTTTCCAGCCGGGTTGACCGGCTTTTTTCAGATCGAAGGGCGCGTAGCTGAATTCGAGCGGCGGCCGGCTCTCGACTTTGCCTTGTTGATCGTAAGCCTGAAGATGAGCGGCAGTCAGGTGGTTGTATTCCAGCGTACCCTGGCGGTGCTGCAAAAAAAGCCGTTGAACCAGCTTTGGTGAGTCACCCAGTTCGTTGCGGAAATGGTGAAACATCAGCACCTGCCGACAGAGGCGCCGCGTGCCCAGTTCGAATCCGTAATCGTGATTCCAGAACGGGTCGCTGCGTTCTAGCCATTTGTCGTGCTGATCGCCTCCCTGCAGGTACTCGGGGCCATAGACCGGTATTTGCATCAAGTCGTGGCTGCGTTCGCCGTAATCGAACAGCAGATGAAAGTGGAAGTCGACGTCTTTCCAGCCACCGTCTTTCAACGAATACAGCTCTGACTCCGCCACCGCATTGCCGTACAGCACTCGCTGCAAATACCGCTGGGCACGGTAGTCGCGAAAATCGGGCGCGACCGGGTTCTGCGTTTCGGCCTTGTATTCATAGACGATGTGCTCGCCCCGGGGCGTGACGGTTTCATCCAGCAGCCAGACCCCGACGCGTTCGGGCTCCAGGGGTTTGTTTTCGTCCCTGGGTTCCGCCCGGCGCGAGGCCAGCGTCTTGCCATAGACATGGCGATTGCCATCGGCGCTATGAATCAGCCAGAAACCGGCCGCATCGTCGTCGCTGATCAGCCGTTCGATTTTGGCAAAACCGCCCTCGATGCGTGGCTGATAGCGAATGGCTCGATAGTTTGTTGTCCCGAGAGTGACGGGTCTGTCAACGATCTCGCCCTGGGCATCCAGCTCCGGCATCCAGGTTTCGCCATCGGCGCCGACCATCAGATCCTTGCGCTTGTCGTACAGTGGAACGCCCTTGCTCGTGCGCACCGTTATCGCATTCACGGTCAAATGCCAGCCGATACCGAAAATACTGTTGCCCACGTGGCTGCTGTAGCTCAGCGAAAGAGCCGGCACCATTTCCCGATTGGGAGCCTGGGAAATGGGCACCGGTATGGCCAACGAGGCCGAACCTGTAGTCCCCACTGCTCCCCAGCCGCCAAAACTGGCAATGGCGCCGCCGATTTTCGGTTGGGCGGGGGCTGAAATATTGATAGTGCCTTTTTGTTCTTCCGTGGCCATTTCCGTTTCCACCTGACAAGGACGCACAAGTGCATTCAACTTATCAGGGGCAGCGGCGGCTGTGACCTGTCATATCTGACAGGTCAGCCCTGTTAGCCGGGGAAATTCCGGGATTACTCCAGGCGAAAAAAAACCGGTCTGTCGTCACCAACAGGCCGGTTTTTTCAGGGGCGTTTCAGCGCAACTTACTGCACTTCCACCGCCAGACTCTCACTGATCTTTTTCTGCCAGATGGCAGGACCGGTGATGTGTACCGATTCACCTTTGCTGTCCACCGCAACCGTCACCGGCATGTCCTTCACGTCGAACTCGTAGATGGCTTCCATCCCCAGTTCAGCGAAGGCCACCACGCGGGATTTCTTGATGGCTTGTGCCACCAGGTAAGCCGCGCCGCCGACTGCCATCAGGTAAACAGCCTTGTGGTCCTTGATCGCGTCGATTGCGGTCGGGCCGCGTTCGGATTTGCCGATCATGCCCAACAGGCCGGTTTGCTCGAGGATCTGACGGGTGAACTTGTCCATCCGCGTCGCGGTGGTCGGGCCAGCCGGGCCAACCACTTCTTCGCGCACCGGATCAACCGGGCCGACGTAGTAGATGAAGCGACCTTTGAGGTCCACCGGCAGGGTTTCACCCTTGTTCAGCATCTCGACCATGCGCTTGTGCGCGGCGTCGCGACCGGTGAGCATCTTGCCGTTGAGCAGGACGGTTTCGCCCGGCTTCCAGCTCTGAACGTCTTCCGGGGTCAGGGTGTCGAGGTTGACGCGACGGGCCGACGGGCCGGCTTCCCAGACGATTTCCGGATAGGCATCCAGCGGTGGCGCTTCCAGGGAGGCCGGGCCGGAACCGTCGAGCACGAAGTGCGCGTGACGGGTGGCGGCGCAGTTCGGGATCATGCACACCGGCAACGAAGCGGCGTGGGTCGGGTAGTCCATGATCTTCACGTCGAGCACGGTGGTCAGGCCACCGAGGCCCTGGGCGCCGATGCCCAGTTGGTTGACCTTCTCGAACAGCTCCAGGCGCATCTCTTCGATACGGTTGGACGGGCCGCGCTTCTTCAGCTCGTGAATGTCGATGGATTCCATCAACACTTCCTTGGCCATGACGGCGGCTTTCTCGGCGGTGCCGCCGATGCCGATGCCGAGCATGCCCGGTGGGCACCAGCCGGCGCCCATTTCCGGAACGGTCTTCAGCACCCAGTCGACGATCGAGTCGGACGGGTTGAGCATGGCCATTTTCGACTTGTTCTCGGAACCGCCGCCCTTGGCCGCCACGTCCACTTCCACGGTGTTACCCGGAACGATGGAGTAGTGGATAACGGCCGGGGTGTTGTCCTTGGTGTTTTTACGAGCGCCCGCCGGGTCGGCGAGGATCGAGGCACGCAGGACGTTTTCCGGCAGGTTGTAAGCCCGGCGCACGCCTTCGTTGATCATGTCGTCCAGGCCCATGGTGGCGCCATCCCAACGTACGTCCATGCCCACGCGAACGAACACGGTGACGATGCCGGTGTCCTGGCAGATCGGGCGGTGGCCGGTGGCGCACATGCGCGAGTTGATCAGGATTTGCGCCATCGAGTCACGGGCCGCTGGCGATTCTTCGCGCAGGTAGGCTTCGTGCATCGCCTGGATGAAATCCACGGGGTGGTAATAGGAAATGAATTGCAGGGCGTCGGCAACGCTCTGAATCAGGTCGTCTTGCTTGATCACGGTCATGAGTCGCGCTCCTCTAAAAGACGGGAACATTCAATAAGGTGCTTGCAGCTTGGGTGCATCGGTCGGTTGCAAGCACCTTTCAAGGCACGCCGGGCATGCTGGCGCGACGCTAAAAAGGCGCGGCAGTATAACGCGCCTCGCAGGCGGGCACACGCGCCGGCAGTCAATCGTTGGTCATACAGGTCAAGCTTGCGAACGCGCACTCACCTGTAGGAGCCGGCTTGCTGGCGATGGCGGTCTGACATTCAACATTAACGTCGACTGTTACACCGCCATCGCCAGCAAGCCGGCTCCTACAGGTTGGTGATGTTTGTGCACAAATTCAGGGCGGGTCTAAAGTCATGCCCTTGACGCCGGTTTTCCGGCCTGAAAATTGAATGGTCATTTATCAGACACGCCACTAAAGTGGCATTCGGTCTGTAGAGTAGGACACTCGGTCAGCCTCCTTTCGCACGGTGAGTCAACGATTGACCCATAACGCTATCCAGCGCCTTTTGCTCAAACGTTTTGCCCTTGCAGCCGGCACCTACGCCCTGGCTCTACTGCTGCTGTGGCTGGCGTTTTTCACCGGTCATTACGATGAACCCCTGGCGAATGTCGCCGTCGGCAGCGCCCTGGTGGTCATCAGTCAGGCGGCACTGTTCGCGGTGTTTTACAGCGGTTGCAACCTGCGTTTTTCCGACCCCAGCCTGACCGAAGCTCAAGTGTTGCTGGGGCTGGGCTGGCAAACCTGGCTGATCGCCAACCTGGATGAGGCCCGTGGCGCGTTCCTGGTGTTCTACGTGCTGATTCTGTTGTTCGGGCTGTTTCACCTGTCGCGTCGGGCCTTTTTGCGGTGCGCGTTGCTGGTGTTTTTCAGTTTCAGTGCGATCACGCTGTGGGAGGGTTACCACTTCCAGCTGGCCGATCCGGCGCTGGCGGCATTGCAGGTGTGCGTGCTGTTTATCGTGCTGGTCTGGCTGGAGCTTTACGCCCGTTACGTCCAGGCCTCACGCCTGCGGATGCGGCAGCGCCGCTTTGCCTTGCAGGCGCATCAGGACACCCTGCGCGGAATGATGCGCCAGCTCGAAGACCTGGTGGCCACCGACGAACTGACCGGGCTGTTCAATCGCCGGCATTTCCTGCGCCTGGCCTCCCGCGAGCTCAACGCCATGGAACCCGGCGTGCTGCATGGCCTGGCACTGATCGACCTCGATCACTTCAAACGTATCAACGACATGCACGGCCACGCCGCCGGCGATCAAGTGCTGCAAGCCTTCGCCGGTGTGGCCAACGCCTGCCTGCGCGAGGGCGATGTACTGGCCCGTTATGGCGGCGAAGAGTTCGTGGTGTTGCTGCCCGATTGCAGCGGCGAACGCCTGACCTCCTGCTGCGAACGACTGCGCATTGCCTTCACCGATGTCGAGTTGATCGGCCTGAAGGTCGGCAATCTCAGCCTGTCGGCGGGCATGACGCTGCTGGAGCCGGGCGACGATCTCGACGATGCCTTGCAACGTGCCGATCAGGCGCTCTATCGCGCCAAACGCGACGGCCGCAATCGTTGCGCGGCGGCGTGGGAGAACGTCGATGCCTGAGTTGCGGGTCGGCGATCGCCAATGGTCGGTGGCAGTGGGCAGCAACCTGCTCGACGTGTTGAATCAGAACGGCGTGTCCGTTCCCTACAGTTGCCGCGCCGGCAGTTGTCATGCGTGCCTGGTGCAATGCATGCAAGGATTGCCTAGCGATAGCCGCCCCGATGCCCTGAGCGCGGAGCAGCGTCAGCAAGGCTGGCGCCTGGCGTGCCAATGTCAGGTGGTCGAGGATTTGCAGGTGCATGCCTTCGATCCGCTACAGGACGGCAGCCCGGCCGAGGTCGCCGCCGTCGATTGGTTGAGCAGCAGCGTGTTGCGTTTGCGCCTGACCCCTCAGCGTCCGTTGCGCTACAGCGCCGGGCAGCATCTGGTGTTGTGGGCCGGTCACGTGGCGCGGCCATATTCCCTCGCCAGCCTGCCGGGAGAAGACCGCTTTCTGGAGTTTCACCTTGATTGTCGCCAGCCCGGTGCATTCAGTGATGCTGCGCGTCAGTTGCAGATCGGCGACCCGCTGCGTCTCGGCGAACTGCGTGGCGGCGCGCTGCATTACGACGCCGACTGGCACACCCGACCGTTGTGGCTGATGGCCGCCGGCACCGGTCTTGGCCCATTGTTCGGCGTTTTGCGCGAAGCCCTGCGCCAGGATCACCAGGGCGCCATCCGCGTCATTCACCTGGCCCATGATGCCGATGAGCATTATCTGGCCAAACCCCTGCAAGCCATGGCCGCCAGCCGCCCGAACCTCAGCATCGAGCTGTGGACACCGACCGAGTTGCCCGCGGCTTTGGCGCAACTGCGGCTTGTTTCCCGGCAAACCCTGGCCTTACTCTGCGGGGCCCCCGACAGCGTCGACGCCTTCGCCCGGCGCCTGTACCTGGCGGGACTGCCGCGCAATCAACTGCTGGCCGACGTCTTCCTGCCTCGCGGTTGAGCGCTGATTTCCAGACGCGAGACCGACCATGACCGATGCCATCCAGATTGAACGCGAACGTGGCCTGCTGATCCTGCGCCTCAACCGCCCCGACAAGAAAAACGCCCTGACCCGTGCGATGTACAGCCACTTGGCCGAGGCGTTGAAACAGGCTGATACCGACCCCGAAATCAACGCCGTGCTGATCACCGGTTCCGCCGAGTGCTTCACCGCCGGCAACGACATCGCCGACTTCATTCAACAACCGCCGAGCAACCTCGACAGCCCGGTATTCCACTTCATGCTCAACCTGCTCGAATGCCGCAAACCGGTGATCGCCGCTGTGGCTGGTGCGGCGGTAGGGATTGGCACAACACTGCTGCTGCATTGCGATCTGGTGTATGTCGCCCGCGATGCGCGATTGCGCATGCCCTTCGTCAACCTCGGACTCTGCCCGGAGTTTGGTTCCAGCCTGCTTTTACCTCGATTGCTCGGGCATGCCAAAGCGGCGCAATTGTTGTTGCTCGGTGAAGGTTTCAGCGGTGAGCAAGCGGCCGAGTGGGGCATTGCGACCGAAGCGCTGGGTAGTGGCGAAGCGGCATTGGCCAAGGCGCGGGAGATGGCGTTGCGGTTTGAGTCCCTGCCACCGGAAGCGGTGCGCATCAGCAAGCAGTTGATGAAAGCACCTGACCGCGAGCAACTGCGCAAAGTGATAGAAGAGGAGGGGGCGTTGTTCACTCAGCGGCTGCGCTCGCCGGAAGCGATAGCGGCGTTGTCGGGGTTTATCAACAGGCATTGATATGCGATGACCGGGCCGGCCCTTTCGCGGGCAAGTCGGATCGCC
>NZ_JAHBDD010000014.1:0-95615 GCF_019956155.1 Pseudomonas sp. BF-RE-22 | reverse complement strand
GGCGAAGGCGATTTCGAGGACGCCTTCGCCGGCAAGCCTGGCTCCTACAGGTAATAAAAAAGGCGATCCTTTCGGATCGCCTTTTTTATTACTTCACCACTTTCAAACTTGGCCGACCGCTTGGGCGCGGCGGCTCACTGTCCGGCGGCGGCAGATCATCATCCGGCTCGATCTCCTCCTCGTCTTCCATAGGCGATTCCAGATCGAACACCATGCCCTGACCGTTCTCCCGGGCGTAAATGCCCAGGATCGATGCGATAGGCACGTACAGGGTGTGCGGCACGCCACCGAAGCGCCCCTCGAAGCTGACTGCTTCGTTGTCCATGTGCAGATGACGCACGGCGGCCGGCGATACGTTCAGGACAATCTGTCCGTCACTGGCAAAACCCTGAGGCACCTGCACCGACGGATACTCGGAATTGACCAGCATGTGCGGGGTGCAATCGTTGTCCACAATCCACTCGTAGAGCGCGCGGACCAGATAAGGTCGACTGGAGTTCATAGCGGCTCCTTAAGCCTTAGCGCATATCGCGTTCGACGCCAGACAGACTCGCCTGGAAAGCCTCACGCGCAAACGAGCGCTCCATATAATCAAGCAACGGCTTGGCGGGCCGTGGCAGTTCAATACCCAAAATCGGCAAGCGCCAGAGTATTGGTAGTAGGCAGCAATCCACCAGACTTTGTTCCTCGCTGAGGAAAAACGGCTTGTCGGCGAACAGCGGCGACACGCCAGTCAGGCTTTCGCGCAGCTCTTTACGAGCAACGACACGGGCAGCTTCCTTGGTCCGCGAATCCAGAATCAGATCCACCAGACCACACCAGTCACGCTGAATACGATGAATCAGCAAACGGCTGTTGGCACGCGCCACTGGATAAACCGGCAGCAAAGGCGGATGCGGGTAACGCTCATCCAGATATTCCATCACCACAGTCGACTCCCACAACGCCAGGTCACGATCGACCAGGGTGGGCAGGCTTCCGTAAGGGTTCACCTCAATCAGTTTAGGCGGCTGGCGGCCAGCTTCCACGTAAATGATCTCGGCGCTGACACCCTTCTCTGCAAGTACGATGCGCACTCGGTGGGAATAGTGGTCGGCGGGGTCGGAGTAACAGGCCAACCGATTGGTCACGCCCATGGCGGTCCTCCTCGCTTGTTGAAATTATCGGAAGCGGAAAAACGAGCGCGCCCAGAGGGCGTCTCCCGTAACGCCTGGATAAACCAGACTCGTTACACCTTCAGAGACGCCCTTGGGCGCGCGCGATTAACAGCAATTGCTTGAAACTTTATCAGTGCACATCTTTCCAGTATTCGCGCTTGAGCAAGTAGGCGAATACGAAGAAGAACGCCAGGTACAGCAAGACGTAGGTACCAATGCGCTGATGCTGCAGCTTAACCGGGTTAGCCGAGTAAGCGAGGAAGGTTACCAGATTCTTGACCTTCTCATCGAACTGCTCTTCGGTCAGAGCACCGCTCTTCGGCACGATGGTCAGCTGATCGCACGCTTCATGAGTCAGCGCGGTACCGGTCAGCGGATCATATTGCTTCTTGCCGTCTTCGACGATCTGGACCTGTTTGCAACCGACGACCTGACGACCTTGCAGGCCCACCAGGACGTTCGGCATGCCCACGTTCGGGAAGACCTTGTTGTTCACGCCCCAAGGACGCGACGGATCTTCGTAGAACGACTTCAGGTAGCCGTAGAGCCAGTCCGTACCGCGAACACGAGCCACCAGGGTCAGGTCAGGCGGTGCAGCACCGAACCAGGTCTTGGCGTCAGCCGGCTGCATGCCGATGCTCATGTGGTCGCCGATCTTGGCGCCAGTGAACACCAGCTTCGACAGCATCAGATCGTGAGGAATGCCCAGATCGTCGGCAACACGCTCATAGCGCTGGAACTTGGCGCTGTGGCAGCCCATGCAGTAGTTGGCGAATGTACGCGCGCCATCTTGCATGGCGGCCTTGTCGGAAACGTCGATGTCGACCTTTTCCAACTCAGGACCACCGTGCTCGGCAGCGAAGGACAGTACAGGCAAAGCAGCAAGAATCAGTACAGCAAATAGCTTTTTCATCAGCCAGTCACCCTTTCCGGAACCGGTTTGGTCTTCTCGAGCCTGGTGTAGAAAGGCATCAGAATGAAGTAGGCGAAGTACAGGAAAGTACACACCTGCGACAGCAACGTACGGCCTGGAGTCGGCGCCAGAACACCCAGCACGCCCAGAATCACGAACGAGATGCAGAACACCCAGAGCCAGATTTTGCTCAACCAGCCTTTGTAGCGCATCGACTTGACCGGGCTACGGTCCAGCCATGGCAGGACGAACAGTACAGCGATGGCCGCACCCATGGCGATAACGCCCAGGAGCTTGTCCGGAACCGCCCGCAGAATCGCGTAGAACGGTGTGAAGTACCAGACCGGAGCAATGTGCTCTGGGGTCTTGAACGCGTTCGCCACTTCAAAGTTCGGCTTCTCGAGGAAGTAGCCGCCCATTTCCGGGAAGAAGAACACGATCGAGCAGAAGATGAACAGGAACACCACCACGCCGACGATATCTTTCACGGTGTAGTACGGGTGGAAGGCAATGCCGTCCAGCGGTACGCCGTTTTCGTCTTTGTATTTCTTGATGTCCACGCCGTCCGGGTTGTTCGAGCCGACTTCGTGCAGCGCCAGAACGTGCAGCACCACCAGACCGAGAATCACGATCGGCAGGGCAACAACGTGCAGGGCAAAGAAGCGGTTCAGCGTGATACCGGAAATCAGGTAGTCACCACGGATCCACTGAGTCAGGTCGTTACCGATAACCGGGATCGCACCGAACAGCGAGATGATCACCTGGGCACCCCAGTAGGACATCTGGCCCCACGGCAGCAGGTAACCCATGAAGGCTTCCGCCATCAGCGCCAGGTAGATCAGCATGCCGAAGACCCACACCAGCTCACGCGGCTTCTGGTACGAACCGTAGAGCAAGCCACGGAACATGTGCAGATAAACCACGATGAAGAACGCCGAAGCGCCGGTGGAGTGCAGCAGACGCAGGATCGAGCCGTACTCGACGTCGCGCATGATGTATTCGACGGAAGCAAACGCTTCTTCCGCCGACGGGGTGTAGCTCATGGTCAGCCAGACACCGGTAACGATCTGGTTGACCAGAACGAGCAGCGCCAGGGAACCAAAGAAGTAGAAGAAGTTGAAGTTCTTCGGGGCGTAGTACTTGCTGAGATGGTCTTCCCACATTTTGGTCGCGGGAAAGCGCGCATCAACCCAATCCATGAACTTGCTCATCACGCTTTCTCCGTATCGACGCCAATGACAATAATCTCATTGGTCTCATAGGAATGCGGGGGAACTGGCAGGTTCAAAGGCGCAGGTTGCGACTTGTAGACGCGGCCAGCCAGATCGTAGTGGGAACCGTGGCACGGGCAGAAATAGCCGCCTACCCAGTCCTTGCCCAGATCAGCAGGTGCCACTTCGGGACGGAAGGTCGGCGAGCAACCCAAGTGCGTACAGATACCGATCAGCAGCAGAACCTCTGGCTTGATCGAACGCGTAACCGGGTCGACATAGGTCGGTTGTGTCGAGTTCTTGGAGGTCGGGTCAGCCAGCTGGCCCTCGATCTTTTTCAGATTCCCCAGGATTTCCTCGGTACGGCGGACAATGAACACCGGCTGACCGCGCCACTCAGCAATCATCTGCTGGCCTGGCTCGATTTTGCTGACATTCACTTTCACCGGTGCACCTGCGGCTTTCGCCTTGGCACTGGGAAACCATGACCCCACGAACGGGACCGCAGCCCCCACCGCTCCTGCAGCACCCACCACGGATGTGGCTGCTACCAAGAAGCGACGCCGGCCTGCATTCACGCCGTCATTGCTCATTCAGTCCTCTCCCATCAGCTTTGTGGCCTGTTAAATCAGGCATCTACTAAGTAAAACTATGTACTTATAAAAATTTTGCCGAATGGTAATGAAAAGCCCCAATTCTGACAAGGTAATTACCGAAGGGCTCCACTGCCAAGCCTTGTAGTATAGGGGCTCTACGGATGTGGCAAGTTGTCACAGAGCAATTCTTTGATAAATCGCACCCATAAAAAAACGCCCAGCTCCGTGAGGAAACTGGGCGTTCTTTTTGAACGTGAAAGCGAATTAACGCTTCGAGTACTGCGGACGCTTACGCGCTTTACGCAGACCGACTTTCTTACGTTCAACTTCACGGGCGTCGCGGGTAACGAAGCCAGCTTTGCGCAGAGCGCTACGCAGGGTTTCGTCGTAGTCCATCAGAGCGCGAGTGATGCCGTGGCGGATTGCGCCAGCTTGACCACTTACACCACCGCCGATCACGGTGACGTAGATGTCGAACTTCTCGACAGTCTCAGTCAATTCCAGCGGCTGACGAACTACCATGCGGGCAGTTTCGCGGCCGAAGAAATTATCCAGCGAACGGTTGTTGATGGAGATGTTACCAGTACCCGGACGCAGGAAAACGCGTGCGGTTGCGGTCTTGCGACGGCCAGTGCCGTAATTTTGAGTCGCCGACATAATGAACTATTCCGTTAAAACTTCAGTTCTTGGGGCTGCTGAGCAGTATGAGGGTGTACAGCGCCCGCATAGACTTTCAGCTTACGATACATGTCGCGACCCAGCGGGTTCTTAGGCAGCATGCCTTTGACCGCGGTCTCGATCACGCGCTCAGGGGCTTTAGCGATCAGCTTTTCGAAGTTGATCGACTTGATGCCGCCCGGGAAACCGGAGTGGGAGTAGTAGATTTTGTCGGTGGTTTTAGCACCGGTTACACGAATCTGCTCGGCATTGATAACGACGATGTAATCGCCGGTGTCAACGTGAGGAGTGTACTCAGCTTTATGCTTGCCACGCAGACGGCTCGCGATTTCGGTGGCCAGACGACCCAGGGTCTGACCTGCAGCGTCGACGACAAACCAGTCGCGCTGTACTGTTTCCGGTTTAGCAGTAAAAGTTTTCATTCTTTATAGCCTCAGGGGCCGCCCTGTAAATTAGACGGCGGATCTTACTGAATAGTGCGTACTTTGACAAGTCAAAGGCAGCCGGATACAGACGCTTTCGGGGGCTCGGGTCGGCGCGTCCGTTCAACGGCAAGATTCTTCGGCGGCGGCGCATCACTTCCACTGCAGAAAGAGGTGCGCAATTATGCAGATTGCGAAAAATATTTCAACCTGCTTTTATGATTGTTTTGCCCAAGGAGCACCTGATGGATTATCGACAGCTAGGCCGAACCAATCTGAACGTGAGCGCCATCTGCCTCGGAACCATGACCTGGGGCGAGCAAAACAGTGAAGCTGAAGCCTTCGCACAGATTGAACGGGCCAAAAGCGCCGGGATCAATTTCATCGACACCGCCGAGATGTACCCGGTACCTCCGAAAGCCGAAACCTACGCCACCACCGAGCGCTACATCGGCAATTATTTCAAAAGCCGCGGTGATCGCGCCGACTGGATCCTGGCCAGCAAGATCGCCGGCCCCGGCAACACCATCGACTACATCCGCGACAAAAACCTGCGCCACAACCGCCAGCACATCACCGAAGCCGTGGATGCGAGCCTCAAGCGCCTGCAGACCGACTACATCGACCTCTATCAATTGCACTGGCCGGAGCGCAGCACCAACTTCTTCGGTCAACTGGGCTACAAACACAAGAGCGAAGCGAACCTGACCCCGCTGGAGGACACCCTCGAAGCGCTGGACGAACAGGTCAAGGCCGGCAAGATCCGCCACATCGGCCTGTCCAACGAAACACCGTGGGGCACCATGCGTTTCCTGGCACTGGCCGAAGCCCGTGGCTGGCCGCGTGCAGTGTCGATCCAGAACCCGTACAACCTGCTCAACCGCAGCTTCGAAGTCGGCCTGGCGGAAATCGCCATCCGCGAACAGTGCGGCCTGCTGGCCTATTCGCCGCTGGCGTTCGGTTTCCTGTCGGGCAAGTACGAAGGTGGCGCGCGTCCGCCGAAAGGTCGCCTGAGCCTCTACAGCCGCTTCAGCCGCTATTTCAATCCACAGTCGGAAGCCGCCTGCAGCCGTTATGTGGCGCTGGCCCGCGAGCACGGTCTGGACCCGGCGCAAATGGCCTTGGCGTTTGTAACGCAGCAGCCGTTCGTGACCAGCAACAT
Source organism: Pseudomonas sp. BF-RE-22 (assembly GCF_019956155.1). Classification (NCBI taxonomy): domain Bacteria; kingdom Pseudomonadati; phylum Pseudomonadota; class Gammaproteobacteria; order Pseudomonadales; family Pseudomonadaceae; genus Pseudomonas; species Pseudomonas sp. BF-RE-22. Next base: position 89,476 of record NZ_JAHBDD010000014.1, on the reverse strand, counting down.
CATCGGCGCGACGACGCTGGAACAACTGGACAGCAACATTGCCAGCTTCGAGCTGAAACTTTCCGATGAAGTGCTGGCGGGGATCGAGGCGATCCACAAGGATCACCCGAATCCAGCACCGTAACCCGCACTTGTAGGAGCCGGCTTGCTGGCGATTGGGACAACGCGGTTACAGCCAAAACCGCGTCGCTTCAATCGCCGACAAGCCGGCTCCTACAGTGACCGCGCAATAATCTCCTTCATGATTTCGTTGGTGCCGGCATAAATCCGCTGCACCCGCGCATCCGCCCACGCCCGGGCGATCGGGTATTCCCACATGAACCCGTAGCCGCCATGCAACTGCACGCACTCGTCGAGCACCTTGCATTGCAGGTCCGTGCCCCAATACTTGGCCATCGCCGCCGTCGGCACATCGAGCTTGCCTTGCAGGTGCAACTCCAGGCAGCGATCGACGAAGACCCGGCCAATCTGGATCTCGGTCGCCATCTCCGCCAGCTTGAAACGGGTGTTCTGGAAGTCGGCAATCGCCTTGCCGAACGCCTTGCGCTCGCGGGTGTATTCCAGCGTCCATTGCAGCGCAGCCTCAGCCGATGCCAGTCCGCCAACAGCAACCGCCAGACGCTCTTGCGGCAATTCCTGCATCAGATACGCGAAGCCCATCCCAGCTTGGCCCAGCAGGTTTTCTTTCGGCACGCGAACATCCTGGAAGAACAGCTCCGAGGTGTCCTGCGCTTTCATGCCGACTTTTTCCAGGCGCTTGCCCTTGGCAAAACCCGGCGTGTCGGCCTCGACCAGAAACAGGCTGGTGCCCTTCGCGCCGGCCTTCGGATCGGTCTTGGCCACGACAATCACCAGGTCCGCGAGATAGCCGTTGGTGATGAATGTCTTCGAACCGTTGATCACATATTCATCGCCATCGAGCACCGCCGTGGTTTTCACCCCTTGCAGGTCGGAACCGGCACCCGGCTCGGTCATGGCAATCGCGGTGACCATCTCGCCGGACACCAGTTTTGGCAGGTATTTGTGTTTCAGCGTTTCGCTGCCGTAATGCAGGATGTAAGGCGCGACGATGTCGGAATGCAGGGAAAAACCGATCCCGGTCAGCCCCAGACGCCCCACCTCTTCGATCACCACCGCACTGTAGAGAAAATCCGCTCCCAGCCCGCCGTACTCTTCCGGCAGGTGTGAACAGAGCATCCCCGCCTCCCCTGCCTTGTTCCAGAGTTGGCGGTCGATATAGCCTTGTTTTTCCCATTGCCCATGAAACGGCACGGCCTCTTTTTCGAGGAAGGTTCGCACGCTGTCGCGAAAAAGTTCGTGCTCGGAACTGAACAAGGTTCTGGGGATCATGCGGCACCTGTCGTTATTGTTAGAAGGAATAGACCTTCAGAGACTAAGCCTCGCTTCCGATACAGGACACTGGACACATCCGACAAAAAATAAGACGATCCAGCCGTCTGGTGACCACTTTCCCCTATAAGAATAAAGTTGAATTATGTCTAACCAAGTCTCCACGCCCTTGCGGCGCGTCAGCATCCTGGCTATCGACCGGGTTTTCGCTTCCACCCTCATGCAAGCCAAGGATTTCTTCCACCTGGCCAGCCTGCGTTACGGCAAACAACTGGGCCAGGGCCTGACACCGGCGTTCGAAACGCGCCTGGTCAGCCCCGACGGCAAACCGGTCAACAGCTTCAGCGACGTGATCATGCCGGTGGACGGCGGCCTGGAAAACGCTGACGTCATCATCCTCCCGGCGTTCTGGGACGATTTCGAAACCCTTTGCCAACGTTATCCACAGATCCTGCCGTGGTTGCGCCAGCAGCATGCGCGCGGCGCGGTACTGTGCGGCGAAGCCACCGGGGTGTTCTGGCTCGCCGAAGCCGGGCTGCTCGACGGCAAGGAAGCGACCACTTACTGGCGCTTCTTCAACGCCTTTGCCGAGCGCTTCCCGAGGGTTTACCTCAATCAGGACAAGCACCTGACCGACGCCGACAACCTCTATTGCGCCGGCGGCACCACGTCGGCGTGCGACCTCTATATCTACCTGATCGAGCGTTTCTGCGGCGCCAACGTGGCCCAGGCCGTGGCCCGCGACATTCTCTATGAAGTGCAGCGCAGCTACTCGCCGGGACGCATCGGTTTCGGTGGCCAGAAGCTGCACCAGGACGTGATCATCCTGCAGATCCAGCACTGGCTCGAAGAGCACTTCGCCGACAAGTTCCGCTTCGAGGACGTTGCCCGCGAGCACGGCATGAGCATCCGCAACTTCATGCGCCGCTTCCAGACCGCCACCGGCGACAAGCCGCTGCATTACCTGCAACGCCTGCGCATTGAAACGGCAAAGGGCTTGCTGTCCGGCAGCCGCAAGAGCATCAAGACCATCAGTTATGAAGTCGGTTACGACGATGCGAGCTTCTTCGCGCGGCTGTTCCGGCAGCACACCGAGTTGTCGCCGAACCAGTATCGGCAGCAGTTTCAGCAAGCGGCGTAAAACCCCGTAAACCCTGTAGGAGTACAGCTTGCTGGCGATGGCGTCCTTGAGATAGCCATCGCCGGCAAGCCGTGCTCCTACAGGGGATCTGCAACGCATAAAAAAGGCCTGCAATTGCAGGCCTTTTTCATTTTCAGAAATTTCCTACGGCTTGTGAGCCCGGGACAGGAATTCGTGGGATTGCATTTCCAGCAGACGGCTGAGGGTGCGCTGGAACTCGAAGTTCAGGCGACCGCCGGTGTAGAGGTCTTTGAGCTCGACTTCGGCGGAAATGATCAGCTTCACGTTACGGTCGTAGAACTCGTCGACCATGTTGATAAAGCGCCGGGCGATGTCGTCGGTGGTGACGCTCATCTGCTCGACACCGCTGAGCAGCACGGCGTGGAAGATCTTGCCCAGTTCGATGTAATCGTTCTGGCTGCGTGGGCCGTCGCAGAGCTCGCGAAAGTCAAACCAGGCCACGTCATCGCAGGTGCGCAAGGCACGGATTTCGCGGTTCTCGATGATCAGCACATCGTTCTCGATGGCCGCCGTGCATTCCGGCGTCAGCGCACGGAAGCTCTTGCGCAGGCTTTCGTGAGACGCTTCATCGAGCGGGAAGTGGAACAGCTCCGCTTGCTCGAGGTGACGCAGACGATAGTCGACGCCGCTGTCGACGTTGACGATCTCGGTGTTCTGCTTGATCAGCGCGATGGCCGGCAGGAAGCGCGCACGCTGCAAGCCGTCCTTGTACAAACCGTCCGGGACGATGTTCGAAGTGGCGACCAGGGTCACGCCGTTCTTGAACAGCTCTTCCATCAGCGTGCCAAGGATCATCGCGTCGGTAATGTCGGAAACGAAGAATTCATCGAAACAGATCACTCGCGACTCGTCGGAGAAGCGCTTGGCGATGATGGTCAGCGGGTTTTTCTCGCCGCCGAGGGTCTTCATCTCTTCGTGCACACGCTTCATGAAGCGGTGGAAGTGAGTCCGGGTCTTTTCCTTGAACGGCAGCGCTTCGAAGAAGGTGTCGACCAGGTAAGTCTTGCCGCGACCTACGCCGCCCCAGAAATACAGGCCCTTGACCGGCGCCTGTTCTTTCTTGCCAAACAGTTTGCCGAGCAGGCCCGGTTTGTTCTGCGAGGCCGCGACCAGATCGTCGTACAGGCGCTGCAAATGGCGCACGGCGGTTTCCTGCGCGGCGTCATGGAAGAATTCCGGGCGTTTCAGATCAGCTTGGTATCGTTCTAGGGGCGTCATAATTCGTTAGCAAGGCAACAAAAACGGGCCGTCACTGTAGCGATGGCCCGTGGGAATGGCAATCGGCCCTTGGTCGGACCGAGCCGTTGATTATTCCTGAACCGGCGTCAGCGCAATCCGCAAAGCGTCGATGGCAACGTCACGGGCCGCCGTGTCGGCGAAAGCCGGGCTATCGGCCACGCACTCGCCTTCCAGCCAGACGCTGAAGCTCAGGTCTTGATTGCGCACGTCCAGAGGCTGGCCCGCTTGCAGTTGTTTGGTCACCTGACCAGCGGTTTTACCGTCGGCGAAGTTGCGCGACAACAGCAGTTGCTCGCCATCGGCCGCCAGCAGGCGGAAGCGGAAACTGCCGTCGTCTTCGCGGAAGCTGACAAAACGTGCAGCTTTCGCGGCTTTCTTCTTGGTGGTCGCCGCGACTTGCGTCTGGGCCACGAAAGAACGCAAACCGACCGCTTCGCGCAATTCGTTAAGGAATGGCGTCGCTACGGCACGGGCCTTTTTCGCACCGATTTGCAGGATGTCTTCCAGATCAGCCGGGCGTTCGATCAGTTGGTGATAACGCTCGCGGGACTCGCCCAGTTCACTGTCGAGCAGTTGGAACAGACGATTCTTCGCCTCCCCCCAACCCAGGCCCTGCAACAATTCGCTGCGGAATTCGTCGGACTGCGCCGGGGTGGCAAAGGCCTGGAACAGCGTGAACAGGTGCGAATTGTCTGGATCTTTGGCTTCGCCCGGCGCGCGGGAGTCAGTGACGATCCGCGAGATCGCGTCTTTCATCTCTTTAGCGCTGCTGAACAACGGAATGGTGTTGTCGTAGCTCTTCGACATCTTGCGACCGTCGAGGCCGGGCAGCGTCGCGACGCTTTCTTCGATCAGCGCCTCGGGCATGGTGAAGAATTCTTTGCCCTGGCCAAACAGATGGTTGAAACGCTGACCGATATCCCGGGCCATTTCCACGTGCTGGATCTGGTCACGACCGACCGGCACCTTGTGTGCGTTGAACATCAGGATGTCCGCGGCCATCAGCACCGGATAGCTGTACAGCCCCATGGTGATACCGGCATCCGGGTCTTCGCCGGTTTCGACGTTCTTGTCCACCGAAGCCTTGTAGGCGTGGGCGCGGTTGAGCAAGCCCTTGGCCGCAACGCAGGTCAGCAGCCAGGTCAGCTCCGGGATTTCCGGGATGTCGGATTGGCGATAGAACGTCACGCGGTCCACATCCAGGCCACCGGCCAGCCAGGTCGCGGCGATTTCCAGACGCGAGCGCTGGATGCGCAGCGGGTCATCGCATTTGATCAGGGCGTGGTAGTCGGCCAGGAAGTAGAACGAATCGGCATTGCTGTCGCGGCTGGCAAGGATCGCCGGGCGGATGGCGCCGGCGTAGTTGCCCAGGTGCGGCGTGCCGGTGGTGGTGATGCCGGTGAGGATACGGGTACGAGTCGTCATGGGTAATCGCTTGTCAGACTGCAATCAATTCGAAAGACGCGGCAGGATCAGATCCTTGAGATCGGTCAGCTTGCCATGAAAAAAGTGTCCGCATTCTGCCACTTTCAGCAGCTCATGGGGACGATCGAGTTTCTCGGACCAGTCGTAGACAGCTTGCGGGTCAATGACTTCATCGGTTTCCGGCTGGATCAGGGTCAGCGGGCAATTCACCGGCAGCAGGTCGTAACCATTGAGCCGGGTGACAGCAGCGGCCACCATGAACAAATGCTTGAGCTGTTCACCCTGCGCTTCCAGGCGTCCGCCGAGACTTGCTGCAACAAAACCGCCGAAGGAGAAACCGAACAACGTCAGCGGCAAATCAGGATGTTTCGCCCGCAACCATGCCGCCGCCGCTTGAGCATCGTCGACTTCGCCGGTCCCCATGTCGTGCGAGCCTTCGCTGGCACCGACGCCACGGTAGTTGAAACGCAAGGTAATCAAACCGGCATCGCGCGCGGTGCGCTGCAGGGTCGAGACCACTTTGTTGAGCATGGTGCCGCCCTGCACCGGGTTCGGGTGGCAGATCAGCGCGATGCCGCGCGGCTGCTCGATATCCAGGTAAAGTGCTTCCAATTGCCCGACCGGGCCGTCAATCACTACAGGGGTTTCGCGCATAAGCAAGGAAGGAACTCCGTGACCTCGAATCGGGTCGACTCGTCTAGCAAATTGTCTGTGCCGATGTATTGCGAGTGAATCGCGGTATACAGCGCAGGTTCGAGCCGTTAACGTAAAGCAAAGCCGTTTATAGAGGAAGGACTCGTGGAACACTCGCTCTTAGTTTGGTTGTTGCCGACTCTTGCCCTGGTTGTGGGTGTCGCCATTGGATTCCTGATCGCTCGCCTGGTGCCGAACGCCGCGCCGAGCAGCACCCAACGTCAGCTGGATGACATTCAGGAACGTTTTGACAGTTATCAGAACGAGGTGGTTACCCACTTCAACAGCACTGCAAACCTGGTCAAGAAACTGACTCAGAGCTATCAGGAAGTGCAGGATCACCTCGCCGAGGGTGCCAACCGCCTGGCCCTGGACGAACAAACCCGCCAACGCCTGCTGGCTTCGCTGCACGCCGACGCGGCAGCGGCCCCACGGGAACGCCTGACGCCACCGCGCAATCAGGAGCCGCCTCGCGACTACGCCCCCAAAGCCCCGAACGCGCCGGGCATGCTTGATGAGCATTACGGCCTGAAGAAGTAATCAGGTTTCGCGCGATACACAAAAGCCCTCGGACGAGTGATTGTCCGGGGGCTTTTTTGTTGCTGATCCAATAGCCCCTTCGCGGGCTTGCCCGCGAAGGGGCCAGAACTGGCGACACAAAAAAACCGCCCGATCTGTTTAGGATCGGGCGGTTTTTTTTACGCCTGGGGTTCAGTCAGGTGGGTAAAGGGGCTGCGTTTACTGCTGTGGATACTCTTGACCCGGAATCGCCTTGAGGTTGACCTCGACGCGACGGTTCTGTGCCCGGCCATTGGCATCGGCATTGCTGGCAACCGGGCTATCCGGCCCGGCGCCACGTGCCGACAGATTGGCACCACTGACACCTTGGGACGTCAGGTAAGTCGCCACGCTCTGCGCACGACGCTGGGACAGGTCCATGTTGTGCTGACGGCTGCCGGTGCTGTCGGTGTAGCCAACGATTTCGATCTGGTTCTGGTTGAACTCTTTGAGCGAACCGGCCAGGTTGTTCAGTGGCTGATAGAAGCTGGAAGCGATGTTCGCCGAATCGGTGGCGAACGTGATGTTGCCCGGCATGATCAGCTTGATCTGATCGCCCTGGCGCTGCACTTCAACACCGGTGTTGGCCATGCTGGCGCGCAGCTTTTTCTCTTGCTGGTCGGCGTAGTAACCGTAACCGGCAGCCGAAGCACCCACTACGGCGGCGCCGATCAGCGCGCCCTTGCCACGGTTATCGTGGCTGATGGCGGCACCGGCCAACGCACCCGCCAGAGCGCCGAGGCCGCCGTACTTGGCGGTTTTGCTCATGCCCGTGGAACCACCGTCGGCCTGCCCCTGGCTGCTGTCATATGGGTTGGGCGAGGCGCAGCCTGACAGCAAGGCCACAGCCGTAGCGACAATAATCAAACGCTGCTTGGTGAACATGAAGAGCTCCTACTTTTTGCATTCTGGGATGCAACGGGTCTTAGGCATTGGTTCTTTGCGGGCGTTGGATCATTTCGGGCGCAGAAAATTCCGTCGATCCCCTTAAGCCCGCACAAAAGGGTTGTCGCGCATTTCATCACCCAGACGCGTATCCGGACCATGGCCTGTCACCACCGTCGCGTCTTCATCAAGGGTGTACAGGCGCTGTTTGATCGAACGCACGATGGTCGCCTGATCGCCACCCCACAAATCCGTGCGCCCTACCCCGCGACGAAACAACGTGTCACCGGCAATCAGCAGCTTAGCTTCTGAAAACCAAAAGCTCATGGAACCCGGCGTATGACCTGGCGTGTGCAACGCCACGCCGCAACCGCAGGCAAGTTCTTCATCGTCGGCCAACCAGCGATCCGGCGATGGAACCGGCGTGTAAGGCACACCGAACATCTGGCATTGCATCTCCAGATTGTCCCAGAGGAACTGATCCTCTTTGTGCAAGTGCAGGGTCGCGCCGGTTTTCTCCTTCAACTGACCGGAGGCCAGGAAGTGATCGAGGTGCGCATGGGTATGGATGATGCTGACAACCTTCAGGCCCAGGGCATCGAGCCGGGCGAGGATCAATTCGTGATTGCCGCCCGGATCGACCACGATGGCCTTCTTCGTCACCGGATCGCCGATGATCGTGCAGTTGCACTGCAACGGGCCTACGGGGAAGGTTTCGCGGATGAGGGTCGGTTGTTGGGACATCGGGGCATGCTCGATAAAAACGGGGACGAGGGATTTTCGCACACAATTGCGTCCAGCCATTGACCGCCTGTGTATCGTCACACTACGTCAGCCCAACACTCCCAATGCCTTGGCCCTCGCCACCGCCTGCGTGCGCCGCTCAACCCCGAGCTTGCTGTTGATGTGGCTGGCGTGGGTTTTCACCGTGTGCAGGGAAATGAACAGCTGATCGCTGATTTCCTGGTTCGAGCAGCCTTGGGCAATGAGTTTCAGAACCGACAGTTCGCGGGAACTGAGTTGCTCGCAGGCTTGTGAGGGCTCCGGAGCAAGGCGTGCAGCGATAACGGGGAGTCGCTCCGACAGGCTCTGCGATACCGTCGCTTTCGCGCAGTTCTGCAGTTGCTCGCGAAGCCAGTCAGGGCTTTTATTCAACAAGCCATCAAAAGGCTGCAGCGCGCCGCCACTGGCCGCTTCAAGGGCCTGAGCGAAGGACTGCCGGGCTTCAGGCTCGCGGTTGTGCGCAAGGAGCAGTTCGGTTTTTTGTGTCAGCGCCATCACACTGAGCAACTGCCGACCGGTTTGCTGACCATGCTCGAGTAACGCATTCAATCGCCCTTCGGCCAGCATCGGCTGCGCCTGAATGACCTCAAGCAAAGCCTGCTGCAACTCGATATGCAGTGGCAGTTGCGGATGGAATTCCGGAGGCGCCGCAGGCGTTTCGCCGTTGTAGGTCTGGCCCAGTCGTGCGAGCCAGGCTTCTGCCAGATCGGTGCGTCCCTGGGCCAGCCAGAGTTCGCATTTGACCAGGGTAATCATCGCCAGATAGTAAATCGGCGGGACGTCCCAGATGTGCATCAGCCGTTCGGCTTCGGCCAGTTCGGCAAAGGCCTTGGCGAACTCGCCGCTGCTGCCTTCGAGCCGGGCGATCACGCAATGGCCGATCAAAACACTGATGTCGCGACAGGCGCGGGCCTCAGTCAAACCGGCCTGCAAACGCAGCCGCGCGGTCTGTGGTTGCAGGCGCAGGGCCAGCAGAAATCCTTCGTACAAGGTCAATCGAGCGCGCACGGCATACAGCCGCTGCGGCGACAACCCTTGCAGGCGTTGCAGCCCCTGACGGACTTCGTCCAGCGAGCGCAGGATTTCCCCTCGCGCCTGCAACACGCGCGCCCGGTCGTAATGGGCCAGCGCTTCGAACAACGGATTGCCCACCCGTTGCGCCAGCTCAAGCGAGTCGCGATTCAAACCACGGGCACGCCACAAGTCGCCATCGGCAATGGCCAGGTTGGAAAGGGTCGAGAGACACATCAGGCGCTGGCCGTAGCGTTTCGATGGCAGGCTTTCCAGCGCTTCGGTGCAATACAGCAGCGTCAATTCGCGGTTGCCGCGCCCGCGGGCAATGATCCCGCTCAAGGCCAGCCATTGCGCCAGCATGGATTTCTGCGCGGTGGCCGATGGCGCCGGCAGGAAGCGGCTCAGATGATTGGCCAACTCTTCGGCGGCGTCGAGCTGACAGGCCAGCCCCAAGGCCCAGCTGTAAAGCACGATCAACCGTGGCGTGCTGATCAGCAGGCTGTCGGGCAAGTCCATTTTCCAGCGCAGCAACATGCCGACATTCTGTTCCGCCAGCAATTGCTCTTCCGAAAGGTTCTGCACCAGGTTGGCCGCGACATCCAGATGCCCGGCGCGCAACGCCTGCTCCACCGCCTCATCGAGCAGGCCCTGGGCATTGAACCAGCGACACGCGCGCAGATGCAGGCTGGCTGCCGGCACCATCGCCTGTGAGGTTGGCCGGGTACGCAGCAGGTCGGAAAACAGATGGTGATAGCGGTACCAGTGGCCATGCTCGTCCAGCGGTACGAGGAACACTTGGTGCGCAAGCAGAAAACGCAGGATCTCGGCGCTGTCATGCGCTTCGCGAACGGCATCGCACAGCTCGCTGCAAAAACGCTCTTGAGGGGCCGTGTCATAAAGGAACGACTGCACCTCGGCGGGCAGACAATCGATGACTTCTTCGAGCAGGTAATCGCGAATCAGCCCTTCCCCACCGTGCAGGGACTGGGGTAACGCACCGTCGGAACCCGCTTCGGAGGCCGCCAGCAACCAGAAACGCAAGCCGGCAACCCAGCCTTCACTGCGCTGGATCAGGTTTTCCAGTGCTTCGCCACGCAACGAACTGCTGTGTCGATCGAGCAGGGTCAAGGCTTCGTCGTGGGTCAGGCGCAGATCCTGCTCATGCAACTCAAGCAATTGTCGCGACAACCGCAGCCGCGCCAGATGCCAGTCCGGACGTTGGCGACTGGTGACCATCACCAGCAAGCCGTCGGGAAGGTGATTGAGGAAAAACTGCAGGCAACGATCGAGCACCGGCCCCTGGGCCAGATGATAGTCATCGAGGACCAGCAGCAATGGCGCTGTCGGCAACAGGTGCACGGCCAATTCATCGAGCAAACCGTCCAGCCATTCTTCAAAAGCAAACGGCTGATGCCGCTGACGCATTTTCAGCAGCCCCAGAGACTGGCGGCCCAACTGCGGAAAAAAGTCCTGAAGACCTTCGAGCAATCGCTCCAGAAAACGGCCTGGATCGTTGTCCCGCGGACTCAACCCCAGCCAGAGACTTTGCCAATGCGCCGGCAGCCCCTGACAGAACTCCACAGCCAATGAGCTCTTGCCAAACCCCGCCGGCGCGCTGACCAGCAGCAGCCGGCCACCGAGACCGGCACTGAGGCGCTCGCATAAACGAGGCCGCAGCACATGGCCGTCGGGCAGCGGAGGCCGATAAAAACGCCCGTCCAATGTTGCGACGGTAACGCTTGCATGGCCCGGGAGTGGGGACAGATCAGTCATGGCCGGCTCTTGTTTGAAATGCTGTTGGCGGCGTTGCAGATGTCCGCAGACTAGCGGTAAACGAAGAGGTAATGAAGGTTATTGCTACAAATGGCTACAAAAAGTCTACGAACAAAAAAAAGCCCCGAACCAGTCGGGGCTTCTTTCGAGGATGCGGCCTCTGTTCAGTTCAGGTTAACGAACCCCGGTCTGACGCAATGCCGCCGGCGTGAAGTCGCTGGTGGTGGCAGTGAAACCGAAGTTGTATGCCGACTTCTCTTCGTTCTTCATGCCCAGTGCCAGGTAACGGCCGGACTGCAGGTCGTAGAGGGCTTCCAGGGTGTACCAAGGCACTTGAACGTTGTAGTAGTTCTGGGAGTGAGCTTCTGCTACACGCCAGAGCTGGTTACGACCGTCGTAGTGATCGATCACCGCTGCCTGCCAGGTGTCTTCATCGATGTAGAAGTCACGCTTGGCGTAGATGTGACGCTGACCTTCCTTCAGGGTTGCAACCACATGCCAGACCCGACGCAGCTCGTAACGAGCCAGGTCCTGGTTGATGTGACCGGCCTTGATGATGTCGGCGTACTTCAGCTTCGGATCGTCGAGCTTGTAGCTGTCGGAGGCGATGTACATCTCTTTCTTGCCTTCGAGCTTCCAGTCGTAACGATCCGGTGCACCGTTGTACATGTCCAGGTTGTCGGAGGTACGCAGGCCGTCCGCCGCGGTACCCGGCCCGTCATAAGACACTTGCGGAGCACGACGCACACGACGCTGACCGGCGTTGTAGACCCACGCCGAACGTGGTTCCGCCACCTGATCGAGGGTTTCGTGCACCAGCAGCACACCACCGGCCAGACGTGCAGGCGCGGTCACTTCCTGTTTGAAGTAGAACAGGATGTTGCCCGGGTTCGCCGGATCGTAATCCTTCATCTTGTCGCGGAATACGAACTGATCCTGGAAGTACACCAAGCTGTACGAGCCGTTCGGCTGCGGGGTGGCCTGGGTCACCAGACGGGTCACGCTGCCACCGCGATAACGGGTGATGTGGTTCCAGATAACCTCAACGCCGCTCTTTGGAATCGGGAACGGTACGGCTGTCTCGAAGTTTTTCAGCCCGTTGCCGCCGGACACCAGCTCCGTGGCGGTGGCGTTTCTCTTGATGGCAGCGAACACGTCATCCGGCACGGTCGCGCCGCGATGGGACGGGTAAACCGGCATCTTGAAGGTTTCCGGGTAACGCTTGAACATCGCGTACTGGCCTGGAGCAAGCTTGTCCTTGTACTGATCGACGTTCTGCGCCGTGATGGTGAACAGCGGTTTTTCACTGGCGAACGGGTCGGACAGGAAACCTTTGGCGTCGGCGGTGCCGGCGTTCTTCGCCATCGGCTTCCAGGCTGGAATCGAACCGTCAGCGTTGCCCGCCATCTCGGCGCCCATTGGCGTCAGGCTCTTGCCCAGCTTGTCCGCTTCGGCCGCAGGGACCGCTGCCATCACACTGGTCGCCAGCAGCGTTAGCCCCAGAACTCCAGCGTTGAACAGACTCTTTGTTGTTTTCATAGGTGTGTTCGTCCTGAAAATGCAGTGCTTAGAAGTTCACGCCGAAGCTGAGCGCAACGAAGTCGCGGTCATCCACGGTGGTGTACTTGCCGTCAAAGAAGTTGGTGTAGGCCAGGGACGCGGTGTAGGTGTTCTGGTACTCGGCATCGAGACCCAGGCTGACCGCTTTGCGACCTTCCTCGAAGTTGCCGCCAGGGCCAGGTGAGTAACCGTCGACGTCATGGGACCAGGCGATGTTCGGCTTGAAGTTCACACCGGCGATCACGTCGTTGTATTCCCAGATCGCACGAGCGCGATAGCCCCAGGAGTCTGTGGTGGTGAAGCCATCGTTTTCGCAGTAGCGGTTGACGTTGTTTTGCGGACCGCCTGCCAGGGTCGAAACGTTCAATGCCTGGCACTGACCATTTGGCAATGGACCTGGGCCGTAGCTCGGGTCACGCCCGTAACGGGCTTTCGAAGTGCTTTCCAGGCCGCCGACGTGAGTCCAGCCAACCTCGCCCACCAACGTCAGTCGCTCGGCACCCATCACCTGATCGAAGAAGTGAGTGAAGGTTGTCTGCAGTTGAGACACTTCCTTGCGACGATAGCCATGCTGATCCGCACCAGGCTGCCCTTGCAGTACGGAAACGCTAGGGTTCAGTGGCGTCAGGCCGGAAAAGAGGATGTCGGTGGTGTTGAGCTGTACCGGTGCGTTCGGACGGTAGCTGAACTCACCACTCCAGGCGGTGCCGGTAGGCAACGTGGTGGAGAAGCTCAGGCCATAAAGCCGAATATCTTCAGGGTATTCGATGAAGTAGCTGGAGTTACCCGCCACCACCAATGGCAGGGTTTGCGCCGCCAGTCCGTTCGCGCCACCCACGATGCCAGCTGCGGTTCCCAGCGGAATGCCTGTGCCAACCAGTGCGCCAGTCAGAGCGCCACCCAGTGCCTGTGCGTTATAGGCGCTCGCCGGAGCCCCCTTGCCGCTGAAAATAGGCGCACGGCTGTGGTAGTTCATCATGTAGGCACCGAATTCGGTGTCCAGCGGCTCGAACATGTACTTGAAGGACACGCCGAACTGGCCACTGTCACGCGCATCGCGATCCGGACCGCGACGAACGATCGCGCCTTCGTCCGGGTTACCCCAGTTCACGCCCCTGGCAGTCAACGTGTTGAGGACAGCGTTGCGCGAGGCGGCTGGCAAACGAGCGGCCGTCAACGAGTTGTTGAGCCCGTTACGGGTCCGCAGCACGGCCAGGTTGTTATCGCAGCCATCGGAAATCACGTCCGGTTGCGAGAAGAACGTACCGCAGTTGTCGGTAACGGTCTGGTCCCATTCCAGTTGATAGAACGCTTCCGTGGAAAGGTTCTCGGTCAGGCTCTGGGACACGTAGAACATGTTGACCGGGATCAGGCCTTCCTTGATCTCGGCACCTGGACGGCGGAACGCGGAAACGTCGACCGGGTTGATCGAGTTGATGCCGCCGCCGATGAACGTACTCTCGCCCCAGCTGACCACTTGTTTGCCCAGACGCACGGAACCCGGCTGATCGGCAACCGAGTAGTTGTGGTAGACGAAGGCGTCGAGAATTTGCCCGCCGGAGGACTTGGCGCCTTCCTTGCGGTTGTTGTCGCTGATGTCCTTGAACGGACGGTCTTCGTCTTTGAGTTCGAAGTCATACCAGTATTTGCCCCGGACGAAGATGCCGGTGTCGCCGTATTTCAATTCAAGGTCATGGATGCCTTTGAAGATCTTCGAGAAGGTTTCCCCGCTCTTGAAGTTCAAGTGGCCGTCATCGGAGGTCTGGGACAGGCCACGACCACCGTTGTTGACGCCGATGAGGTTCTTGTTGGCACTCTCGGTAGACCAACTGGCACCAATCGACAGGGATGAGTCGAACTGACCTTCGATTTCACCAACGTTGAAACTGACGCCGAATGCGGGCCCGGCGAGCGAAGAGGCAAGACTGACAGCCAGAGGCAGTTTTGCCCGGCGCCAGAACTGGTTTACTGATGTCATCGACGCTACTCCATGTGCATTATTGTTATGGCATTGAGTACTTTTAAAAACGCTGTGGTTGACCGGAAGCCAAGGCATTCCGAATTCACTCCAAAGTTGCATCGCCCCGTTTTGTGCGTGTGCCCCGTTCTTAAAAATCCTTGAGCGGACTATAGCCAGCAGGTAGTACTGCTTGATCCCTCTAAAGTGTGATTTGCAGCTGCCGGCCACTCTGGAACAGTCCTTTCGCCAAGCCGACACCTGTCGGCACGGGAATGATGGCTGAAAATTCTGATTTCACAAGCCAAGCGCTTGCTTGGTGGGGCTGGCGTGCCATTTCGGGCACGCCGGTAGACGCTTAAAGCGTCGAGAGGAAGGTGCTGTTGTTGGCTTGCCATTCAGTGATGTCGAGGCGAATTCGCTTCTTGTCGAGTTTGCCGACACTGGTCTTGGGAATTTCAGTAACAAGGGCGATCTGGCTCGGGATGGCCCACTTGCTCAGGTGCCCCAGTTCCACAAATGGCTTGAGGTGCTCCTTGAGTTCCCTGGCCCCGATTACATGGCCCTCGCGGATCACCAGCAAGGCAAACGGGCGTTCGCCCCACTGCGGATCGGCAATGCCCACCACTGCTACTTCGCGTACCGCTGCATGGCGACTGATCAGGTCTTCCAGGTCCAGGGAGGAAATCCATTCGCCGCCGGTCTTGATCACGTCCTTGATCCGGTCGCGAATGTCGATCACGCCCATGCTGTCCAGCGTCGCCACGTCCCCGGTGTGCAGCCAGCCACCGGCCCAGAGCTCCGCGCCCTTCTGCGGCTCATTGAAATAGCCTTCGGTGAGCCACGGCGCACGCAGCACCAGTTCACCCTGGGTCTCGCCATCGGCGGGCAGGAAGTTACCGTCGGTGTCGACAATGGCCGCTTCCACCAAAGGCCCCGGCACGCCGGCCTTGATCCGGTACGTGGTGCGTTCGTCTTCGGTGCCCGCCATCAGCTCATCGTTGAGGTGCGCACAGGAAACCAGCGGGCCGGTTTCCGACATGCCGTACGCGGCGGTCAACTGAATGCCTTTGGCTTTGGCGGCTTCGTACAACGCACGATTCAATGCACTGCCGCCGATGACGATTTTCCAGCCGCCGAAGTCGGTGCCTTGCGCTGCCTTGGCGTTGAGAACCATCTGCAGGATGGTCGGTACGCAATGCGAGAAGGTGACCTTTTCCTTGCGCCACAGCTCCACCAGGTATTCGGGATCGTAGCGCCCCGGATAAACCTGCTTGAGCCCGAGCATGGTCGCCACATACGGCAAGCCCCAGGCGTGCACATGGAACATCGGAGTGATCGGCATGTACACGTCGTTGGTGCCCAACAGCCGCACGCTGTCGATGGCGCCCATGATGGTCGACACGCCCATGGTGTGCAGCACCAGTTGCCGATGGGTGAAGTACACGCCTTTGGGATTGCCGGTGGTGCCGGTGGTATAGAAGGTGGTCGCGACCGAATTTTCGTCGAAATCCTGGAAGTCGTACTGCGTGCTTGCGGCCGCCAGCAACTGCTCGTATTCACCGACGAGGTTCGGCAGGTCGGCGGTTTTTTCCGGCAAGTCGGTCAGCAGCAGGGTTTTCTCGACGGTGGTCAGGTGCCCGGCAATCGCGTTGTACAGCCCGACGAATTCGCTGTTGACCAGCACGAAGCGGTCCTCGGCGTGATTCATGGTGTAGAGGATCTGTTCCGGCGACAGGCGCACGTTGATGGTGTGGATCACCGCGCCGATCATCGGAATGGCAAACATGCATTCCAGATAACGATGGCTGTCCCAGTCCATCACCGCCACGGTATCGCCGGCCTTGACGCCGGCCGCCGTCAGCACGTTGGCCAGGCGTGCGACCCGTTCGATCAGGGTCGGATAGCTGTAGCGCAATTGATCGCGGTAAATGATCTCGCGGGTTTTCTCATAGCGCGCGCCGGACATCAGCAGCCGTTTGATCAGCAGCGGATACTGGTAAGCGCCTTCGGCTGGGGGGATAACGCGAGTCTGCAACATAAGAATCCCTTTTCTGACTGCACGGTCGTGGCTGAAAGTAAGCACTCTAGTGCCCTTCCATGACAACCAAATCAGCCGAAGGAATGATTTGCAACATTCAGCAAATGCTAGCGTTGCGCCAGCATTTAACTACTGTCCAGACCTGTAGGAGCCGGCTTGCTGGCGATGGTGTTTAACGATGACGCATCCATTCTGGAAAGAATGCGGCGCCTACAAGTCCATCGCCAGCAAGCCGGCTCCTACAAAGGGTGGTGTTCGTCGATCAATGCATCTCGGTAAACGCGAGTTTCACGCCGATGGCGATCAGCACGGCGCCCATGGTCCGGTCGAACCAGTGGCCCATGCGGGCGAAACCGGCGCGTACACGCTGCTGGCTGAACAGCATCGCCACCAGGCAGAACCAGAAAGCCGTCGCCGCCGCCAGGTAAACCCCGTAACCGGCCTGCACCGCCAATGGCGTATGCGGATTGATCACCACAGTGAACAACGACAGGAAGAACAGCGTGGCTTTCGGGTTCAGACCGTTGGTCACGAAACCCGAGGTGAAGGCGCCGCGAGCGGTGCGCTCACCCGCTTCCTTGTGCAGGTCGTCAGTCACCGGTTTGGCCGGTTGCGCGCGCAGGGCCTTGAAACCGATGTACAGCAGATACGCGGCGGCCGCCCATTTCAAGGCGTTGAACAGCACGATCGACTGGGACACGATCAGGCCGATACCGAGCAGCGAATAACCGACGTGCAGGAAAATCGCCGTACCGACACCCATCGCCGTCCAGGTGCCGGCGCGACGACCGTGGGTCACGCTCTCACGCACCACCACGGCGAAATCCGGGCCGGGGCTGGCGACGGCCAGCAGGTGAATCAGGGCAACGGTCAAGAACTCTGTCCAATACATGCGGGCTCCTCAAAAGGCAGATCGATAAAAGTACGCTCAAGGTGTCCGCAATCCCTGTGGGAGCGAGCCCTGCTCGCGATGAGGGAGTGTCAGTCGCAAAACTCTTGTCTGACACACCATTTTCGCCGGCAAGCCGGTCTCGCTCCCACAGGGGTCAGCGTGCTATCCGATGATGCGTAACGATTTGTTTCATCTGGTAGGCTCGGCAGATTACGCCTTCAGTTCAATGCACAAAAGGTACAGTTGATGACGAACTCTCGCCGCGCCGTTTTCCTCGACCATCCATCGCTGGACCTCGGTGATCTCGACCTCAGTCCATTGCGCGCCTGCTTCGATGATTTGCAACTGTTTGCGCAGACCACGCAGGATCAAGTGATCGAACGCCTCAAGGGCGCCACCGTCGCCATCAGCAACAAAATCCTGATCGACGCCGCCGCCATCGCCGCCAGCCCCGAACTGAAGCTGATCCTGATCACCGCCACCGGCACCAATAACGTCGATCTCGCCGCCGCCCGCGCCCATGGCGTGACCGTCTGCAACTGCCAGGGTTACGGCACGCCATCGGTGGCGCAGCACACGATCATGCTGCTGCTGAACCTGGCGACGCGCCTCGCCGATTATCAGAAAGCCGTCGGTGAAGGTCGCTGGCAACAGGCGAAACAGTTCTGCCTGCTGGACTATCCGATCGTCGAACTGGAAGGCAAAACCCTCGGCTTGCTCGGTCATGGCGAACTGGGCGGCGCGGTCGCACGACTGGCCGAAGCCTTCGGCATGCGCGTGCTGCTTGGGCAGATTCCGGGGCGCCCCGCCCGGCCGGACCGTTTACCGCTGGATGAACTGCTGCCGCAAATCGACGCGCTGACGTTGCACTGCCCGCTCAACGAACACACTCGCCACTTCATCGGTGCCCGCGAACTGGCCTCGATGAAACCCGGCGCTTTTGTGGTGAACACCGCCCGTGGCGGCCTGATTGATGAACAGGCGCTGGCCGACGCCTTGCGTAGCGGCCACCTCGGCGGTGCGGCCACCGACGTGTTGAGCGTCGAACCGCCGAGCGCCGGCAACCCGTTGCTCGCCGCCGACATTCCACGCCTGATCGTTACGCCGCACAACGCCTGGGGCAGTCGCGAGGCGCGGCAGCGGATCGTTGGCCAATTGACCGAAAACGCGCAGGGATACTTCAGCGGTAAGGCGCTGCGGGTCGTCAGTTGATAAACTGCGGCACTTTTTTTCAAGGAGCAGAGTATGGATCCGCGCAGTGAAGTACTGCTTCGTCAGGCCGAGTTATTCCAGGGTTCAGTGCTGTTGGCCGGCTTGCCCGCCGATGATTTGCTCGGGCGCCTGCCCGACGCCCATGGCTGGTGCTGGCATGCCGGTGATCAGGCCGCGCTGGACGCCCGCTTCACCGAGCGCAGCCATTTTGGCGTGACTGCGCCCGAGCGCGAATTCGACACCGCCGTGGTGTTTCTGCCCAAATCCAAGGACCTCACCGATTACATCCTCAACGCCCTCGCCTCTCGCCTGGCCGGACGCGAGTTGTACCTGGTGGGTGAAAAACGCAGCGGCATCGAAGGCGCGGCCAAACAACTGAACCCGTTTGGCAAACCGCGCAAGCTCGACAGTGCGCGTCATTGCCAGCTGTGGCTGGTCACCGTGGCCGATGCGCCGCAAGCCAAATCCCTGGAAAGCCTGGCCCAGACCTACGAGTTGCCGCTGGCCGAAGGGCCACTGAAAGTCATCAGCCTGCCTGGCGTGTTCAGCCACGGCCGGCTGGATCGCGGCAGTGCGTTGTTGCTGGAGCACCTGGACAAATTGCCAAGCGGCCATTTGCTGGACTTCGGTTGCGGCGCCGGTGTTTTGGGCGCGGCGGTCAAGCGTCGTTATCCGCACAATCAGGTCACGCTGCTCGACGTGGATGCGTTTGCCGCCGCCAGCAGTCGCTTGACCCTGGCTGCCAATGGTCTGGAAGCGGACGTCATAACCGGTGACGGAATCGATGCCGCACCGATGGGTTTGAGTGCGATTCTGAGCAACCCGCCGTTCCATGTCGGCGTGCACACCGATTACTTCGCCACCGAGAACTTGCTGCGAAAAGCCGCCAAACATCTGAAAAACGGTGGCGAACTGCGGCTGGTCGCGAACAGCTTCCTGAAGTACCAACCGCTGATCGAAGAGCACCTCGGCGTGTGTGCGATCAAGGCCGAAGGTCAGGGTTTCCGAATCTACCGGGCCAAACGCGGTTAGCAATTTGTACTTGCCCTATCGGATTTGCCTAGGCAGAATCCGCTCCGTCCTAGGGGAGTAGTCTCCCACGAGCGCCATGCTCGTCCGGCATACGTCAACATACTTGGTCCTCAGACCATGGCGTATGCGACCCAAGCGTCCGCATCAGACGGATCGCCAGGGTTTGACAAGACCTATGACACGAACACCTTACCCGGGGCGGGAAGGCTGTACGTGTCATAGCCGTGTCGACCCGCCCCTTAGGAAAACCCTGATGCTGGATTCACTTCTCGTTCCCACCGCAATCGTTGCCTTGGCCGAAATCGGCGACAAGACGCAACTGCTCGCGCTCATCCTTGCTGCCCGCTTTCGCAAACCGTGGCCAATCATCGCCGGCATCGTCGCCGCCACCCTGGCCAACCACGCGGCAGCCGGTGCGGTAGGTGCCTGGGTCGGCAGTTTCTTCTCGGACGCGGTGTTGCACTGGATCCTCGCCGCAAGCTTCGCTGCGACGGCATTGTGGACTTTGGTGCCGGACAAGATGGATGACGATGAAGCCAGCACCGCCCGCAAATTCGGGCCGTTCCTGACGACATTGATCGCGTTCTTCCTCGCGGAAATCGGTGACAAGACCCAGATCGCGACCGTGATGCTGGCCGCGCAATACCCGGAACTGTGGCTGGTGATTATCGGCACCACCCTGGGCATGTTGATTGCCAACGTGCCGGTGGTGTTGGCGGGTAACTTTGCGGCGGACAAATTGCCATTGACCCTGATTCGTCGACTGGCGGCGTCGGCGTTCTTCGTCCTGGCGATTGTCGCGGTGTACAAGGCGATGCAGAGCAGTGGGTGGGTTTGACGTCGTAGGTCGTTAGACCGCGTTATCGTTCTTCGCGGGCGAGTCGGATCGCCGCACCGCTCGCTCCTACAGGATTTTTACTGACCTGTAGGAGCGAGGCTTGCCCGCGAAGGCGTCAGCGGCATCAACGCATATCGATCAGGACTTCCGCGCGTTCTCGTACAACGGCATCACCTTCGGAATCGCCGCCTGCAACGACGCAATCCGACTGGACGACGCCGGGTGAGTGCTCATGAACTCCGGTGGCGAACCTTCCGAGGCCTTGCTCATCTTGTTCCACAGGGTGATTGCGGCGTTCGGGTTGTAACCGGCGCGGGCCGCCAGTTCCAGGCCGATCAGGTCCGCTTCGTTTTCGTTGGCGCGACTGTTGGGCAGCGTCATGCCGTAGTTGGCCACGGTGTCCGCCAGAGCCAGGCTGTCCTGACCCAGACCGAGCAAGGCGCCCGCACCCTGCTTGGCCATTTCGATACCGTACGCCTTGGACATCGCTTCACGACCGTGCTCACGCAGGGCGTGGGCGATTTCATGGCCCATGATCGCGGCGATTTCATCGTCGGTCAGTTGCAGGCTGTCGATCAGCCCGGTGTAGAAAATGATCTTGCCGCCAGGCCCGCAGTTGGCGTTGAGCTCATCACTCTTGATCAGGTTGACTTCCCATTTCCACTGGGCCGAATCCGGACGAAAAATCGGCGCCTGGGCGATCAGCCGATCGGCGATCACCTGGATGCGCTTGGCATCGTTGCTGGTCTTGTCCAGCACACCTTTGTTGGTCGCCTCGCCAACGGTCTTTTGATAAGACTGGGCGTACATCTGGTTGACCTCATCCGAGGACAACATGCTGAACATGTACTGCTTGCGCTCCACGCCCACGGCACCGCCGCTGGTGGTGTTGACCGACTGACAACCCGCGAGCAGCAGACCCGCGCTCAGAGCACACAAAACCAATCGCTTGTTCATCACAAAACTCCCTCGAAACATGCCGCGTATCCTAGGCGTCGATTTGTATCGGCGCCAGATACAACAGACATACAGACGTGGATTTCGGACAAAGCTCTCATCAACAGTAGGAAAAAATTCACATACCGCCACCCGCCACGGCCAGTCACGGCCGGCAATGATTCAATTGCGACATCGACGGCTCCAAAACAGCCATTTCGTCACACCTCACTCATGGCCCTCGAGCCCCCTGCCGATACAGCACCGCAGAAGTCCTCTTGCGTGCGGAGCACCCATGAAATTCAAGTCCATCCAGTTTTCCGTGGCGGCCCTCGCTGGCGCCATCGTATTAAGTGTCGTGGCGGCCCTGGTGCTGTACGCGCTGTTTTCCGGCGCACGGACGCAAGACATGGTTCAGGATCGGACCCAGGCGCAATTCGAGCAAGTCATCGAGCAGCGCCTGACGTCCCTGGCGCAAACCCAGGTCAGCCAGATCCAGCGTGAACTCGAAGCGCCGCTGCTGATTGCCGGCGGACTGGTGCGGGTCAACGCCCTGATCGGCACACCAGGCGCCGATGGCCAGCCGCAACTGAACCTGAGCCGTGAGCAATTGATCAGCCTGATCAAGGAAAACGTCGCCAAAAACCCGAAGATTCTCGGCACCTACATCGGTTGGGAAAAAAACGCCCTCGACCACAACGACGCAGCTTACGTCGACACCAAGGTCGTCGGCATCGACGCCAGCAACGGGCGCTTCCTGCCGTGGTGGTTCCGCAACGAAGACGGCAGCCTGGGCCTGGACAAACTGGTGGACGTCGACGACCAGAAAACCCTGTCTACCGGCGTGCGCGCCAGCGAGTACTACCTGTGCTCGAAAGAAACCAAGAAATCCTGCGTGATCGATCCGGCGCCCTACAAGGTCGGCGACAAAATCGTCATGCTCGCGTCCTTTATTGAACCGATCATGCTCAACGGTGCGTTCCAGGGCATCGTCGGCGCCGACCTCTCGGTGAACTTCATCCAGGAAATGCTCCTGGGCGCGAACCAGAAGTTGTACAACGGCTCAGGTGTCATGGCGCTGATCGGCGGTAATGGCCGGATCGTTGCCTACACCAAGGACCCGAGCAAATTCGGCGAGAAGGTCAGTGACATCCTCGACAGCCAGCAGATCGCCAACATGGCCAATCTGAAGCGCGGCGAAGTCACCTACACCGTCGACAAGGCCCAGGGCCGGATCGAGTTGTACCTGCCCTTCGGCATCGGCCAGACCGACGCTCGCTGGACGCTGATGCTGCAACTGCCGCTGAACGCGGTGATGGCCGACCTGCAAAAACTCCAGGCTGACCTGAACACCCAGCGCAAATCCGACACCTTCGGCATGGCCATGGTCGGTCTGCTGATCGCCGGCGTCGGCTTGCTGGTGATCTGGCTGGTGGGCCACGGCATTGCTCGCCCGCTGAAACAAATGGTGGCCATGCTCGACGACATTGCCAAAGGTGAAGGCGACCTGACGCGCCGCCTGACCAGTGATCGCGCCGACGAACTGGGCTCGATCGCCAAAGGGTTCAACACTTTCCTCGCCAAGTTGCAGGCGATGATCACCCAAGTGGTGACGTCGGTGCAGAGCGTCAGCGATTCGTCGGAACACACCGCTGATATCGCGATTCGCACCAACATTGGCGTGCAAAAACAAATGGTCGAGATCGATCAGGTCGCCACGGCGGTGCATGAAATGACCGCTACCGCCCAGGACGTGGCGCGCAACGCGACCCAGGCGGCGCAAGCGGCCAGCCATGCGGATCAGGCGGCCTCTCAGGGCAAACAGATCGTGCGGGATACGTCGAACTCGATCGGCGTGCTGGCCGTGGAAATCGGCAAGGCTGTCGGCGTGGTGCAAAACCTGGCCAAGGACAGCGAGAACATCAACGCGATCCTCACCGCCATTCGCGGCATCGCCGAGCAGACCAACCTGCTGGCCTTGAACGCCGCCATTGAAGCGGCACGCGCCGGCGAGCAGGGCCGTGGCTTTGCGGTGGTGGCCGATGAGGTGCGCAACCTCGCGCAGAAAACCCAGAAGGCCACCGAAGAAATCCAGACCATGATCCAGCAGCTGCAACAAGGCACGCGCGATGTGGTGCGGGTCATGGAAGACAGCCAGAACCGCACCGACGAAAGCGTGCAGCATGCGGCGAAAGCGGCCGAAGCGCTGGATGCGATCACTCAGGCGGTATCGGTGATCAATGACATGAACACCCAGATTGCCAGCGCGGCCGAGGAGCAGAGTGCGGTGGCGGATGACATCAACCGGAACGTGATCAACATTGGGCAAGTGGCCAATGAAGTGGCGGGCGGTGCGGATGAATCAAGCGCGGCGAGTGCGGGGTTGACCAAGCTGGCTGAGCAGCAGCGGCGGTTGATCAATCAGTTCAAGGTTTAAGGATTGCCGGAAGGTCCTGCGGACCTTATCGTCGGAACGCCGCCCGGAGCCGGCTCGCTCCCACAGTTGATCTTCAGTGAACACAAAATTTGTGTACCACACAGATCTCCTGTGGGAGCGAGCCTGCTCGCGATGGGGCCAGCCCAGACAACCCATCAGCCGGGAGTCAAACACTCCGGCCCATTCAACTTCGGATCATTCACCAGATTCGCCAACACCCGCTCGCGCAACGCCGCAGGTTCACTGGCCAGTAATCCCTGCAATACATGCAACGGCGTCTCGGGGTCGAGCCACGCCTCCTGCCCCGCCGCATCCAGGATCAACGGCCGACGCTGACTCGCCGCCGGTTGCGTGATCACTGCCGTGCTCAGCCACACCTGTTCCTGCACCGGATACGCCTCCCAGATCGCCGCGAAAAACAGCGTCGAGCCCTCCCCCGGCGTCAGCCAATACGGGCGCTTGCGCGTCGTGCCGCGCCATTCGTAAAAACCATTGGCCGGCAACAGGCAGCGGCGCTCGCGCAGGGCCTGGCGAAACATCGGTTGCTCGGCCACGGTTTCGGCGCGGGCATGGGCCGGCGTGCGGGACAGATCGGTGAGCCACGGCGGCGTCAGCCCCCAACGGGCGCGGGCCAATTCACGCTCGCCGTCGGCGCCGGCACGCAGCATCAACACCGAATCATTAGGAGAAATATTCCACTGGGCCTGCTGATCGGCAGGGAAGCCAGGCAGGGCCGCGAAGGCGGGGTTCCAGCGAAACAGGGCATAACGTCCACACATGGGGCAACACGACTCTTGATCAAACGAACGTCAGCCTAACAGACCAGCGTACCGGGAAAGCTTTCCGGTTCATCGCCGGGCATCGGCAGCGCGGCATTGTACGCGGTGATCAACTCCCGGGCGTACTCGGCCTGGTCGTTATCCACCGACAAGCCCAGCAGGCCGAAGATCGGCAATTCGCCGGTGCCGCCGAGCAAATCGCGGCCGACCAGATGCGCCTCGACGCCCTCGCTGGCCAACATGCTTTGCAGCAACTCGCCTTCCATCAGGTTTTCCGGTTCGTAGATTCGCTGCATGGATGCCCTCACTCGTTCTCGCTGAACACTTCGAGATGCCACTCCTCTCCATGAACCTGCAACACAAACGTAATTGGCCGACAACACACCTGACAGTCCTCGATATAGGTCTGATCGCCCGCCGACAAATCCACAGTCGTCTCGACCTCTTCACCACAATACGGACATTCATACTCTGCAGTTTCCAGCATCGCGGTCTCCCAAGTGACTTGTGCGTATAATCGCCGGTCTATTTGCAGGGCTATTTTTGTCTGGCTAACTTTTCAGACCGTGCCCCGTTGGTTTTCGATCAAAACCTTTACTTACCCTAGCCGTTTCTAACAAGAGAGCATGATGGGCGAATTCGATGCCATCCGACCTTACGACGACAGCGAAGTCCCAGCGGTGCTGGCACGCTTGCTCGGCGACAAGGCGTTTCTAGATATCCTCACCCACTTCCGCTTCCCGCGTTTTGCCGGTGCCTTCGGCTGGATGCTCAAACCTCTTATAGCTCATCGGCTGCGCCGTGAGTTCGCCGGCATCGATTCGGTGGCCACGCTGCAGGACAAAGTCGAGTATTACGTCGACCACACCATCGAGCGCGCCACGGACGGTGTCACGTACACCGGCGTCGAGCAATTCAAGTCCGGCAGCGCCTACCTGTTCATCGCCAACCACCGCGACATCGTGATGGACCCGGCCTTCGTCAACTATGCCGTGTACCACGCAGGCCTGCCGACGCCGCGCATCGCGATTGGCGACAACCTGCTGCAAAAGCCCTTCGTCAGCGACCTGATGCGCCTGAACAAGAGCTTCATCGTGCACCGTTCGATCACCGGTCGCCGCGAGAAAATGGCGGCTTATCAGCTGTTGTCGGCGTACATCAACCACTCGATCCGCAACGATTGCGCCTCGATCTGGATCGCGCAGGCCGAAGGCCGGGCCAAGGACGGCGACGACCGCACCGAGTCGGCGATCCTCAAGATGTTCCACATGAGCCGCAAGGACGAGCCGTTCGGCGAAGTCATCCGCTCGCTGAACGTCACCCCGGTGTCGATCAGCTACGAATACGACCCGTGCGACCAGGCCAAGGCCCGCGAACTCTACATCCGCGCCACCACCGGCACCTACACCAAGGCGCCAGGCGAGGACGATGTGAGCATCGCCAAGGGCATTACCGGCTACAAGGGCCGTGTCCACGTGAACTTCGCCGCGCCGATCACCGAGCTGTTCGAAGACACCAAGCAATTGGCGGTCGAAATGGACAAGCAGATTCTCGGCGGCTACCGCTTGTTCCCGGTGCACTACCTGGCTTACGCGCAATGGAAGGATGCCGACCCGCAGCTGCAGGTGCCGAAAGCGTCTGATGTGTTTGCTGCCGACGAACTGGCGAAAGCCCAGGAAGAATGGCAACAGCGCCTGGACGCTTGCCCGGAAGAACATCGTCCGTTCCTGGTGCTGCAATACGCCACGCCGGTGCGTAATCAGTACCGTGTGAAGGCCGGGTTGCCGCTCTAAAACTGTGGGAGCGGGCTTGCTCGCGAAGGCGGCGTGTCAGTCAACATCAATGCAGCTGACACTCCGCTTTCGCGAGCAAGCCCGCTCCCACAGGGGTTACGGTGTGCTCAGACCCGCGTGCTGATCCATGACACCAGCAGCGCCAACCCCAGGCAGGCGAAACCGAAGCGATAGAAAAACCGGTTCATGCGCAAGGTCGCACCATCCAGCATCAACATTGGCTCATCGATGCGACGGCTCTGGCTCTGCGCTTCGAGGTTGGCCATCGCGCGTTGTTCGCGACGACGCGTGGCGTGCAGCAGCCAGCTGCCCGGAAAGGCCAGCAGCAAGGCGAGCAGGTTGATCAATTTGGCGGGATGGGCGGTAAACAGCGTCATCAAATGCAGCGACATCACGAACCTCGGACAAAACAGGTGTGGCGGAAGCCAGATCGACGACCGCGGCGCGGATTCTACCGAAAGCCGTCCCTCCTGCCCGCCGCTATACGATAAATAACTCACCATTTGGCAGATTCCTGTCCTGCGTCACGGCTTCGTCATCTGAATGCGCCAATCTCTCGCCCCACCAAAACCGACATGGATACCGTCATGCTGCACGCTGAAAACCAGGATCGCCTCTATCTCATTGCTCAAAGCGACGAACAACAAACCTTGGTCGGCAGCCTTGCCTTCAACGTTCAGGATCGCCATTGGCTGGTGTATTGCGCGCTGGGCGGGCATCAACATGCGGACCTGCCGGAGGCTGATTTGCTGACGGGCGTGAGTGTGCTGGAGTTTTATTCGCAAGCCGCCTGACACCGCAGCCCCCTTGTAGGAGCGAGGCTTGCCCGCGAAGGCGGCCTCTCATTCAACATTGATGTCGCCTGACACACCGTCTTCGCGGGCAAGCCTCGCTCCTACACAGGATCGGCGGCGCAGGCACAAAAAAGCCCGGGGCCATTGCTGGCGCCGGGCTTTTTGATTTCAGCGAAAACTTATTCGCCGAGAATCTGACCCACGGTCGGGTCCTTGAACAGGCGCGTCAATGCATCGCTCAACACATCGCTGACCAGCTTGGTGTTGGTTTCCTGGTTCGGCGCCATGCCGAAACGCTGATCCAGGGATGCACCGTAACGACCGCTGTAGCGGCGGTTGGCGTTCTGCACGTCAGAGCGGAAGGTCGCGCCGATGGTCGCCTCGGTCACATACATGCCTTCTTTAGGCGACTGATACTTCAGCTCGGCCAGGGTCACGGTCAGTTGCGGGGCATTCGGCGCATTGTTAGTCGGGGTAAAGCCGAGCAAGCGCACGGCCGCTTCGGCCTGGGCCTGCAGCTTCGGCAGAATCTGCGCGCCCTGCACCGTGATCGCGCTGGTCTCCGGATACAGACCGCCACGGGTGCCCAGGGTTGGCGACGGACGACCGTCCACCACACGCACCACGACTGGCTGGCCATGGCCGACCGGTGCCAGCTGAGTGGTCAGCTTCGGCTCCGGACTCAGTTGTTGCGGGCTGTGGGCGCAGCCAACCAGGGTCAAACTGGTCACAGTGATCAAACCGAACAACAGGCGTTGCAACATGCTCTTCTCTCCAGAATCAGGCACAAACAGGCCGGCAGTATAGCGGTGCGCCACTGCGGGTAACTAGCGTCATGCAACGAATACCGGAATCTCAGACAAACCCCGTGGACCGCGGTTCCTGTCACACATCGTTCACCCTCCTTTCACCGGCACGTCACGACTTGCTGACAACGTATGCGGTAAATCCCACGAGGTATTTGCCATGCGCCTTCTCGTCTCCCTGTTCACACCGCGCCCGTTGCATCGCTGCTTCGCCCTGCTCGACCGCAACGGCCATTGCCAGGCATTCAAGCAGTGCAGCCTCCAGCCGATGGGCGATGGCTGGGTCGAAATCGAAGAAATCCGCCTCAACTGGCTGCACCATCCCCTGCCCGCCAGCGCCCGTGTCAACCAGCGCCAACCCCGTGCTCGCGCTCAACAACTGCTGGCGACCTGACCAGACGCCTAATAAAAGTCATTAAACACGTCCATTTCCCCGCGTTTCTTAGATACAATCTCCCCCCGATTATAAGGACGTCTCCTGATCGGGCCTCGCAGCAATCGTCAATGCTTCGGTATTGGCACCCCGCACCGCCCACAGAGAGCCGCCCACACAGATCGAGTGAAGCTGGCGCGCTTGCTGTTCCTTGAGCAAAAACCCCACTTTTCGCGAATCTGCAGAGCTGTCATTACGCTCGGTCACTGAGCTGTTTGCCCGTTTTGCCTGTCATGTATTCCATGGCGGCGATCCATCCGGGCACGGTGCCAGGCTGGGACAGCCCTTTTTTGAGGTTCACGTCTTCAAAAGAGCGTGAAAAAAACGGGTTTTCACAACTTCACAAGAGTGTGGCGAGCAAATGAATAGTTTTGCGTCTGAACATGCACCATTAGCGTCTGAAACAGCCCAACGACACAGGACCGAGTATTCCTCGAACACCGGAGCCTGAAGCCTGTCCGCTACGGATTTGGTTGCACAAACGGATGTCTCGACCATAAGTCGAATTGCCAGTCGCGCGTTGAAATGAGTTCATTGACCTCATAAACCCGGCCGGTAGCGTCCGTCGAAGTTGCGATAAATTGCGAAGATTCGGACATGGCGACACTGCCATGGGTACCTGGGGCATCACTGACACGCCCTGAACGCCTGGCAGCCATGCCGACAATTTGGTGCTGCAGATTTTGGAGACGCGTTAAATGGCGCATAACGAAGCAGTCGACGTAGTACTGGTTGGGGCCGGCATCATGAGTGCCACCCTCGCTGTACTGCTCAAAGAGCTCGACCCCGCGATCAAGCTGGAAGTCGTCGAGCTGATGGATTCCGGTGCCGCGGAGAGTTCCAACCCGTGGAACAACGCCGGTACCGGTCACGCCGGGCTGTGTGAGCTCAATTACACGCCGCAGGCCGCCGACGGCACCGTCGACATCAAGAAAGCCGTGCACATCAACACTCAGTTTGAAGTGTCGAAGCAGTTCTGGTCCTACCTGACCAAAAAAGGCACCTTCGGCTCGTGCAAGACCTTCATCAGCCCGGTGCCGCACCTGAGCTTCGTCCAGGGCGACAGCGGCGTGTCCTTCCTCAAGGAACGCTTCAAGGTGCTGAGCAAGCACCACGCCTTCGCGGACATGGAATACACCGAAGACAAGGCAAAAATGGCCGACTGGATGCCATTGATGATGCCGGGGCGTGACGCTGGCGAAACCCTCGCCGCCACCCGCGTGATCAATGGCACCGACGTCAACTTCGGCGCGCTGACCAACCAGTTGCTCAAGCACCTGACCAGCGCACCCGATGCCCAGGTCAAGTACTGCAAGCGCGTGACCGGCCTGAAGCGCAACAACGGCGGCTGGACCGTCAGCATCAAGGACGTCAACAGCGGCAATACGCGCGAAGTCGACGCCAAATTCGTGTTCCTCGGCGCGGGCGGCGCGGCATTGCCGCTGTTGCAGGCCTCGGGCATCGAAGAAAGCAAAGGCTTCGGCGGCTTCCCGATCAGCGGCCAGTGGCTGCGTTGCGACAACCCGGAAGTGGTCAAGCATCACCAGGCCAAGGTGTACAGCCAGGCTGCCGTGGGTTCGCCACCGATGTCGGTGCCGCACCTGGACACTCGCGTGGTCGATGGCAAGAAGTCCCTGCTGTTCGGACCTTACGCCGGTTTCACCACCAAGTTCCTCAAGCACGGCTCCTTCATGGACCTGCCGATGTCGGTTCGCGCCGGCAACATCGGCCCGATGCTGGCCGTGGCGAAAAACAACATGGACCTGACCAAGTACCTGGTCAGCGAAGTGATGCAGTCGATGGAGCAGCGTCTGGATTCCCTGCGTCGCTTCTACCCTGAAGCGAAAGCCGAAGACTGGCGCCTGGAAGTGGCTGGCCAACGGGTGCAGATCATCAAGAAAGACCCGAAAAAGGGCGGCGTTCTGCAGTTCGGTACCGAACTGGTCGCGGCCAAGGACGGTTCCCTTGCTGCCCTGCTGGGTGCTTCGCCAGGCGCGTCGGTGACCGTTTCGATCATGCTGGAACTGATCGAAAAATGCTTCCCGGCCCAAGCGTCCGGCGAGTGGGCAGCCAAACTGGCGGAAATCTTCCCGGCCCGGGAAAAGGTTCTGGAAACCGATGCTGCGCTGTATCGCAAGATCAACGCGCAGAACAACATCGCGCTGGAACTGGTTGAAGAAAGCAGCGAGACACCAAGCTTCGCTTGATCGTCGCGCATAAAAAACGCCCCGTTCTCATTGAGAGCGGGGCGTTTTTTTATGCCTGTTTCACGACAAACCTGATCCTGTGCGCCTGTTCCTTGGCAAATCTGACCCTGTAGGAGCCGGCTTGCTGGCGATGGCATCACCTCGGTGGATCTGACAGACCGAGGGGATGCCATCGCCAGCAAGCCGGCTCCTACAGAAGTGGGGGGCGCCAGGGAAACAGGTTTCAGCCGCGGGCTTTTTCGATCAGCTCGATGTAGTCCGGCGCGTTGCGCTGATCCTTGATCAGGGCAATGAAGTCATTGCCGTGCTCGTCCTTGCCGTCCAGATCAAAACCGGCCTCGACGAAGAACGTCAGAAACCGCTCGAAGTCATCGATACGCAGGCCACGGTAGGCCTTGATCAGTTTGTGCAGGGACGGCGAAGTGGCGTCGACCGGTTCGAAATCGAGAAACAACTTGATCTGCTCGTCGCCGATCTCGTCACCAATCACTTGTTTCTTATCTTTACGCATTGCCGACTCCAGCTCGCAGACATTTCACGGGGCGGGCAGTTTACCCCTCACTGGCCGCCGGGCTCAACGCGGACGAACGGCTCCGGTGTGCAGATCGGCCCAGACATGACCGTTGGCGTAGCTGAGGAACTGGCAATACACCGTGTCATTGCGCAGCAAGTCGATCACCACGCGGTATTGCGCCATCGGGTAAAACAGCGTCAGGGTTTTGCTCTTGTCGTCGTAGATCGGCTTTTTCAGGCTTTTGCTTTCGCCATCGAAATTGACCAGCACCTGATTGATGGTCGCGCCCTTGTTCAAGGATTTGCCCTTGAGGCGGATCAGCAGCGGAGACGTTACCGGGATCGGCTGTTGGGTGGACTGCCGTTGGCTGCCGACCACCACCGAATACTCGGTGACCTGCAGCAATTGTTGCTGCTCCGGTTCGGCATCACGCAGCGTCAGGTCGTCAGGCGGCAGAAACTGCCCGTGCATCAGCGCCGGCGCGGCGGCCAGCGGCAGGCTGAGGGTCAGCAACAGGGCGGCGCAGCTGCGGATCAAAAGGCTCATGACGGGCTCCGAAAGGCGGGGCCGGGCACTTTAGCATGGGTATACACCGTCCCTGTAGGAGCGTGGCTTGCCCGCGAAGGCGGTGTGTCAGTCGATAACTAAGGGACTGACACACCGCCTTCGCGGGCAAGTCGGACTGCCGCACCACTCGCTCCTACAGTGGGGGGGTGCGTATCAATCGAACTGTGCGCGCATCCAGGCCTGATACTCGGCCACGCCCGGCTCGCCTTCACGCGGCGCCCAATCAGCCAGCTCACCTTCGCCCACAGGACGATAAGGACCGGCCTTGCACTCGAACATCAGGCTGTCGGCTTCCAGCACCACCAGGCCATGAAACACACCGGCTGGCAGGTCCACGCCGACGCAGTCGCCAGCGGCCTGCAGCACTTGCTTGCGCACCACCGCGCCGGACTCGTCGAAGATCAACACGCCAAGCCGTCCCTTGAGGACCAGCAAGGTTTCAGCCTTGTTCTCCCCCAGATGCCGATGAGGCGGGATGTACGTGCCCGGCTGCAAACCCACCGCCATGCGGTGGCAAGCGTCTTCCATCTGATGAAAGTTGTGATGCTGGCGTCCACGCGGATTGGCCGCTGCTTTCTCGGTCAACTCAGCGAACAAGGTTTGATCAAGAAAGTTTGGCGCGGCCACGTACTTACATTCCTTTAACGGCAAAAATCCCGTTGGCGTTACGCCAGTAGCCTTTGTAGTCCATGCCGTAACCGAAGATGTAGCGGTCGATGCACGGCAAACCGACGAAATCGGCTTTCAGGTCCGGACGAGCCTTGCGGTCGTGGTCCTTGTCGATCAGCACGGCGGTGTGCACTTTGCGCGCGCCGGCGTGTTTGCAGAAGTCGATGATCGCGCCCAGGGTGTGACCTTCATCGAGGATGTCGTCGATGATCAGCACGTCACGGTCGATAAACGACACTTCAGGCTTGGCTTTCCAGAACAGGTCGCCGCCGCTGGTTTCGTTGCGATAACGGGTGGCGTGCAGGTAGGACGCTTCCAGCGGGAATTGCAGATGGGTGAGCAGCTTGCCGGCGAAGATCAGGCCGCCGTTCATCACGCAGAACACCACCGGGTTAGTGTCAGCCATTTGTTCATTGATATGTGCACCAACGCGGGCGATGGCCGCCTCGACTTCAGCTTCGGTGTACAGGCAGTCAGCCTCTCGCATGATTTGACGGATATGCTCGAGATCAGCGGACATGGCGCTCTCCAAGGGGTGGCATTCAGGAAAAGCGGGCAAAGGTACGCATCCCGCACGGCCAGATCAAGCGTTTGTGGACTAACGTACTCTATTGTCTATAGGACAACACCCTCGGATAGATTAATCTAGGCCGGTTTTTTTGCCCGCCGCCGGAGCCTTTCCCATGCCCATCCTCGAGATCCGCCATCCGCTGATCCGTCACAAACTCGGCCTGATGCGCCGCGCAGACATCAGCACCAAGAATTTCCGCGAGCTCGCTCAGGAAGTCGGTGCCCTTTTGACCTATGAAGCCACCAAAGACCTGCCGCTGGAATCCTACGACATCGAAGGCTGGTGCGGCACCGTGTCGGTCGAGAAAATCGCCGGCAAGAAAATCACCGTGGTGCCGATCCTGCGCGCCGGCATCGGCATGCTCGAAGGCGTGCTGAGCCTGATCCCGGGCGCCAAAGTCAGCGCCGTGGGCGTGGCCCGCAACGAACAGACGCTGCAAGCCCACACGTATCTGGAAAAACTGGTTCCGGAAATCAACGAACGCCTGGCAATGATCATCGACCCGATGCTCGCCACCGGCAGTTCCATGGTTGCCACCATCGACCTGCTGAAAAAAGCCGGTTGCCGCGACATCCGCGCCATGGTGCTGGTCGCCGCGCCGGAAGGCATCGCCGCTGTGGAGAAGGCTCACCCGGACGTGACCATCTACACCGCTTCCATTGACGAGAAACTCAACGAACACGGTTACATCATCCCGGGCCTGGGCGATGCCGGCGACAAGATCTTCGGCACCAAGCAGAAGGACGCTTGAGCATGCAGCAAGAGTTCAACGATCCGCTCTGGCGCACAGTGCTGTCGGGTGCGCAGATGCTGTTCGTGGCCTTTGGCGCGCTGGTATTGATGCCGCTGATTACCGGCCTCGACCCGAACGTGGCGCTGTTCACCGCCGGTTTGGGGACGATTCTGTTCCAGATCGTCACCGGGCGTCAGGTGCCGGTGTTCCTGGCATCGAGCTTCGCCTTCATCACCCCGATCATTCTCGCCAAAGGCCAGTTCGGCCTCGCGGCGACCATGGGCGGCGTGATGGCGGCGGGTTTTGTCTACACCTTTCTCGGCCTCGCCGTGAAGATCAAAGGCACCGGTTTCATCGACCGTTTGCTGCCACCGGTGGTGATTGGTCCGGTGATCATTTCCATCGGCCTGGCCATGGCGCCAATCGCCGCCAACATGGCGATGGGCAAGGCTGGCGACGGCTCCGAGCTGATTCATTACCAGACAGCCATGCTGATCTCGATGCCCGCGCTGCTGACCACGCTGATCGTTGCGGTGTTCGGCAAAGGCATTTTCCGCCTGGTACCGATCATCTCCGGCGTGCTGGTCGGTTTTGCGATGGCGTTCTATTTCGGCGTGGTTGATACCGCGAAGATTGCCGCTGCACCCTGGTTCGCGATCCCGAACTTCACTGCGCCGGAATTCAACTGGCAGGCGATTCTGTTCATCGTTCCGGTGGCATTGGCCCCGGCCATCGAGCACATCGGCGGCGTGATCGCCGTGGGCAGCGTGACCGGCCGCGACTACCTGAAGAAGCCAGGCCTGCACCGCACGCTGCTCGGCGACGGCATAGCAACCACCGCAGCCGGCCTGTTCGGCGGCCCGCCCAACACCACGTACGCCGAAGTGACCGGCGCGGTGATGCTGACCAAGAACTACAACCCGAAAATCATGACCTGGGCGGCGATCTTCGCCATCAGCCTGGCGTTCATCGGCAAGTTCGGCGCGTTGCTGCAAAGCATTCCGGTGCCGGTAATGGGCGGGATTCTGTGCCTGTTGTTCGGTTCGATTGCGGCGGTGGGGATGAACACGCTGATTCGCCACAAGATCGACCTGGGCGAGGCGCGCAACCTGGTGATCGTTTCAGTCACGCTGGTGTTCGGGATTGGCGGCGTGCTGGTCGGCACCGGCACCGGCCCGGACGACTTCGGCCTCAAAGGCATCGCGCTGTGCGCGGTGGTGGCGATTGCGCTGAACCTGTTGCTGCCGGGGAATGACAGCTGGAAGCACAAGAAGGCGGATGAGCCGTTGTTGTAAACCAGCCTTTAGATCGCCTTCGCCCACTGCGGATCATCGTTGAGGCACGGCACCAGCACCAACTCCTCCCCTCCCGCTTCGCGGAACTGTTCTTTCCCGCGATCACCGATTTCTTCCAGCGTCTCGATGCAATCGGCAACGAACGCCGGGCACATCACCAGCACCTTTCTCACGCCCATTCCCGCCAACTCATCAAGGCGCGCTTCGGTGTAGGGTTCGATCCATTTCGCTCGACCCAGCCGCGACTGAAACGACACCGACCATTTGCCGTCCGGCAAACCCATGCGCTTGGCGAATTCCGCTGCGGTGCGCAGGCACTGGCCGCGATAACAGGTCGCAACGACTTCCGGTGGCGCACCAGCGCAGCAATCGCCGCCACCTTCAAAACTGTGCCCCGGGTTGAGCTTCTTCAGATGCCGCTCCGGCAAGCCATGGAAGCTCAGCAACAGATGATCGAAGTCCTGCTCCAGATGCGGTTTGGCGCTGGCCACCAGGGCATCGATGTATTCCGGCTGATCATAGAACGGCTCGAGTATCGAGAACTGCACATTGAGTTTGTGCTCGCTCACCACCCGCTTGGCTTCCTCGATCACCGTGGTCACGGTGCTGTCGGCGAACTGCGGATAAAGCGGCGCGAGGGTAATGCGCTTGTGGCCCTGGGCGGCGAGTTGCAGCAGTTTCGACTCAATCGACGGCTCGCCGTAACGCATCGCCAGTTCCACTGGCCCGTGGCTCCACTGTGCGCTCATGGCCTGTTGCAAGCGGCGACTGAGCACCACCAGTGGCGAGCCCTCCTCCCACCAGATCGAGGCGTAGGCGTGGGCCGACTGCTCCGGGCGTCTGATCAGAATCAGCGAGACCAGCAAACGGCGCACCGGCCATGGCAGGTCGATCACATACGGGTCCATCAGAAATTGATTGAGGTAGCTGCGCACATCCGCCACCGAGGTGGAGGCAGGTGAACCCAGGTTGACCAGAAGCAACGCGTGATCGGTCATGCAACGTCCTATTTCAGAGGCGGCTGGACAAGTCGTCCAGAGCCGCACGCAGGTCAGTGAACTGGAAGGTGAAGCCCGCTTCCAGCAAGCGCGCCGGGACAGCCTTCTGGCCACCCAGCAACAGCAATGACAACTCGCCCAGGCCCACCTTCAAGGCCAGGGCCGGCATGGGCATGAACGCCGGGCGATGCAGCACGCTGCCCAGCGTCTTGGCAAATTCGCGATTGCGCACCGGTTTGGGCGCGCAGGCATTATAAGGACCGCTGGCGCTTTTCTGATGCAGAAGAAAATCAATCAGGGCGATTTGATCCTTGATATGGATCCACGGCATCCACTGCCGACCAGTGCCCAAAGGCCCGCCCAGCCCCAGTTTGAACAGCAGCAACAGCCGCGACAAAAAGCCGCCCTCGGCCGACAGCACCAAGCCGGTGCGAACGAAGATCACGCGAACGCCCAAGGCTTCGGCACGCTGGGCGGTTTCTTCCCAGGCAATGCACAACTGACTGGCAAAATCATCGATCACCGGAGGGGAATGTTCAGTCAACTCCCGCTCGCCCCCGTCGCCATACCAGCCAATGGCAGAGCCCGAAATCAACACCTGCGGTTTTTGTTCACGGCTTTCGAGCCACGCCAGCAAGGTTTCCGTCAGGGTGATGCGGCTGCTCCACAGCAAGGCTTTACGTCGGTGGGTCCAGAGCCGGTCGGCAATTGGCGCGCCCGCGAGGTTGATAATCGCATCCACCGGTTCCTGACCGAGGTCCTCGAGTCGGGCCACCGCGCGCACCTGGGCGCCACAGACTTTCGCGACTTTGGCCGGCGTCCGGCTCCAGACGGTCAGACGATGTCCCTGACTCAACCAGTGGCGGCAGAGCTGACGTCCTATCAAACCAGTACCGCCGGTCAGCAATATGTGCATGACTTCTTCCTCGCGTGGCGTTTTACCCTGATCACTAGTCTATTTTTATAAGCAGGGATCTTTGATATCGGGCAGGGTCTGTGTTTAACAATAGGCCAAGCTGTCAGAACGAGAACGCTAAAAGTTATACCGAAAAACAATATTGTACAGGTTTCAACCACGGCGTAGTCTGTACAGAAAGGTAAACGAGGCCCCTATGACTGTACCTATCGCAATCATCGGCACCGGCATTGCCGGACTCTCAGCCGCCCAGGCCCTTACGGACGCAGGGCATGTCGTTCAACTTTTCGATAAAAGCCGCGGCAGTGGCGGGCGCATGTCGAGCAAGCGCAGCGATGCGGGTGCGCTGGACATGGGCGCGCAATATTTCACTGCACGTGATCGCCGCTTTGTCACTGAAGTCCAGCGTTGGCAAGCCAAAGGCTGGGTCGCCGAATGGGCGCCGCAGCTTTATACCTACCACGGTGGCCAGCTCAACCTGTCGCCGGACGAGCAGACGCGCTGGGTCGGCACGCCACGCATGAGCGCCATCACCCGTGGCCTGATTGGCGATCTGGAAGTGCATTTTGCCTGCCGCATTACCGAGGTCTATCGCGGTGAAGAACACTGGCATCTGCAGGATGCCGAAGGGTTCACTCATGGCCCGTTCAGTCACGTGATCGTCGCCACGCCAGCACCGCAAGCGACCGCCTTGCTGGCCTCCGCGCCGAAACTCGCAGGCGCCGCCGCCGGGGTCAAAATGGACCCGACCTGGGCCGTCGCACTGGCCTTCGATACTCCGCTGGATACGCCCATGGAAGGCTGCTTCGTGCAAGACAGCCCACTCGACTGGCTGGCGCGCAACCGCAGCAAACCGGGGCGCGACAACACCAAGGACACCTGGGTATTGCACGCGACCAGTGCCTGGAGCCGGCAACATATCGACCTGTCCAAGGAAGCCGTGATCGAGCAACTGCACGGCGCGTTCGCCGAACTGCTCCACAGCGCCATGCCTGCGCCGAGCTTCAGCCTCGCGCACCGCTGGCTCTACGCCCGCCCCGCCAGCAGCCATGAATGGGGCACGCTGGCCGATGCCGACCTGGGTCTTTACGCGTGTGGCGACTGGTGCCTGTCCGGTCGTGTCGAAGGTGCCTGGCTCAGCGGTCAGGAAGCCGCCCGCCGCCTGCACGAACACCTGCAGTGAACCGCATCAACCCGAGCAAATTGCTGCTGTCGAAATGGACAGCAGCCCAGCCGCAAAACCGCGAAAAACATTTTCTGGTCATCGAGCTGTTCCGCGACGAGGAAGGCACGGTGCTGGACGTCGAATTGCAGGCAGTGCTGACCAAGCGCAATCAACGCCTGAGCTGGCAAACCCTGAAAAACAGCGACGCCTGGATCTCGGGCTGGAACTAGATCCTGTAGGAGCCGGCTTGCTGGCGATTCAGGCGCCACGGTTTAGCAGGTAAACCCCCATCATCGTTCATCGTCGGAACGCCGCCCGCAGCAAGCCAGCTCCTACAGCACGCCAAATACTTATACAAACAATTTGACTTGTACACCTTTGAATCTATGATGAAACACATGTTGTACAGAAATTAAATCCTGTACAGGTTTGGATTCGAGGTGCTCCGATGCTCCACGCCAGCGCGAAACCGAAAATCGCCATCAGCGCCTGCCTGATGGGCGCCGAGGTGCGTTTCAATGGCGGGCACA
Organism: Pseudomonas sp. BF-RE-22; assembly: GCF_019956155.1. NCBI lineage: Bacteria > Pseudomonadati > Pseudomonadota > Gammaproteobacteria > Pseudomonadales > Pseudomonadaceae > Pseudomonas > Pseudomonas sp. BF-RE-22. The sequence goes on along the minus strand of NZ_JAHBDD010000014.1, from coordinate 50,919 downwards.
AGGAATCGCGGCTGTGCAGCCGCACCCTCACCGAGTATTTCGATTTCGTCCCGGTGTGCCCGGAAGTCGCCATCGGCCTGGGCATTCCTCGCCAGCCCATTCGACTGGTCGGCGACGCTGAACGCCCCGAAGCCATCGGCACTGTTCACCCCGAACTGAATGTCACCCGGCCGCTGGCCGATTACGCCCGGAAGATGGCCGCCGAGCTGGACGATGTCTGCGGCTACATCTTCATGCAGAAATCGCCGTCGTGCGGACTGGATCGGGTCAAGGTCTACCACGCCAACGGTGCGCCGGTAGACGGCGGTGGCCGCGGCATCTATGCCCAGGCTTTCTGTGCGTTGCACCCGGACCTGCCGGTGGAAGAAGACGGCCGGCTCAACGACCCGGTGCTGCGGGAAAACTTTCTCACCCGCGTGTTCGCCTACAGCGCCTGGCAACAGTTGCTGCAAGCAGGCCTGACTCGTCGCGGCTTGACCGAATTTCAATCGCGCTACAAATACCTGCTGATGGCCCACAACCCGGTGCAGTACAAAACCCTGGGCAATCTGCTGGGCAACATGGGCCGGATCGACCCGAAAGAACTCGGCCCACGCTATTTCAGCGAACTGATGGCGGCCTTGAAAAAGTGCGCCACGCGCCGCACCCACACCAACGTCCTGCAACACATCAGTGGTTACCTCAAGCAGGTCATCAGCGCTGAAGACAAACAGGAAGTGCAACACGTCATCGGCCAGTACCGCCACGGTATCGTGCCGCTGGTGGTGCCGCTGACGCTGCTCAAACATCACTTTCGCCAACACCCGGACCCGTACATTGCGCAACAGGTTTACCTGCAACCGCACCCGGAAAACCTCAGCCTGCGAAACGCGATCTGATGAAAATCCCACTCGACACCAGTGCCCGCGAAGACCTCGGCGCCGACTTCAAGAAAGCCCTCGATGAGGGTTGGCTGCCAATTCGTGAAGTGGCCCGGCAGACCGGCGTCAACGCCGTCACCTTGCGCGCCTGGGAACGGCGTTACGGTTTGATCGTGCCGCAACGCACGCCCAAAGGGCATCGGCTGTTCAGCGCCGAACACGTACAACGAATCCTGACAATCCTCACCTGGCTCAATCGCGGCGTGGCCGTCAGCCAGGTCAAGCAACTGCTCGACACCCCGCAAGCCTTTGGCGAATCGGTCGAAAATGATTGGCAGGTGATGTGCAACACGCTGCTGCAAGCAGTCACTCGGCTCAACGAACGCACCCTGGATGACACCGTCAACCAGGCGATCGCGTTGTACCCGCCGCGGACTTTGTGCGAACAACTGTTGATGCCGTTGCTGGCCGAACTTGAACAACGCTGGCAAGGCCAGTTTGGCGCGCAGATGGAGCGCGTGTTTTTTCACTCCTGGTTACGCAGCAAATTCGGCGCGCGCATCTACCATAACAACCGTCAACTGCGCACCGCACCGCTGCTGTTGATCAATCACTCCGACCTGCCGCTGGAACCGCATCTGTGGCTCACCGCGTGGTTGATCAGCAGCGCCGATTGCCCGGTGGAAGTGTTCGACTGGCCGTTGCCGGCGGGCGAGCTCGCACTGGCGGTCGATCACCTGCAAGCCCGTGGCGTACTGCTGTATTCCAGCAAAGCCATGAACCTTGCGCAGCTGCCGAAACTTTTCAACGGTGTCAGTTGCCCAAAAATGATTGCCGGACCAACGGTATGCATCCACCACGCCGAGTTGTCCGTAAAAACCACAGAGATTGCTGAATTGTTCCTGGCCGAAGATCCGTTATCGGCGCATCAGGACCTGGTACAGCGCGGGCTTATTTAAATGAATCGTACGGACACCACCATGCAATTGATCTGGCTGCGCAGCGACTTGCGTCTACATGACAACACCGCTCTCTCGGCTGCCGCTTCCCGGGGGCCGAGCGTGGCGGTGTACCTGTTGAGCCCGGAACAATGGCGCGAGCATGACGACGCGCCGTGCAAAGTGGATTTCTGGCTGCGCAACCTCCGTGAACTGAGCCACGCACTCGGCGAGTTGAACATCCCGTTGCTGATTCGCACGGCCTCTCGCTGGGATGAAGCGCCGAAGGTTCTGCTCGACCTGTGCCAGCAGTTGAAGATCGACGCGGTGCACGTCAACGAGGAGTACGGCATTCACGAAAGCCGTCGTGATGCGGCGGTGGCCGAAGCACTGAAAACCATAGGCGTCGACTTTTATAGCTACCTCGATCAGTTGCTGTTCAGCCCCGGCACCGTACTGACCAAGACCGGCACCTATTTCCAGGTCTTCAGTCAGTTCCGCAAAGTCTGCTACGACCGTCTGCACCGTTCATTGCCGAGTCTCGTCAGGGCGCCAGCGGTGCAATCGAAGCTGAACATCGACAGCGATGAAACCCCTTCAAGCGTTGCAGGCTTCGACACGCCCAGCGACACCTTGCGCGCGCTCTGGCCCGCCGGTGAAGCCGAAGCCCGACGCCGTCTGGACACCTTCGCCGATGCGCAGATCGACTACTACAAAAGTGAGCGTGACTTCCCGGCCAAACCCGGCACCAGTCAGCTCTCGGCTTACCTGGCGGCCGGCGTCATTTCCCCGCGCCAGTGCTTGCATGCCGCCCTGCAAAGCAATCAGGGCGAGTTCGAAAGCGGCAAAGTCGGCGCCGTCACCTGGATCAACGAATTGCTGTGGCGCGAGTTCTACAAACACATTCTGGTGGGCTACCCGCGCGTCTCCCGTCACCGCGCCTTCCGCCCGGAAACCGAAGCCCTGGCCTGGCGCGATGCCCCCGACGAACTGGCAGCCTGGCAAGAAGCGCGAACCGGTCTGCCGATCATCGACGCGGCGATGCGCCAACTGCTTGAAACCGGCTGGATGCACAACCGTTTGCGCATGGTGGTGGCGATGTTCCTCACCAAAAACCTGCTGATCGACTGGCGTGAAGGCGAACGTTTTTTCATGCGGCACCTGATCGATGGCGATCTCGCGGCGAATAACGGTGGCTGGCAATGGAGCTCATCCACCGGCACCGATTCGGCGCCCTATTTCCGGATTTTCAACCCGCTCAGCCAATCGGAAAAATTCGACAGCGAAGGCCTGTTCATCAAGCACTGGTTGCCGGAGCTGGCCGGGCTGAACAAGAAAGACGTGCACAACCCGGCGAACCTCGGCGGGTTGTTTGGCGTGGCAGGTTATCCGTCGCCGATCGTCAATCTAAGTACATCCCGTACACGCGCGCTGACGGCGTTCAAAAACCTGCCGTCGCGACAGAACGCGGGAGGCGGTTATGAGTGATTTCCTGCGCCGCTTCGCCTGGCAGTTTGCCGAGCTGAACAAAGACAACCTGCAGCGCCTGAATGAGCTGTACGCCGACGATGTGCACTTCACCGATCCGCTGCACGAAGTACAGGGCCTCGCGCATTTGCGCAGTTATTTCAGCGAGCTCTACGCCAACGTCAGCGAACTGCGCTTCGATTTTCACGGCTTCGACCAGATCGGCGAAGGCGAAGGTTATCTGCGCTGGGTCATGAGCTACCGCCATCCGCATCTGGCCGGCGGGCGCTTGATTCGGGTGGAGGGCTGCTCGCACCTGCTCTGGCGTGACAAGGTTTATCGCCACCGGGATTACTTCGATGCCGGGGCACTGCTTTACGAACATGTACCCGTATTGGGCCGGGCTATCGCCTGGTTGAAAAGGAGAATGGGATGAGCCTTACACCTCCACGACGATATTGGCTGACTGGCGCCAGCAGTGGCATTGGCGCCGCGCTGGCCGAGGAGATTCTGAAAACCGGCGCCCATCTGGCGGTCAGTTCACGTTCGCTGGCGCCGATGAAAGTCTTGTCGCAACGCTATCCCGGGCAAGTGCTGGTGGTGGCGGGTGACCTGACCAACAGCCAGACCGTACGCGAAATCGGCGAGCAGATCGCGCAAGACTGGGGCTCGCTGGATACGGTGATTCTCAATGCTGGCACCTGCGAATACGTCGACGTTCAGCAGTTCGATTCGTCGCTCGTCGAGCACGTGGTGCGCACCAATCTGCTGGCCAGCAGTTACTGCATCGAAGCCGCCCTGCCGCTGTTGCGCAAAGGCCTTGCGCCGCATCTGGTGGGCGTCGCCAGTTCGGTGACTTACCTGCCGCTGCCACGGGCGGAGGCGTATGGCGCGTCGAAGGCCGGGCTGCGTTATCTGTTCGAATCGTTGCGTATTGACTTGGCGCCCGAAGGCATCGAAGTCACCGTAGTCAGCCCGGGGTTCGTCGAGACTCCGCTGACGGCGAAGAACGATTTCCCGATGCCGCTCAGTTGGCCGGTGGGTAAAGCGGCGCGGCACATCTTCGAAAAACTGAAGCATCGGCCACTGGAGATCGCGTTCCCGGCGCTGTTCATGGCGGCGCTCTGGCCGCTGTCGAAAATGCCCAACCGGGTGAAGCTCGCCATCGGCAAACGCATGGTCCGCAGCAGTCCGCCGATCAAGGACGTGCCGTGAACATCGCCATCATCGGCAGCGGCATCTCGGGGCTGACCAGTGCTTACCTGCTGAATCGCCGCCACGAGATCACCCTGTTCGAGGCCGATGACCGGGTCGGTGGCCATACCCACACCGTGGACGTGAAAGTCGATGGCGAGCTTCACGCCGTGGACACCGGTTTCATCGTGTTCAACGACTGGACCTACCCGAACTTCATTCGCTTGCTGGGTCAGATCGGCGTGGGTTTCAAAGCGACCGAGATGAGTTTCTCGGTCACCGATCCGAACAGCGGCCTGGAGTACAACGGCAACAACCTCAACAGCCTGTTTGCCCAGCGCCGCAACCTGCTGTCACCGGGGTTCTGGGGCATGCTGCGCGACATTGTGCGCTTCAACAAGCGCGCCCGGCTCGACCTGTCCGAGGGCCGGATCGCGGCGCACACCACGCTCGATGAATACCTCAAGGCCGGCGGTTACGGCGAGCGGTTCATCCTGCATTACATCGTGCCGATGGGCGCGGCGATCTGGTCGATGCCGATGGCCGAAATGCTGAATTTTCCGCTGCAATTCTTTGTGCGGTTTTTCAAGAATCACGGTTTGCTGTCGGTCAACAATCGCCCGCAATGGCGTGTGATCGAGGGCGGATCGAGTGCTTACATCGCACCGTTGACCGCAACCTTTAACCGGAAGATCCGCCTCAACTGCCCCGTGATGCAGGTCGAGCGCGATGCCGATGGCGTCGTGATCCACAGCCGCGCCGGCAGCGAACGCTTCGACAAAGTGGTGTTCGCCTGCCACAGCGATCAGGCGCTGAAACTGCTGGCCAAACCGAGTGATGCCGAACAGTCGATCCTCGGCGCCCTGCCCTACGCCGACAACGAAGTGGTGCTGCACACCGACACGCGCCTGCTGCCGTCGCGCACACTCGCCCGGGCCAGCTGGAATTACCGCCTCGGTGGCGCCGGCCATACGCTGGCGGCGGTCACCTACGACATGAACATCCTGCAAGGCATCCAGAGCGACACCACGTTTTGCGTCAGCCTCAACCAGAGCGCCGGCATCAGCCCGGCCATGGTGCTTGGCCGATTCACCTACGCCCATCCTCAATACAGCCTGGCGGCGGTGGCGGCGCAGGAGCGCTGGGAAGAATTGAACGGCGCGCAACACAGCTTTTATTGCGGCGCCTACTGGGCCAACGGTTTCCATGAAGATGGCGTGGTCAGCGCGTTGCGCGTGGCCCGCTCGTTCGGGGAAGTGCTGTGAACAGCGCGCTCTACAGCGGCTGGATCGCCCATCGGCGGTTTGCCCCAAGGCGCCATGAATTCCGCTACCGGATCGGCCTGCTGTACCTCGATCTCGATGAACAGGACGCCGTACTCGGGTTATCGCCGCTGTCGGGCAACCGCCGCTTCTCGCCGTTTTCGTTTCGCGAAAGCGACTACCTCAAAGCCTTCACCGGCAATGGCATGCGCCTGATCGATGCGGTGCGCGAACAGGTCCGCCAGGCCATTGGTCATGCGCCACAAGGTTCAGTCTGCCTGCTGACCCAGCCCCGCAGTTGGGGCCTGGCGTTCAACCCGGTGAGCTTTTTTTATTGTTACGAAGCCGACGGCCAACTGGCGGCAATCGTTGCCGAAGTCACCAATACCCCGTGGCGCGAGCGTTATCACTACGTGTTGCCGGCCAGGACACCGGATGACCTGCGCGATTTCCATCAGCATTTCGCCGTGGCCAAGGCCTTTCATGTGTCGCCGTTTCTGCCACGCGATCTCGAACACCGTATGAGCTTCAGCCCGGTCGCGAAAAAACTCGGCGTGCACATGGCCGACTGGCAGGGCGAACTGAAGCTGTTCGACGCCACGCTCAACCTGAAACGCGAAGCCCTGAGTCGCGCCAGCCTGCACCGGTACCTGCGGCGCTTTCCGTGGATGACCGCAAAAACCTGCCTGGCGATTTATTGGCAAGCCCTGCGCCTGTTGTTCAAACGCGTGCCGATATTTGCTCATCAAGCTGCCGACGGCAGCTTTCAAACCGCCACCGTTCCGCCCAAGGATCGCCGCCATGAAATCCTCTAGCGTCTCGGCCAAAGCCACTCTACTCAGCACTAACGGCTTGACCGGGACGTTGCTGCGTCGCGGTGTGCTGCGGCAACTGGCGCACCTCAAGCACGGGCAACTGGTGGTGATCGAGGACGGCGAGCGGCAGGTCTTCGGCACCGCTGGCAGTCATTTGCAGGGGGAAATCCACATCCTCGACGCAGCGGCGTGGGGGTTGGTGGCGAGTAACGGTTCGATCGGCGCGGGCGAGGCATTTATCCACGGTTACTGGAGCTCGCCGGACCTGACGGCGGTGGTTCGCGTGTTCGTCAGTAACCTTGAAGTACTTGATTCGCTGGAAGGTGGCCTGGCGAAACTCGGCCGGCCCTTCGTTCAAGGCCTGCACTGGCTCAACCGCAATACACGCAAGGGTTCGCAGAAAAACATCGCCGCTCACTATGACCTGGGCAACGACCTGTTCGAACAGTTTCTCGACCCGACCATGATGTATTCGGCCGCACAGTTTCTAAGTCCCGAGGACAGTCTGGAACAGGCGCAGCTGAACAAACTGGAGCGGATCTGCCAGAAACTCGACCTCAAACCCAGCGATCACCTGCTGGAAATCGGCACCGGCTGGGGCAGCATGGCGCTGTACGCGGCGCAGAATTATGGCTGCAAAGTCACCACCACCACGCTGTCCAGGGAGCAGTACGCGTTTACCGCGCAACGGATCGAAACCCTCGGGTTGCAAGATCAGGTCACGTTGTTGCTCAAGGATTACCGCGACCTCACCGGGCAGTACGACAAACTGGTGTCGATCGAAATGATCGAAGCCGTGGGCCATCGCTTTCTGCCGACCTACTTCAAGCAGTGTGCGCACTTGCTCAAGAGCAATGGTTTGATGCTGTTGCAGGCGATCACCATCCGCGAACAGCGCTACGAGCAGGCCAAGGGCAGTGTCGACTTCATTCAGCGCTACATCTTCCCCGGCGGCGCCCTGCCCTGCGTGCAGAAAATGCTCGAGATCGTCAGCCGCGACACCGACATGAACTTGCTGCACATGGAGGATTTCGGCCTGCACTACGCGCGAACCTTGCGCCTGTGGCATGAGAATTTTCGCCGCGCCCAAGGCCGCTTGAGCGAATTGGGCTACGACGATTATTTCCTGCGGCTGTGGGAGTTTTACCTGTGCTACTGCGAAGGTGGTTTCCTGGAGCGCACCATCGGCACCGCGCAGTTGCTGCTGGCCAAACCTTCGGCGATCACCGCGCCGCTGCTCGGCCGTTTCGATGCTTGAACGCCTGGCCAACGCCGTGCTGTTCCAGCTCGGCTGGCTTGCCTGCGTGATCGGCGGCAACAGTCTGTGGTTATTGGTGGCGCTGGGCGCTTTGGTGATTCATCTGCTGTGGATAAGTCGTTGGGCGGACGAAGGCCGGCTGATTCTCAGCGTGGTGCTGCTGGGCACGACCGTCGACAGCTCATTGCGCTGGCTGGGGGTGTTCGAGTTCAACGATGTCACGCCGCTGATTCCCCTATGGCTGATGCTGTTGTGGGCGTTGCTGGCCACGACGTTGCGCCATTGCCTGCAATGGAGCGCAACGCCCTGGTGGCTGGGCTGCTTGCTGGGCGCCGTGGGTGGGCCGTTGTCGTATTACGCGGGAGGACAACTGGCCGGGGTGCAATTCCCTTACGGCCAATTACCGACGCTGATCGGCATCGGATTACTCTGGGCGCTGCTGTTTCCCACGCTGCATTTCATGGCCCGGCGCCTGGCGTCGTCCGACACCCACGACTGAGCGTCCGTCCGGCCTTTCACACAGCACCGACCGACTGACTTACACTGCGTGCCATGAAAACCATTCCCCACACGCAAATTGCCGAGCCTGCGGTCACGTGCTCGACCTGCGCGGCCTGCTGCTGCCAGCTCGAAGTGATGCTGATCACCGACACGGGCGTGCCCGAACGTTTTATCGATACCGATGATTGGGGCGGGGAAGTCATGCTGCGCCTGGACGACGGCTGGTGCGCCGCGCTGGATCGCAACACGATGATGTGCACGATCTACGAAAAACGCCCGCTGATCTGCCGGGAGTTCGAGATGGGCGCACCGGAGTGCATCGAAGAGCGCCAGGGGATTAGCACGGCGTATCGATGATTTAGAAATGTGTTGCCTGATCTGACGCCTTCGCGGGCAAGCCTCGCTCCTACAGGTTGGATGATCCCCTGTAGGAGCGAGGCTTGCCCGCGAAGCTTTTAGTCTTACAACGGCATCGTGTAATGCAGCGCGTAACTTTCTACACCATCGTTCGGGCTGCTGAGCCCCGCATTGGAATAGTGCGTCGCACGAATCCCGACTTCATGCCCGCCCGCAAAACGCAGACCAAAGCCGAAACGGTCTTCGAACTGAAAGGCGCTGCCCAGTTCGTTGCCTTCAAGTTCGGTATTCGAGAACGCCGCCACGCCAACCCCGAGCTCTAGATAAGGTTTGACGTTCTGACCGGCAAACTCATAAACAAACACCGGCGAAAAAGACAGGCTGTGGTTGCTGGAAGTCTTGTCGCCTTCCCAATAGGTGTAGGCACCACTCCAGTAACCGGTCAAACGACCGACGTCACTTTGCAACCAGCTCTTGTCCCAATCGAATTGCATGCCCAATCGATAGGTCATGGTCGAATCGCTGGTCTGGCCGACCCCGAACTCCACGCCTGCCGCCTGTGCGGTAAAACTTTGCCCCATCAATGCGGCCGCAATCGCGGCCAAGCAGAATAGTCGCTTCATAGAAACATCCTTTTCCGTACGATTTCGTATGGTTTTTTTGTTGCTTACCGCAATAGAAGCCGACGTTTAATCAGAAGTTCACCCCAATTACCCGTTTCCCCAAACTACCTATTGAAGCTTTGCACAACGCCAGCGGTATTCCACAGTATCGGCAAGATATTTCTGAAATGTTCCGGATCGGCACTCGTCCAGAATTGCGCTGCGCGAACTGGACCTTCAGCCAGCAATTCACGCTCGGCCAACAGCCGCTGAAGTTGTCGCGCGACGGCGGCGCCGGTATCGATCAGGCTGATGTCCTCGGGGATCATCTGCTTAAGCAACGGCTTTAGGAAGGGGTAATGCGTGCAGCCGAGAATAATCGTGTCGCAGCCTGCGGCGAGCAGCGGCCCGACATAGCGGGCCAGCAACTCACGCAGGGCGGGACTGTGCAGATCGCCGTTTTCAATCAGCTCCACCAGCCCCGGGCACGGCTGAGTGATCACCTGCACATCGGTGGCGAAACGGTCGAGCAACGCAGCGAACTTGGCGCTCTGCAAGGTGCCCGTGGTGGCGAGGACACCGACCACGCCGCTGCGGGTCGCGGCGGCGGCCGGTTTGACCGCAGGCTCCATGCCGACGATGGGCCACTCGGGGAAGTCGCGCCGCAAATCGGCAACACCGGCCACCGTCGCCGTGTTGCAGGCCAGCACCAGGGCCTTGGCGCCTTGCTGCTGAAAAAATTCGGCCATCACGCTGCAACGATGGCGAATGAATTCCGGGGTTTTCTCGCCGTAAGGAATATTGCCGCAATCGGCGACGTACAGCAGAGACTCGTTGGGCAGCAAACGCTGGACCTCGGCCAGCACCGACAGCCCACCGACCCCGGAGTCGAACACGCCAATGGGCGCTTCACGCATGTTTCGGCCCACAGACGCTGCAGCCCGGATCGCGCTTGACGCGCAATTCACGGAAGCGCGAACCCAAGGCATCGATCAACAACAGGCGCCCTACTAGCGGTTCGCCGAAACCGGCCAACAGTTTCATGGCTTCCAGTGCCTGAAGGCTGCCGACCAGTCCCACCAAAGGACCGACGACGCCCGCTTCACTGCACGTCAATTCAGCTTCGCTGCCGTGCCCGTATAAGCAGTGGTAGCACGGACTGTCCGGACGGCGCGGGTCGAACACCGACAATTGCCCTTCAAGACGAATCGCCGCGCCGCTGACCAGCGGCTTGCCGGCCGCCACGCACGCAGCGTTGACCGCTTCGCGGGTGGAAAAATTGTCGGAACAGTCGAGGACCAGATCCACTGTGGCCACCACAGCGGCCAGGGAATCTTCGTCCAGCGCGGCACGATGGGCGACCAGCTTGATCTCGGGGTTGATCGCGCTCAGGCGGCGGATCGCCGAATCGACCTTGGTCTGGCCGACGCTGTCGGTGTCGTGAATGATCTGGCGTTGCAGGTTGGTCAGGTCGACGGTGTCGAAGTCCGCCAGATGCAGCTCACCGATACCCGCGGCGGCGAGATACAGCGCAACCGGCGAACCGAGGCCGCCTAGACCGACGATCAACACGCGGCTTTCTTTCAATCGCAACTGGCCGTCGATGTCGACGTGCTGCAACAGAATCTGCCGACTGTAACGCAACAATTCCTGATCATTCAGCACGGCAGGCGCCCCAGGCTGATCCGTTGGTGACCGCCCAGATCGGTGCGGCTGTGGACTTCTTCAAAGCCGCGTGTCTGCAACAAATCGCGCACGGCTTCGGCTTGATCATAACCGTGTTCGAGCATCAGCCAGCCGCCCGCTTCCAGATAATCCGGGGCCTGGGCGACGATCAAACGCAGATCGTCGAGCCCGTCGACTCCAGCCACCAAGGCACTGGCCGGTTCGAAGCGCACATCACCTTCCACCAGATGCGGATCGGCGGATGCAATGTACGGCGGGTTGCTGATGATCAGTTGAAAACGCTGACCTTCCAGGGCGCTGAACCAATGACTGCTCAGCACGGTGGCGTTGTTCAGGTGCAAACGCTGACGATTGCGCTCGGCCAAAGCCACGGCTTCGAGTACACGATCCACAGCGGTGACGCTCCACGCCAGACGCTCGCTGGCCAGGGCCAACGCAATGGCGCCGCTGCCGGTGCCGAGATCGAGGACCTTGGCGGGGGTGGCGGGCAACAATTCCAGCGCGGCTTCCACCAGCAATTCGGTGTCCGGGCGCGGGATCAAGGTGTGTGGCGCAACTTCCAGATCCAGCTTCCAGAAACCTTGCTGGCCCAGAATGTAAGCCACCGGCTCACCGCCACGACGGCGTTGCAGGTACTCGGCAAACTTCAGCGCGGCGTCGCTTGGAACGATGCGCTCCGGCCAGGTGTGCAGAAAACTGCGGGACTTGCCCAACGCCGCCGCCAGCAGCAATTCGGCATCCAGACGCGCCGTCGGCGAGTCGGGTAAATCAGCGGCGCGCAACAAACTGGCAATGATCGTCATTTAGTCACCTATCGCTGCCAATTGGTCGGCCTGGTATTCGGCCAGCAACGGTTCGATCACCGCATCGACACCGCCCGCGAGAATTTCGTCGAGGGAATACAGCGTCAGGTTGACCCGGTGGTCGGTGACCCGGCCCTGGGCAAAGTTGTAGGTGCGGATGCGCTCGGAGCGATCACCCGAACCGACCAGCAACTTACGCTCGCTGGCGATGGCATTCGCCGCTGCGCTGGTCTGCTGATCATTGAGCTTGGCCGACAGCCAGGACATCGCCCGGGCGCGGTTCTTGTGCTGGGAACGTTCTTCCTGGCACTCGACGACGATACCGGACGGCAAGTGCGTGATGCGGATCGCCGAGTCCGTCTTGTTGACGTGCTGGCCACCGGCACCGGAAGAACGGTAGGTATCAATCCGCAGGTCCGCCGGATTGATCTCGATTGCTTCCTGCTCGTCCGGCTCGGGCAATACGGCCACGGTGCACGCCGAAGTGTGGATACGCCCCTGGGATTCAGTGGCCGGAACCCGTTGCACACGGTGCGCGCCGGATTCGAATTTCAGCTTGCCGTAGACGTTGTCGCCTTCGACGCGGGCGATGACTTCTTTATAGCCGCCATGTTCGCCCTCGTTTTCCGAGAGGATTTCCACACGCCAGCCGCGACGCTCGGCGTAACGCGAATACATGCGGAACAGGTCGCCGGAGAAGATCGCCGCCTCGTCACCGCCGGTGCCGGCGCGGATTTCAAGGAATACGTTGCGCCCGTCGTTCGGGTCCTTGGGCAGCAGCATGCGTTGCAGGCTGGCTTCGATCTCGATCAATTGCTCTTTGGCTTCGCGGACTTCTTCCACGGCCATTTCACGCATGTCCGGGTCGTTGTCCTTGAGCAGTGCCTGGGCGCCTTCGAGGTCGCTCTGTACTTTGAGCAACTGTTTATAGGCGTCGACAATCGGCTCGACTTCCGCGTATTCCTTGGAATAGGCGCGGAATTTGGTCTGGTCGGAAATGACCTCGCCGTCGCCAAGCAAGGCGGTCAATTCCTCGAAACGGTCCTGGAGGATGTCCAGCTTATTGAGCAGTGACGCTTTCATTGCGGTTTTTTATCCGAAAAGCTATCCGATGAGCCCTCACCGAGGGCAAAGAGTTCCTGGGCCATGGCCAGTGCGTCGAGGCGACCTTCGGCTGAGAGCTTTTTCAACTGCACGCTCGGGGCGTGCAAGAGTTTGTTGGTCAAGCCACGCGCCAGTTGCACCAGCACGTCTTCGGCGCTGCTGCCGTTGGCCAGCATGCGTTGGGCCTTCTGCAATTCTTCGTCACGCAGGCGCTCGCTTTGTTGGCGATAGGCCTTGAGTACATCCACCGCTGCCAGTTCACGCAGACGGATCATGAAATCTTCGGCACCGACCGAAACCATCTCTTCCGCCGCTTGCGCAGCGCCTTGACGGCTCTTGAGGTTTTCGGCGACCACTTCGTGGAGATCGTCGACGCTATAAAGGTAAACGTCGTCCAACTCGCCGACTTCAGGCTCGATATCGCGCGGTACGGCGATGTCCACCATGAAGATCGGTTTGTGCTTGCGCAGTTTCAAGGCACTTTCCACCGCGCCTTTACCGAGGATCGGCAACTGGCTGGCGGTGGAACTGATGACGATGTCGCTACGCACCAGTTCGGCCGGAATGTCCGAGAGCAACACGGCATGGGCGCCAAACTGCTCGGCCAGAATGCTTGCGCGCTCCAGGGTGCGGTTGGCGACGACGATGCGTTTTACCCCCAGTTCGTGCAGATGGCGGGCGACCAGGGTGATGGTCTCGCCGGCACCGATCAGCAAGGCCTGGCTGCGTTGCAGGTCGCTGAAAATCTGTTTCGCCAGGCTGACTGCGGCAAACGCCACGGACACCGGGTTTTCGCCGATGGCGGTGTCGGTGCGCACTTGTTTGGCCGCATTGAACGTGGCCTGGAACAAACGCCCGAGCAGCGGACCGATGGTGCCGGCCTCGCGGGCCACGGCGTAGCAGGATTTCATCTGGCCGAGGATCTGCGGTTCGCCCAGCACCAGCGAATCGAGCCCGGAGGCGACCCGCATCATGTGACGAACTGCCGCATCATCTTCGTGCACATAAGCGCTCGCGCGCAGCTCGTCGAGGCTCAGATGGTGATAATCGGCCAGCCAGCGCAGCACGATGTCCGCCGAAAGGTGATCCTGTTCTATATAGAGTTCACTGCGATTGCAGGTGGAGAGGATCGCAGCTTCGCGGCTGTCGGTGAGTCGGCAGAGCTGCTGCAAGGCCTCCACCAGCTGCTCAGGGGTAAAGGCCACGCGCTCGCGGACGTCTACTGAAGCAGTCTTGTGGTTAATACCGAGTGCAAGGAAGGCCATTCAAGGTCGCTGATGGTGACGTGAAGCCGGCAATTGTCCTACTTCGACAGATTCAGAACAACTACTCGATCTCTATTGACCTGGTAGCCGATGCCCGACTTTGCGAGCGGTTCTCGTTTACCCGACTTCCACGCAACCTTTGTAGGAGCCGGCTTGCTGGCGATGGTCGTGAACGATGGCGCATTTATTCCTGGAAAGGATGCGGCGCCTGCAAGTCCATCGTCGGAACGCCGCCCGCAGCAAGCCGGCTCCTACAGGGGTTTGTCGCGTGCTTCAGGGAAAATGCCCGGCCGGTTATGTTTGGCCGAAGGCTTGTGTCATGATGATCTGACCGCAGGTTAGTCGTCCTCTTCCTATATGAATAGATCTTCCGCGTTGCTCCTCGCTTTTGTCTTCCTCAGCGGCTGCCAGGCCTTGGCACCCGTTTCGTCGGACGGTACGTCGCCGGTCGAAGACAGCACTCCGGCCCCTGAAAAGCCCAAGGTCTACAGCTCGTTCAGCGAAGAAACCATCTTCAGCCTGTTGAGCGCCGAACTGGCTGGCCAACGCAATCGTTTCGACATTGCGCTGGACAACTACGTGACCCAGGCCATCAACACCCAGGATCCGGGCATCTCCGAACGCGCGTTTCGCATCGCCGAGTACCTGGGCGCCGATCAGGCCGCCCTGGATACCGCGCTGATCTGGGCGAAAAACGCCCCGGACGACCTCGAGGCGCAACGGGCCGCGGCCGTGCAACTGGCGCGCGCCGGGCGTTATGACGACTCCATGGCCTATATGGAGAAAGTCCTTCAAGGCAAGGGCGACACGCATTTCGATTTCCTGGCCCTGTCTGCGGCCGATACCGATCAGGAAACCCGCAACGGCCTGATGAAAAGTTTTGACCGTTTGTTGCAGCGTCATCCCAACAACAGCCAGCTGATTTTCGGCAAGGCCTTGTTGATGCAACAGGACGGCGACAGCAAAGGTGCACTGACGCTGCTGGAAGACAACCCGCCGGATGACGGCGAAATAGCCCCGATTCTGCTGCGCGCACGCCTGCTGCAAACGCTCAATCGTGGTGATGAAGCGTTGCCGCTGCTGCAAAAAAGCATCAAGAAATACCCGGACGACAAACGCCTGCGCCTGACGTATGCCCGCATGCTGGTCGAACAGGACCGGATGGACGACGCCAAAGTCGAGTTTTCGAGCCTGGTTCAGCAGTACCCCGAAGACGACGAATTGCGTTACTCCCTGGCGCTGGTATGCCTGGAAGCCAAGGCCTGGGACGAGGCCAAGGGCTACCTGGAAGACCTGATCGCCCGAGAAAGCCATGTCGACTCGGCACACCTGAACCTCGGCCGTATCGCTGAAGAGCGCAACGATCCCCAGGGCGCCCTGATCGAATACGCCAAGGTCGGCCCGGGCAACGACTACCTGCCGGCACAGTTGCGTCAGGCCGATATCCTGATGAACAACGGCAAGACCGCCGAAGCGCAAAGCCGCCTGGCGGCCGAGCGTGACGAACAACCCGATTACGCGATTCAGCTGTATCTGATCGAAGCCGAAACCCTGTCCGCCAATAAACAGGGGGACAAGGCCTGGAATGTTCTGCATAAAGCCTTGCAGCAATACCCGGACGATCTGAATCTGCTGTACACCCGCGCCATGCAGGCGGAAAAACGCAATGACCTGGCGCAGATGGAAAAAGACCTGCGGCTGATCATCAAGCGCGACCCGGACAACGCCATGGCACTGAACGCCCTCGGCTACACCTTGTCCGACCGCACGACGCGTTATGCCGAAGCCAAGGCCCTGATCGAACAGGCGCACCAGATCAATCCGGAAGACCCGGCGGTACTCGACAGCCTCGGCTGGGTGAATTTCCGCATGGGCAATCTCGACGAAGCGGAAAAACTGCTGCGCAAGGCACTGGATCGTTTTCCCGACCAGGAAGTGGCCGCTCACCTCGGCGAAGTCCTGTGGGCCAATGGCAAACAACGCGAAGCCAAACAAATCTGGGGCAAGTTCCTCAAGGAACAACCCGACAGCCCAATCCTGCGCGGCACCATCAAGCGCCTGACCGGATCAGAGACTCTTTAAGCTTATGTTTTTGCGCCACTTCATCGTTTTCAGTTTCATCGCCCTGCTCGCCGGTTGCGCGGGCTTCGGTGCCCGCGAATCGGTACAGGGTCAGGGCGACGCCGGCCTGTGGCGCGTTCACAAAGAACAACTGACCGGCCTCGACGGCTGGCAGATCAACGGCAAGATCGGCATTCGCGCGCCAAAAGACTCGGGCAGCGGCACGCTGTTCTGGTTGCAGCGCCAGTCCTATTACGACATTCGCCTTTCGGGCCCCCTGGGTCGCGGCGCCGCACGCCTGACCGGACACCCCGGAAAGGTTTCGCTGGAAGTCGCCAATCAGGGGCGCTATGAAGCGCCTACGCCGGAAGTGCTGCTCGAAGAACAGCTCGGCTGGAAGTTGCCGGTGTCCCATCTGGCGTGGTGGGTCCGCGGACTCCCGGCGCCGGACAGCAAGAGCCGCCTGACCCTGGACACCGATAGCCGCCTGGCCAATCTGGAACAGGATGGCTGGCAAGTCGAATACCTGAGTTACGCCGAGCAAAACGGCTTTTGGCTGCCCGAGCGGATCAAACTGCATGGCACCGACCTTGATGTCACGCTGGTGATCAAGGAATGGCAACCGCGCAAACTGGGGCAATGAACATGACGACCCCACGCTTGACGCTGCCCTCCCCGGCCAAACTCAATCTGATGCTGCACATCCTCGGTCGCCGTGAAGACGGTTACCACGAGTTGCAGACGATTTTTCAGTTTCTCGACTACGGCGATGAAATCACTTTCGCCGTGCGCGACGACGGTGTGATTCAACTGCACACTGAATTCGATGGCGTACCGCACGACAGCAATCTGATTGTTCGAGCGGCAAAAAAACTTCAGGAGCAATCCGGTTGTTCGCTCGGCATCGACATCTGGATCGAAAAAATCCTGCCAATGGGCGGCGGCATCGGTGGCGGCAGTTCAAATGCCGCGACGACTTTGCTCGGGCTCAATCACCTCTGGCAACTGGGTTGGGATGAGGATCGACTGGCCGCACTGGGCTTGACGCTGGGCGCCGACGTCCCGGTTTTCGTGCGTGGCCACGCGGCTTTCGCCGAGGGTGTGGGAGAGAAACTCACCCCTGTAGACCCCGAAGAACCGTGGTATCTCGTGCTTGTGCCGCAAGTATCTGTAAGTACAGCAGAAATTTTTTCAGATCCGTTGTTGACACGTAACTCTTCTCCCATTAAAGTGCGCCCCGTTCCCAAGGGAAACAGTCGAAATGACTGCTTACCGGTGGTAGCAAGGCGTTATCCAGATGTACGTAACGCATTGAATTTGTTAGGTAATTTTACCGAAGCAAAACTCACCGGAACTGGAAGTTGTGTGTTTGGGGGCTTCCCAAGCAAAGCTGAAGCTGATAAAGTCTCGGCCCTTCTTACAGAGACCCTTACAGGGTTTGTAGCAAAGGGAAGCAACGTTTCGATGTTGCATCGCAAGCTGCAAAGTCTGCTCTAAAGGAACCGATTACTGGGTAATCGTTGCAACAGATACAGGGGCGTCGCCAAGCGGTAAGGCAGCAGGTTTTGATCCTGCCATGCGTTGGTTCGAATCCAGCCGCCCCTGCCATTTTCTATACTCATCCAGGTTACCCTCAGCCTCTAGGTACTGCGCGTGTCCAAGATGATGGTCTTTACGGGGAATGCTAACCCCGATCTGGCTCGGCGTGTCGTACGTCAGCTGCATATCCCTCTCGGTGACATCTCTGTCGGTAAGTTTTCCGACGGCGAGATTACAGCCGAGATCAATGAAAACGTCCGCGGTAAAGATGTCTTCATTATTCAGCCGACTTGCGCTCCGACCAACGATAACCTGATGGAACTGGTAGTGATGGCTGATGCCTTCCGCCGCTCCTCGGCTACTCGTATTACTGCTGTTATTCCTTACTTTGGTTATGCCCGTCAGGATCGCCGTCCGCGTTCCGCACGTGTGGCTATCAGCGCGAAAGTCGTTGCTGACATGCTTACCGTAGTCGGCATCGACCGTGTTCTCACGGTTGATCTGCATGCTGACCAAATCCAGGGTTTCTTCGATATTCCGGTAGATAACATCTACGGCTCCCCCGTTCTGGTGGATGACATTGAAGATCAGCGCTTCGAAAACCTGATGATCGTGTCCCCGGACATTGGCGGCGTCGTGCGTGCACGTGCTGTTGCCAAATCCCTGGGCGTGGATCTCGGGATCATCGACAAACGCCGTGAGAAAGCCAATCACTCTGAAGTGATGCATATCATCGGTGATGTCGAAGGGCGTACCTGTATTCTGGTCGATGACATGGTCGATACCGCCGGCACTCTGTGCCACGCGGCAAAGGCTTTGAAAGAGCATGGCGCTGCCAAGGTTTTCGCCTACTGCACACACCCTGTGCTGTCCGGTCGGGCGATCGAAAACATTGAAAATTCCATGCTGGACGAACTGGTGGTGACTAACACCATCCCGTTGTCCGCTGCTGCTCAAGCCTGCTCGCGTATCCGTCAACTGGATATCGCGCCGGTTGTTGCCGAAGCGGTCCGCCGCATCAGCAATGAAGAATCGATCAGCGCGATGTTCCGTTAAGGGCCCTGCCCTTCTCGAACAGCTCGTTGACGAAAAGCGCCCCGCCCCGGCATTCCTGTCGGGGCGGGGCTTTTTTGCCCATATCGCCTTTAGCGCTGGTCGCAAACGCTGGGGCGAATGTGGTTATTTTGGAGATACAACATGAACGATTTTACTCTGAATGCTGAAGTGCGTTCCGACCTGGGGAAAGGTGCGAGCCGCCGCCTGCGTCGTCTCGCAAGCCTGGTACCAGCTGTAGTTTACGGTGGCGAAAAAGCCCCTGAATCCATCAGCATGCTGGCTAAAGAAGTTGCCAAACTGCTCGAAAACGAAGCGGCTTACAGCCACATCATCGAGCTGAACGTTGGCGGCACCAAGCAAAACGTAATCATCAAAGCTCTGCAGCGTCACCCGGCCAAAGGCCACGTGATGCACGCTGACTTCGTACGCGTAGTTGCCGGCCAAAAGCTGACCGCTATCGTTCCAGTGCACTTCATCAACGAAGAAGCACCAGCGAAGAAAGGCGGCGAGATTTCGCACGTTGTTGCTGAAATCGAAGTGACCTGCCTGCCAAAAGACCTGCCTGAATTCATCGAAGTCGACCTGGCTAACGCCGAAATCGGTTCGATCATTCACCTGTCCGACCTCAAAGCCCC
Source organism: Pseudomonas sp. BF-RE-22 (assembly GCF_019956155.1). NCBI lineage: Bacteria > Pseudomonadati > Pseudomonadota > Gammaproteobacteria > Pseudomonadales > Pseudomonadaceae > Pseudomonas > Pseudomonas sp. BF-RE-22. The sequence goes on along the minus strand of NZ_JAHBDD010000014.1, from coordinate 31,516 downwards.
TAAAGGCGTTGAGTTTGTTGCTCTGGCACACGGCGATGACAAGGCTGTTGCCAACGTCCACGCTCCACGTGTTGCTCCAGAAGCTGCTGAAGGCGCTGCAGAGTAATTCACTCTGTGATGCCGGAGTGACCCGGTAACATCGCGGACTGGAACGTAGCGAGAAAGCGGGCGAGAACGCGGAGTTTACATAATGGTAAATGAGCACTTGTCGTCCACTTTCGCCGCACACCCGGATTGCGGCGATGTTATCCACCACTCCAAAGAAGGGCCCCTATCGTGACTGCCATCAAACTGATCGTTGGCCTGGGAAATCCAGGCGCTGAATACGAACAGACCCGGCATAACGCAGGGGCCCTTTTTGTTGAGCGCATCGCGAACGCACAAGGCGTCAACCTTGTGGCGGACCGCAAATATTTCGGCCTGACCGGGCGCTATTCGCACCAGGGTCAGGATGTTCGCCTGCTGATTCCCACCACGTACATGAACCGCAGCGGCCAGGCCGTGGCGGCACTCGCCGGTTTCTTCCGCATCAAGCCTGAAGAAATCCTCGTGGCGCATGACGAACTCGACCTGCCACCGGGCGTAGCCAAACTCAAACAGGGCGGCGGCCATGGCGGTCACAACGGGTTGCGCGACATCATCGCGCAACTGGGCAATCAGAATACCTTCTACCGCTTGCGGCTTGGCATTGGCCATCCGGGCGTAGCCAGTATGGTTTCAAATTTCGTCCTGGGTCGTGCGCCACGCGCCGAACAGGAAAAACTCGATGCCAGCATCGACTTTGCCCTCGGCGTGCTGCCGGATATCCTCGCCGGGGAATGGAACCGCGCGATGAAAAACCTGCACAGCCAGAAGGCCTGACTCTACTCCTCGGGGAAAACACCATGGGATTCAATTGCGGCATCGTCGGCCTGCCTAACGTCGGTAAGTCCACCCTGTTCAACGCCCTGACCAAATCCGGGATCGCGGCCGAGAACTTCCCCTTCTGCACCATCGAGCCGAACAGCGGTATCGTGCCGATGCCGGATCCGCGTCTGGACGCCTTGGCGGCCATCGTCAAACCAAAGCGCATCCTGCCGACCACCATGGAATTCGTCGACATCGCGGGCCTCGTTGCCGGCGCCTCGAAAGGTGAAGGCCTGGGCAACAAGTTCCTGGCCAACATCCGTGAAACCGATGCCATCGCCCACGTGGTCCGCTGCTTCGAAGACGAGAACGTGATTCACGTCTCCAACAGCGTCGACCCGAAACGCGACATCGAAATCATCGACCTGGAACTGATCTTCGCTGACCTCGACAGCTGCGAGAAGCAACTGCAGAAAGTCGCACGCAACGCCAAGGGCGGTGACAAGGACGCAGTGGTCCAGAAAGGCCTGCTGGAGCAACTGATCGCTCACTTCACCGAAGGCAAGCCAGCGCGCAGCCTGATGAAGAGCATGGGCACCGACGAGAAAGCGGTGATCAAGGGCTTCCACCTGCTGACCACCAAACCGGTCATGTACATCGCTAACGTCGCTGAAGACGGTTTCGAAAACAACCCGCACCTGGACGTGGTCCGCGCCATCGCCGAAGAAGAAGGCGCCGTGGTTGTTCCGGTGTGCAACAAGATCGAAGCGGAAATTGCCGAGCTGGATGACGGCGAAGAGAAAGACATGTTCCTCGAAGCCCTTGGCCTCGAAGAGCCTGGCCTGAACCGCGTGATCCGCGCCGGCTACGAAATGCTGCACCTGCAGACCTACTTCACCGCCGGTGTCGAAGAAGTCCGCGCCTGGACCGTCCGCGTTGGTGCCACCGCACCGCAAGCCGCTGGCGTGATCCACACCGACTTCGAAAAAGGCTTCATCCGCGCCGAAGTCATCGCCTACGACGACTTCATCCAGTACAAGGGCGAAGCCGGCACCAAAGAAGCCGGTAAATGGCGTCTGGAAGGCAAGGACTACATCGTTAAAGACGGCGACGTGATGCACTTCCGTTTCAACGTGTAAAAACACCCGCCCAAGAAAAAGCCGCGTTTGATACGCGGCTTTTTTGTGCCTGAAATCCCGTTCACCGCAATCCTGTAGGAGCCGGCTTGCTGCGGGCGGCGTTCCGACGATCCAGACACCGCGGTTAACCAGCCAGTCCGCGTGATCGTTCATCGCCAGCAAGCCGGCTCCTACAGAAGAAATGTGTAGATCAGGCCTTTTTGGTTCTTGGCAGGAAGATCGCCAACACGCCCAACAACGGCAGGAACGAGCACAGGAAGTACACGTATTCGATGCCGTGCACGTCCGCCAGATGCCCCAGCAACGCCGCGCCAATCCCGCCGAAACCGAACATCAGCCCGAAGAACACCCCGGCAATCATCCCGACATTACCCGGCACCAATTCCTGTGCATAAACCACAATGGCCGAGAATGCCGAGGCCAGGATGAAGCCAATCACCACGCTCAGAATGCTGGTCCAGAACAAATCAACATGCGGCAGGATCAGGGTGAACGGCGCAACCCCAAGGATCGAAAACCAGATCACCGCCTTACGTCCGATCTTGTCGCCAATCGGCCCGCCGAAGAAAGTCCCCGCCGCCACCGCCCCCAGAAACAGGAACAAATGCAGCTGCGAACTGGCCACCGAGAGGTCGAATTTCTCGATCAGGTAAAAGGTGAAGTAACTGGTCAGACTGGCCATGTAGAAATACTTGGAGAACACCAGCAGCCCAAGCACCACCAGCGCACTCGTGACCCGGCCCTTCGACAAGCCATGAGTGGCCGCCTGACCTTGCTTGAGCTTGAACAGGTTCAAGTGATTGGCGTACCAACGGCTGATCCGGTAGAGCACGAACAGCGCAAACAACGCGAACAAGCCGAACCACGCCACATGGCCCTGGCCGAACGGAATGATGATCGCCGCCGCCAGCAATGGGCCAAAGGCCGAACCCGCGTTACCGCCCACCTGGAACGTCGATTGCGCCAGACCGAAGCGCCCGCCCGAAGCCAGTCGCGCCACACGGGAGGCTTCCGGGTGAAAGGTCGAGGAACCAATACCGATCAGCCCTGCCGCCAGCAGGATCATCGGAAAGCTGCCGACCACCGACATCATCAAAATACCAATCAACGTACACACCGTACCGGCCGGAAGCAGCCAGGGCTTGGGATGACGATCGGTGTGGTAACCGACCCACGGTTGCAACAGCGAAGCCGTCAGTTGAAAGGTCAGGGTGATCAGGCCGACCTGGGTGAAGGTCAGGCCGTAGTTGGCCTTGAGCATCGGGTAGATCGACGGCAGCACCGACTGAATCAGGTCGTTGATCAAATGCGCCAGCGCCACGGCACCGATGATGCGCATGACCAGAGGGCTGCTTTGTGACGTCGCGGATGCCGGCGTCGCGCCGGTCTGGGCATTGCTGATAGCCATGGGAGTTTCCGTACAACAGATGGGTGCACACGGGCAGGTGCGTCAATGTGCCATTTTTCAGTGCAGCAGCGCCATCCCCTTAGCCAGCTAACGAACTAATTTCCGCAAGTAATAGCGCAACGCCATGGTCTGAATCTTGCCTTGTTATCCGCTTCAACGCGGCGCCCTTACAAAGGGCACCGAGAATGGGAAGTTTCGCTACAGAGTCGGCCTACAGAGCTGGCGAGGGTGAACTTTCGAGGCCTTTAAAAAGGGCACGAGTCGCGGTCGCAACGACCTCGACGCACGCCATTGGTGCGTGGTGTCCAGAGGAGTCATGGGGCATGCAGGCTTTTTTATCTCCGGGGATCGGGTTGCTGGGGCGTTTCGGCTTCGCCCGTAAATTTCAGTTGTTGTTTCTGCTGTTTATCCTGCCACTGGCGGGTAGCCTGCTGATGATCGGCCAGGACTATCGCGCCAAACTGAACCTGATTTCCGGCGAACGTGCCGGGGTTCGGCAACTGCTCGCGCTGGATGCGCTGGATAACCTGCTCGCCGCCCAGCGTGATCGCGCCGCGCGCTGGCGTGCCACCGAGACCAATCGCCAACCGACACCGGCCACCCTCGCCGCGATGGCGGCGTTCGATGCCGTTCAGCCGGCGGTCGCGCAAGCCACCACGGACCTTGGCAACGCGTTGCAAACCGAAGGCGCCGAGGGCGAAACCCTGGCCCGCTATCAAACCCTGCAAACCGCGCTCAACGGCCTCGACTCGAAAAGCCTGAGCAGCGTCGGCTGGTGGCCGGACGGTTACGACCGTTTCACTAACGCCTTGAGTGCCCTGCAGGCCCTGCGCGAGCAGATCGCCATGGACAATCGCCTGACCCTCGCGCCGTGGCTGGAAACCTACCTGCTGACGCAGATCTCGACGCAACACGCGCCGGACCTGATCGAGCGCGTCGGCCGTCTGGCCAGCGTCGGCCAGGCGTCGGTGGTGTCCGGGCAATTCACCCTGCAAAGCCGCCTGCAATTGCGCGACCTGCGCAGCCGCATCGGCGACGCCCGCGAGCAGCTTGTCAAAACCGCCGGCCTGCTGGAAGCGCGCCTGCCCAGTGCCTTGCAGGCGTGGGCCGGGCAGTACCATGACAACCTCAAACACCTCGACGCCGAGCTGAAAGTCCTCGATGACGGCGTGTTTGGCGGCAGCATCAAACTCAAACCCGAGGAGTTCGAACGCAGCCTGGACAGCCTGCTCACCGACCTCGCCTCGCTGCGTCAGCAGTCGTTGGTCTCGCTGGATCAGCGTCTGGATTACTACCATGGCTCGGCGATCCGCCAGTTCATTCTGGTGGCCGTGATCTTTGGTTGCCTGCTGCTGGCCGCGCTGTACCTGTTCATCTGCTTGCAGGCTTCGATCCGCCGCAGCGCCAGCGGCATCACGCTGCTGGCCGAAGCCTTGCGCGACGGCAATCTGAGCCTGCAAGTGCCGGTTGAAGGCCGCGACGAACTGGCGGCGATCAGCACCGCGCTCAACGTTGCGGTGGTGCAACTGCGCAACAGTCTGTTGGGGGTCGATCATGAAACCTTGCAGCTGAGTAACGCGGTGCGCACGCTCAATCACCATTCCAGCGGCGCGTTGGGCGAGGTTGAAGCGCAGCAGTTGCAGATCAGTCAGATCGCGGCAGCGGCAACGCAATTGGCCGCCACTTCCCAAGGGGTTGCCCAGAGTTGCGAACAGGCCTCCGGCAGCGCTCAGCATACCCAGCGCATTGCTGCCGACAGCAGCCGTGACAGCCAGCGTACAACGGCGAGCATCCAGCAGCTCAACCAGCGTTTGAACGACACGGCGGCTGCACTCGGACGGGTCAGCGAACAAGGGCAGCAGATTCAGTTGGTGGTCGACACCATTCGCGGTGTCGCCGAGCAGACCAACCTGTTGGCGCTCAACGCGGCGATCGAGGCCGCGCGTGCCGGTGAGCAGGGCCGTGGCTTTGCGGTGGTGGCCGATGAAGTGCGCAGCCTCTCGCAGCGCACCCAATCGTCCACCGCGCAGATCGCCGGTACCGTCGACAGCCTGCGCAACACGGTGAACGAAGCCGTGAGCCTGATGGAAGCCGCCTGTGGCCAGGCGCAATCCGATGCGCAAGCAGTCACTGGCCTCGGCGAACGACTGGGGGAAATCGCCAGTGCCGTGCAGAGTGTCACCGACACGTTGGCGCAAATTGCCACGGCGGTCGACGAGCAAGCGACCACTGCCGACGAAGTCAGCGGCAACATCCAGCAGGTCGATCAGGCGGCTGTCCGCTTGCTCGAAGGCGCGCGGGCGGTGAACCTGGCGGCGGACACCTTGAGCCAGGGCAGCAAGGCCCTGAGTGCCAATACCGGGAGATTCCAGCTCGGTTGACGCCCTCCCCCGGTCCGGTTTTTCGGCTCTGGAGGATAAGCGGTTGAAAGTGTAGAGAAATATTTTAGATTTACGCTTGACGCATCTGCATTACCGGTGAATAATGCGCGCCACTTGGCTACATAGCTCAGTTGGTTAGAGCATAGCATTCATAATGCTGGGGTCCGGGGTTCAAGTCCCTGTGTAGCCACCAAGTACTAAAAACGGCTTACCGAAAGGTAGGCCGTTTTTTTATGCCCGGAGAAAAGTGCACGGATTCTTTGGCCAACACATACACGGGCATGTGTCGTGCGCGAACTCTTTGCCCGACACAAAACCTGTAGGAGCCGGCTTGCCGGCGATGGCGGCCTGACAGGCTCCACAAAACCTGAACCGGACCACAACGCCTGTCAGGAACGCATTGCCGCCAGCGCCGACAACGCCCGCTCCCATATCTGCCACGTACGCAACCAGACCATCGCCTGCCAGTCGCTGTCGGCAGGATAGAACTGTTCCAGCAGATTCAGTTTGATCTCGCGCCCCACGGCATCGCCGGGATTGCCGTGCAGATGCAGCCAATGATCGTCACGCAGATGACGATGAACCTCGGCCCCCGGATACGTCCCGCACTCAATCACGAAGGGCATCAGGCGCACCTGCGGCAACGCATCGATCAGCGCCTGCGAGGTGTAGCCGGTTGCCGTCGCGGCCACGCCGGTTTCGCTCAGCGTATCGGCACCGGTCAGCAGCGTGTAGAGCCATGGCCCGTAAATGGCCTGCGCCTCTGGCAACGCCGGGTAAGCCGACTCGGTGATGGTCAGCAACATCGGATGGCCGTACTCCCCGGCGCCGGTGTGCAGGTCAAAGCACATCGCGACCTCGGCGTGGGCGACATGCTTTTGCAGGATCTGATGCAACGTACGGTTCGACCAGGCCGGTGCCCGCCCGCCATAAAACAGACCATCGGGATGACTGTGCTGGCCGCCCTCGACAATCGACATCACCGCCGGCCAGCCGTGATCGTGGATCTGCTGGTTAAGCAGCGCATCGGCGTGATCACGCTCGGGGCCTGCCAACTCAGTGCAGGCATAGATCTCATGCAGCGCGGCGTAGGCCCGGTTGTCCGGCAGTGGATGTTCAAAGTTCAGGTGATTGCGGTTCAGGTCGATGTTGTCTTCGTTGACCCGGCGCAACCACGCCGTGCCCCAGGGATTGATCAGATGAACGAACACCACGGCGACATCAGCCGGCAGTGAACGCTTGCCCAACTCCTGCATCCATTTGATCTGACAGCCCGAACCATAGAAACCTTCGACCCCGTGAGTGCCGCTCAACGCGATCAGCAAGCGTTTGGCGCCCGGATCTCCGAGCACCGCCACATCGGTGCTCAACGGCTCACCGAACGGCCCTTTGAGCGGGTGCGGGTACTCAGTCAGCGTCGCGCCGGCCGTGGTCGCTGCGGCCAGAAACTGTTCACGCTGGGTGCGATAGCCGGGCTGGGTGGGAAAGTCGGTCTGCATGTCTGCCTCTTGTTTGTTTTCTGGCCTGCCTGTTGCCCTCGACCCTACAGAAAATCCGTCAATGGATGAAGGACAAAACGTCCTGTGGTTTGCGTCGCTTCCTGTCGGCCGATAAAGTCCCCTGAACTTTTCCCACGGACGGAGTGCCCCGCGTGTTCTCAACCCTTCATTTGAGCCGCTATCGCCTGTCAGCCCTTTCGCTGATTGCCAGTGCATTAATCCTCGCGGCGTGCAGTGCCCCGCCCTCCTCGACCTTACCGGTCGCACCGGAAACCGCCTCGGGCTATCGCACCGACCTGCAAACCCGCCACGCCTCAAAACACATGGCAGCAGCAGCCAACCCACTCGCTGCCGAAGCCGGACGGGCGATGCTGCGTCAGGGCGGTTCGGCGATTGATGCCGCCATCGCCATGCAAGCAGTGCTGACGCTGGTCGAGCCACAATCGTCGGGTATCGGTGGTGGCGCGTTGATTGTGTTGTGGGATGGCAAAAACGTGCGCACGTACGACGGTCGCGAAACCGCACCGGCCGGCGCCACCGAGAAGCTGTTCCTGCAGGCCGATGGCAAACCGATGCCGTTCACTCAGGCGCAGATTGGCGGTCGCTCGGTCGGCACGCCGGGCGTGTTGCGGGCGCTGGAACTGGCCCATCAAAAACACGGTCGCCTGCCTTGGGCGCAGCTGTTCGAGCCGGCGATCAAACTCGCGGAACAAGGCTTCGCCATCTCGCCGCGCCTGCATCAGTTGATTGCTTCGGATTCGTCCATGCAGCGCTCGCCGGACATGATGGCGTACTTCCTGAACGCGGATGGCAGCCCGAAAGCCGTCGGCACCTCACTGAAAAATCCGGCACTGGCCGCTGTGTTCAAACGCATCGCCAAGGAAGGTCCCGATGCGCTGTACAAAGGCCCCATCGCGCAGGAAATCGTCGCCAAGGTTCAGGGCCACGCCAACCCCGGCACGCTGTCGCTGAACGACCTCAACGGCTACACCGCCAAAGAACGCGCACCGCTGTGCACCGATTACAAACGCTGGCAAGTCTGCGGCATGCCGCCACCGTCGTCGGGCGGGATCGCCGTGGCGCAGATTCTCGGCACCTTGCAGGCGCTGGAAGCCCGCGACCCGCGTTATGCCCTGGCGGCACTGAAGCCAGTCAAAAGCGCCCAACCCGCCGGCATCGAACCGGCCCCTGAAGCCGTGCACCTGATCTCCGAAGCCGAGCGCCTCGCCTACGCCGACCGTGCACAGTACGTCGCCGACAGCGACTTCGTGCCCGTCCCGGTCAAGGGCCTGGTGGACCCGACCTATCTGGCCAGCCGCGCCGCCCTGATCGGTGATCGCAGCATGGGCACGGCCAAACCCGGCACCCCACCGGGCATTCAGGTCGCCTACGCGCCGGACCGCTCGCCACTGCGCATTTCCACCTCTCAGGTGGTGGCGGTCGATGACCTGGGCGGTGCGGTGTCGATGACCACCACGGTCGAATCCGCCTTCGGCTCACACCTGATGGTCCAGGGCTTTCTGCTCAACAACCAGATGACCGACTTCTCGTTCATCCCCGAAGAAAACGGGCAAAAGGTCGCCAACCGCGTCGAGCCCGGCAAACGCCCGCGCTCGTCCATGGCGCCGACCCTGATCTTCGACCGCCAGAGCGGCGAATTCCTCGCCACCATCGGCTCTCCCGGCGGCTCGCAAATCATCGAGTACGTGGCCAAATCGACCTTGGGCCTGCTCGACTGGAACCTCGACCCGCAAACCGCCATCAACCTGCCCAACTTCGGCAGCCGCAACGGCCCGACCGAACTGGAACGCGGGCAGTTCAGCGCCGAGCTGATTCAGGCGCTGAAGGACAAGGGGCACAACGTGAGCGAAATCGACATGACCAGCGGGACGCAGGCGATTGTCCGGGTCAGGGATGCACAGGGGAAAGCGTCGCTTGCGGGTGGAGCGGATCCGCGGCGGGAGGGAGAAGCGTTGGGGGATTGAGTCCTGCGCAGTGCTGAAAGCCGGATGCTCCTGAATCCGTTGCCGGAGCGAGCTTGCTCGCGAAAAACGTCTGGAGAACGCGGTCATTCAGATAGCACGCGTTATCGTTGACGATCTTCGCTGGCAAGCCAGCTCCTACAGGGAAATACGTCGTTTGAGAGGCTGAGCCTGAACAATCGCACGCAAACTAACGAGAAATCTTCAACACCTGCCGTGCCTTGTGCTTCTCCAGCGCCAGCTCGATCAGACGACTGACCAGCTCGCTGTACGTCATGCCCGTGGCCTGCCACAGCTTGGGGTACATGCTGATGCGGGTGAAACCGGGCAGCGAGTTGATCTCGTTGATCAGTACTTCACCGCTGTCCGTCAGGAACACATCGACCCGCGCCAGCCCGGAGCAGCCGAGCACCTGAAACGCCTCGACGGCCAGGGCACGAATGCGTTCGCTGGCTTCGGTGCTGATGTCAGCCGGAACCACCACTTGCGCGGCCTGTGCGTCGATGTACTTGCTGTCGTAGGAATAAAACCCGCTACGCACGACAATTTCGCCACAACCACTGGCGATAGCGTCTTCGTTGCCGAGCACCGCGCATTCGATCTCGCGACCGCTGACGGCAGATTCGACCAGCACTTTCTCATCGAAACCCAAGGCCAATTCGATCGCTGCCGTGTACTCGGCCTCATCGTTGACCTTGCTCACACCCACCGAAGAGCCCTGATTCGCCGGTTTGACGAACAGCGGCAGCCCGAGTTTGCCCCGGACCTCGGCGAACCCGGTGCGCTTGGCGGTTGCGCGGGTCAGGGTCACGAACGGCGTCACCGCCAACCCGGCATCGCGCAGCAGGCGTTTGCTGATGTCCTTGTCCATGCACACCGCAGAGCCCAGCACATCGGAGCCGACAAACGGCAGATCGGCCATGCGCAGCAACCCTTGCAGGCAACCGTCTTCACCCAGCGTGCCGTGGACGATCGGGAAGATCACATCAACGTGGCCCAACAGCTCCTGACTGGAAGTCTCCACCAATTGCTGACGGGTTTTGCCCGGCACCACGGCGAGTTCGCGGTTGGATTGGTTGAGGGCGATCAGCGCCGGGTTTTCCTGGTTGAGCAGGAAATTCGACGGGTCGTTCAAGTGCCAATGACCCTGTTTATCGATACCGATCAACACCGGATCGAAGCGCGAACGATCCAGTGCGTCGACGATGTTTTTCGCCGATTGCAGCGACACTTCGTGCTCCGCCGAACGGCCGCCAAAAATAATGCCTACCCGCAGTTTGCTCATTCAGAACTCCTTAGCGACTGGCCACCAGATGCGCACCGAACAACAGGTAGCAACTGCCGGCAAAGCGATCCAGCCATTGGCGCGAACGGTCGTACACCCGCGCCATCCGACGGCTGGAGAAAACCAGCGCCACGCTGCAATACCAACTGAACGACAACGTCGCCATGGTCAATACGGCCAGCACCAGCAATGTCGGGGGCACTGTCGCGGGCATGGCGGTCGCGAAGATCGTCGCCACGAACAGTGCGGATTTTGGGTTGGTCATGTTGCCCAGAAAACCCTGGCCATACACCGACCACAATGTGCGCCTCGCGCCGTCAAGCAAGCGGCTGTCGCCCGCAGCAACCGGCGGTTTGCGCTTGAACTGCTTCAAGCCGAGGTAGATCAGGTAACAACCACCGGCAATCTTGAAGCTCAGGTAAAGCGTCGGTGCCGCGCTGAACAGCGACTTGATGCCCAACCCGCCCGCCAGCCCCCAGAGCACCGTGCCGGTGGCCACGCCCAGCGCAGCCACCACGCCGTGACGTTTGGATTGACTGGCTGCCAGTTGCGCGATGTTGAAGAAGTTCGGCCCCGGCGTCACCACCGCAACCGTCCACAACAGCGCCAGCGACAACAACGGAGCGGCGTAGCTCAGGTGGGATATTTCCATAATGGGGGTCGCCTTCTTGGCTGCAGAGGATGCGCAACACATTGCAACATTTGCACTCGGTTTTCTACTCGCGCGAGACCTTCCATCCGCCAGCAGACAGACGACCGGTCACTGAGCTAACGTGTTCTGCATCAAGCTCAAGATAACGATCACCATGGCCCGACACCCGCCTCGCAATGACTGGTTCCACCGCGCACCCGACGTTTCCGGCCTGCAGCGTTTCGAAGCGTTTTTTGCAGGTCACGGCTACGACTTGCACCGCCACGACACCTACGCCATCGGTCACACCCTGGCCGGCGTGCAGAGTTACCAGTACCGCGGCGCCTGGCGCCACAGCCTGCCCGGCGGGACGATGGTGCTGCACCCGGACGAAGTCCACGATGGCGAGGCCGGGACCGAGAGCGGTTTCCACTACCGAATGATGTACATCGAACCGGCGCTGATCCAGCAGATGCTCGGCGGTCAGCCGTTGCCGTTCATCAAGAACGGGTTGTCGACCGACCCACGCCTGTTCGCCGCCACCCAAGTGCTACTGCGCAGTCTCGATTGCCCGCTCGAACCGCTGGAAGAACAGGACGCGCTGTTCGATCTGGCGCAAGCCTTGAACACTGTCGGCGGAGTGACCACCACGCGCCCAAGCTTCGATTATGTGGCAGCAGAACGCGCGCGGGAGTACATGCACAGCGCCCTGGATCGCACCGTGACCCTGGAAGAACTGGCGCACCACAGCGGTCGGGATCGCTGGAGCCTGTCACGGGACTTTCGCCTGTTGTTCGGCACCAGCCCTTATCGATACCTGACCATGCGTCGCCTGGACCTGGTCCGTTCGCTGCTGATTCAGGGCCAATCGCTGGTCAGTGCCGCGCTGATCGCCGGCTTCACCGACCAGAGCCACATGACCCGCCAGTTCAGCAAAACCTACGGCTTGTCACCGGCGCGCTGGATGAAAATGCACCGGCGCTGAGCCACGCACAATCGTACAAGAAGCGCGCCGTTGCGCTGGTTACCGTGGTTCTACGATCAACCACGAGAACTGCTTCATGAAAGCTTACGAAAGCTTGAACTTCGCCGAAAAAATCTCACGAATCGACTCGCACTGGACACCGCGCGTCATTGCCGAAATGAACGACTACCAGTTCAAGGTGGTGAAGCTGCTGGGGGATTTCATCTGGCACGACCACCTCGATACCGACGAAGCCTTCATCGTGCTCGAAGGCCAGTTGCGCATCGATTTTCGTGATGGCCACGTGCTGGTGAACGCCGGCGAAATGTACGTGGTGTCCAAGGGCATCGAGCACAAGCCGTTCGCCGAGCAAGAGGTGAAACTCCTGCTGATCGAACCCCGGGGCGTGTTGAACACCGGCGACAAGGGTGGCGAGCGCACGGCGGAGAATGACCTCTGGGTCTGAAGTCTTACGGCTGCAAGGCTTTGCCGTCTACCGGATCACCGATGGTCAGGAAATGCCCGCCCGCCACGTGGTGCAAGGTGCGTAAAGCATCGTGCCCCTCGAAATGCCAGCGTCCGTCGCTGAACACCCGCTCGTCCGCCTGGGCCGCAATCACTTCGGCCAGGAACAGATCGTATTGTTGGTGGTTGTTCGGTTCCGGCAGCAACCGGCATTCCAGCCAGGCCACGCAGCCTTCGAGCATCGGCGCGTCGATCAACTCGCCGCTGAAGGTCTGCAAGCCATAGGTCTGGAACTTGTCCCGGCCCTGGCCTTGAGTCAGCTCCAGGCCCGAGGTCGAGCCGACGGTTTGCGCGATATCGGCCTGGGCAGCGCAGGGTACGTTCAACACGAATGTGCCCGACGCTTCCAGCAGGTGCCGGGTCCAGGTGGACTTGTCCAGCACCACGGCAATTTTCGGCGGTTCGAAATCCAGTGGCATGGCCCAGGCCGCCGCCATGATGTTGCGCTGCCCGTCATGGGCCGCACTGACCAGCACGGTCGGCCCATGGTTGAGCAGGCGATAAGCCTTGGACAAGGGAACCGGACGGCGATGGGAAGCGCTCATGGGATCTGCTCCTGGGAAAAGAGCCGATTGTAGCGATATCCGCCCGGTTCGCAGGCATCAAGTCGTTAGCTGGTTGGCAAACTGCCCGACCGCGTTCACCACTTTCTGCGCGCCGTCCTGAATCTCGACAATCACCGTGCCCGCCTCTGCCGCCAGCGCCAGCCCCTGCTCTGCCTGAGTTTTGCCGTCGGTCATCAGTGACACCGCATTACGCGCCATGTCCTGGTTCTGACGCACCACCAGGACAATTTCATCGGTGGCCTGACTGGTGCGCGAAGCCAATTGCCGGACCTCGTCCGCGACCACGGCAAAACCACGACCCTGCTCACCGGCACGGGCCGCTTCGATCGCCGCGTTGAGTGCCAGCAGGTTGGTCTGTTCGGCGATGCCGCTGATGGTTTTGACGATGGTGCCGATCACCAGCGACTGCTCGTTCAAGGCCTCGATGCCCTCGCCGGCCGTTTGCATGTGCTTGGCCAGGTCGCGCATCACGTTCACCGCTTGCGTCACCACGGCCGTGCCGCGCTGGGCGCTTTGATCGGTTTGCTGCGAGGTGCCGTAGGCAATGTTCGCCGCTTCAGCGACGGCCAGCTCCTGATTGACCTGATCGGTGATCACCGTGGCGAACTTCACCACTTTGTAGAGTTTGTTATTGGCGTCGACCACCGGGTTGTAGGACGCCTCCAGCCAGACCGTACGCCCGTGGCTGTCGATGCGTTTGAAGCGGCCGGCCACGAATTCCCCGGAATTCAGGCGACGCCAGAAGTCCTGATACTCGGCACTGGTGTGCTCCTGCGCTTCACAGAAGAGACGGTGATGTTTGCCTTTGATCTGCGCGAGGCTGTAACCCATGCCGTTGAGGAAGCGGTCGTTGGCCGACAACACATTGCCAGCGAGGTCGAACTCGATCACCGCCGTCGAGCGCACCAGCGCGCCGATCAGGTTCTCGTGTTCACGGGATGCCTCGATGGTGCGGGTCAGGTCACTGGAGTAAATCGAAAAGTGCTTGATCCGCCCGTCCCCGGAGCGCACCGGCTGCACAATCGAACGCAACCAGGCTTCCTGGCCATCGCCACGCAACAAGCGCACCGCACCGGCAAAGTGCTCGCCTCGGGTCAGTGCAGCCTTGAAGCGGTGATGGAATTCGTCGGACTTCACGTGAACAGGAACGATGTCTTCGATAGGACGATCGATCAGGTCGTGGCTCTTGTAGAGCATCTCGCTGAGAAAATTCTGATTGACCGATTGAATCCGCCCGTCGGGATCCAGGGTCAGGACCAGCATCTCGCTTTCCAGACTTTCCTTCACTTGCTGAAGGCTGGAGAGTTCTTCGCGAAGAGCCGACAACTCTTGCTTCAAGCGTTTGTTGAACATGGGAAAGCACCGATGGACAGAGATAGAAAGCGGCATGCAGCCTAGCCATCGGCCTTGGGGATGTTTTCTGAAGAGTGTTTCAGGGTTGTCCTACAAAAATAGTTGTCTTGGACGCAGCGCCACCTTCAATCAGATGGCGCCAGCCGCCGGGCAATTGCCTGTGCTCGGCGTACGCGCGCCGAAATACAGCGCGCTGCTCACGCCCACCGCGCCCATCACCGCGCAGAAAATCACGCAGATCCAAGGGCTCCACGGCATCAGACCGATCAGCAACAGCGGCGTGATACTCGCCCACGCGGCGTAGGCAATGTTGTACGTGAAGGAAATCCCCGAGACGCGAATCCGCGCCGGGAACAGGCTGACCATCACCGACGGCACCGCGCCGACCACGCCACAACTCAGGCCGGCAATCGCATACGCCAGACCGATCCAGTTGCCGCCGATGATCAGGCAGGTATAAAGCACGCCGATGCCCAGCGGCAGCAGCAGGCTGTACAGCATCACGGTGCGCCAGGCGCCGATACGGTCGACGAGCAAACCGGCGAGCACGCAGCCGATGTTCAGGAACACGATGCCCAATGCGCTCAGGCCAAAGGTGTGGCTGGCGGTCATGCCGAAGGTTTTCTGCATCATGGTCGGGGTAATGACCACAAACACCACCACGGCTGAAGTCAGCACGCAGGTGAGGATCATCGCCGGCAAAATGGCCAGGCGATGCTCACGCAGGACCGTGCGCAGTGGCAGTTCGACGGCGGCATCACGCTTCGCCTGCATCGCCATGAACACCGGAGTTTCATTGAGCCAGCGGCGCAGCCAGACGCCTATCACGCCAAATACTCCGCCCAGCAGGAACGGGTAACGCCATGCGAAATCGAGGATCTCCGCCGGGGTGAACGCCTGTGCCAGAAAGGTCGCTGTCAGCGCGCCGATCAAGTAGCCAAAGGTCAACCCGGCCTGAAGGAAACCCAGTGCATAACCGCGATGCCCGGCCGGCGCGTGCTCGGCGACAAACACCCAGGCGCTCGGCACTTCACCGCCGACCGCCGCGCCTTGCAGTACCCGCAGGACCAACAGCAGCAAGGGTGCGAAATAACCGATCTGGGCGTAGGTCGGCATGATGCCTATCAGCAGGCACGGCAGCGCCATCATCAGAATGCTAAGGCTGAAGACTTTCTTGCGCCCCAGCCGGTCGGCGAAATGCGCCATCAGAATCCCGCCCAACGGCCGCGCCAGGTAACCGGTGACAAAAATCCCGAAACTTTGCAGCAGGCGCAGCCATTCAGGCATTTCCGGCGGGAAGAACAGCTGACTGAGGGTCAGGGCGAAAAACACGAAGATGATGAAATCGTAGATTTCCAGCGCGCCGCCGAGGGCCGCAAGGCCTAGGGTCTTGTAGTCCGAACGGCTGAACGGTGCCGGGCGCGAATCGTTAAGGGCAGTCATCAAAAGAACTCTGGCATGGGCAAAAAACCAAGGCGCCCATGGTCTACGCAAACGCGCCAGCGGACAACCCGTTAGACCATAGTCCCGTATCGGTAAAACTTCGTCACAAATTCTGACCGATTGATTTACTGTTGGCGCCTGTCCAGACGGGCGTTGCAGCCAGTGCCGATCAAAAACTGTAGGAGCGAGCCTGCTCGCGATGGACTCGAGAACGACGCGTTTAATCAGTAAACACGCGTCATGGTTTACGACCATCGCGAGCAGGCTCGCTCCCACAATAAAAACGGCGTTAGGCCTTTGCAGCCCTGAAGACCACAACAAACATAAAAATTCGAGGTACTCCCGTGGCTGCTGATATCGAAGATACCCGCTCCGCCCGCTTTGCCCTGCGCTGTTCAAGTTTTGCCGAACGCTGGTTTCCTGATTCCTGGGTGTTTGCTGCCCTGGCGGTGATCATCGTCGCCGTGGCCACCCTGTTCATGGGCGCCAAACCCACCGACGCCGCGATGGCCTTCGGTGACGGGTTCTGGAGCCTGATCCCGTTCACCATGCAGATGGCGTTCGTGGTGATCGGCGGCTATGTAGTCGCCAGCTCGCCGCCCGCCGTCAAGCTGATCGACCGTCTGGCGCGCATCCCCAAGAACGGCCGTTCCGCCGTGGCGTGGGTGGCGCTGATTTCCATGGTCGCGTCGCTGCTGAACTGGGGCTTGTCGCTGGTGTTCGGCGGCTTGCTGGTGCGCGCCCTCGCCCGCCGCGTCGACCTGAAAATGGATTATCGCGCCGCCGGTGCTGCCGCCTACCTGGGCCTTGGCGCGGTGTGGGCCCTGGGCCTGTCGTCGTCCGCCGCGCAGTTGCAGGCCAACCCGGCCAGTTTGCCGCCGTCGATTCTGTCGATCACCGGGGTGATACCGTTCACGCAAACCATCTTTCTCTGGCAGTCCGGCGTCATGTTGCTGGCGCTGATCGTGATCTCGCTGATCATTGCCTACGCCACCGCCCCAGGCCCGAACTCGGCCCGCGATGCCAAAGCCTGCGGCATCGACCCGAGCTTCAACCTGCCACCGCTGCAACCGCGCACTCGCCCCGGCGAATGGCTGGAACACAGCCCGCTGCTGACGATTCTGCTGGTGCTGCTGGCGGCCGGGTGGCTGTTCCACGAGTTCTCGACCAAACCGGCGATCAGTGCGATTTCCGGGCTGAACACCTACAACTTCCTGTTCATCATGCTCGGTGCCTTGCTGCACTGGCGCCCGCGCAGTTTCCTCGATGCGGTGTCCCGCGCGGTGCCGACTACCACCGGCGTGCTGATCCAGTTCCCGTTGTACGGCTCGATCGCCGCGCTGATGACCACGGTCAAAGGCACTGACGCGCAGACTCTGGCGCACCACATCTCGACCTTTTTCGTACAAATCGCGTCCCACGACACCTACGCGCTGCTGATGGGCGTGTACTCGGCGATCCTCGGCTTCTTCATCCCGTCGGGCGGCGGCAAGTGGATCATCGAAGCGCCGTACGTGATGCAAGTGGCCACCGACCTGAACTACCACCTGGGCTGGGCCGTGCAGATCTACAACGCCGCCGAAGCCCTGCCGAACCTGATCAACCCGTTCTACATGCTGCCGCTGCTGGGTGTGCTGGGTTTGAAGGCGCGGGACTTGATCGGGTTTTCGTTCGTGCAACTGCTGGTGCACACGCCGCTGGTGCTGTTTCTGCTGTGGGCGCTGGGGACGACGCTGACGTATACGGCGCCGGTGATGCCGTAATGCAAAAAGGGGCCGATATTTCTATCGGCCCCTACTTCTCGTTCGGCCTCTTCTGTTTCAGTATGTCTTCGCCCGTTCTCGAGGGCCCACACGCTGAAAAGGATCTGAGCATGTTCAAACTCGCAGCACTCACCCTTGCCGCCCTGACCCTGAGCACCGCCGCCCAGGCGGATGCCGATCTGAAGCTGGGCAGCACCGAGCGCGTCACCCGGCTGTTCGCTTACCCCAACAATTGCAACGTGATCTGCTTTCGCAACTGGACGCTGGAGCAAACCGTCGAGCATTACCTGACGCAGAGCGTGCAGCGTGATGGTTACAGCGATGCGAAGGTGCAGGTCAAAACCGATAACAATCAGCTCTATGCCGCAATCACCGGTGTGCCCAGGGGCTATGAAAAGCCGTTGGCAGCGCTGCTCGATGCCGGCGATCTGGCTTATACCGGCGCCAGCAAGCTGAATGCCGACGGCAAGTGGGCTTACAGCTGGTACTTGTTCCTGCCGCTGGGCATGGCCCTGGAGAACCGCAGAAGTGTCGAGCTGCTGCACTTCCCGCCGGATTACTCGCTGACTCAGGCCCAGGACTATCTGGAGTCCAAGACCACCGATCGCTGGGCCACGCTGCTGACGATCAACGGCATCCCTGCCGATCAGACACCGGCTTTCCAGACCATCATCGACATCGCGCCGATCGCCGCGCCGTCCAACGCCGGCAAGGATCTGGAAGGCGTCTACGACTACTTCAAGGACTACCAGACCACCATGGTCAAGGAAGTCAGCCAGAACGCCAGCGGTGCCACGTTGCCGATGGTCGCGTTCGGTGCGCCGGTGCGTAACTGGATCAAGCAGCAATACGGACCGACCGTAAACGTGCTGGGCCTGGCAACCATCAGTCCGAAAGAAGGGGTGAAAGTGCCGGTGCTGGGTTCCAACCACCCGAGCTACATCTGGTACGCCGCCGACCCGGACAGCTACACCGGCAAAGATGCCCAGGCACAGGCCGATGCAGCGGGCCTGAAAGTCATGGGCCAGGACTTGAGTGCCGCATGCTGGCAGGCCGCAATGGGCCGCGACCTCGACAGCAATCCAGACATTGAGCTGAGAAGTTGCACCCAGACCTGGCAAGTGGCCCAGGCAGTTAAAACCTGCGAACTGTTCTACACCTCGATCCGCAACCTGACGCCTGGGCAAGCCACGGCCAAATGCGCGACGACGCCGATCAAGGCTCAACTCAAACAGCTCAAGGTCCCCACGCCTGCGACCGCAGTGCCTGCTACGCATCTGTAAAAAACTGAACGGCGTTCCTGCGTGAGCCTTGGCTGACGTGGGAACGCGCGCTTTTCCTCTGTCAGTTATGACAGTAGACCGGTGGTTTTTTTTGCGAGAGTCTTGAGGCGTACCCATGTGCTGCAGGGCTGACAGGATGTCAGCTGACGGAGGTCGCAGCGCCCCGCCGACAAGGATTGTGATGAAACCCCACGCTGAGCAAGGAATCACCTCACCGCCATTCAATGGCATCTATCGGTTTAGAAAGTTGTCCCCTCGACTAGGATTCCCTAACACGGAAGACTTTCAAATCATCAACAATGCTCAGGGAGAGCCGATCGCTGTCGCCGCTTTGCGCGAATTCCCTCGGCTCAGCCGAATCTGCCGTATTTCCGGGCATTTGCTGCCCTATCGCTGCCGACACACTCGGCAAATGGCACCGGGCATTCATGTCTATGACCCGCGCTTCTGCGGATTGCTTAACCACGCCTGCGACCCCAACGCCTTTCTCGACATGAGTGAACTGTGGTTATGGGCGCTGAAGGACATCAGAAAAGGTGATCGGCTGACGATGGATTTCGCCACGACGGAAGACAGGCTGCAGCGGCAGTTTGCCTGCCGCTGTGGTTGTCCTTGCTGCCGTGGCTGGATCACCGGCTACGACGAATCGCCGAATGCCGATGGCCAGTTGTTCTTCCAGAACTGGCGCCGATGACACCAGGGGCTTTTACAGCGGCTCGAATGGGCGCAGGCGGTACTGCGGCGGCAACTGCTCGAAACCACTGATGGTGGCATTCAGGCTCTTCCACCGACCGTCCTTGATGCCATAGATGCAGCCGTGAATCGACAGTTTCTGCCCGCGGTGCCAAGCGTTTTGCACAATGCTGGTGTGCCCGACGTTGGCCACTTGCTGGATCACGTTGAGCTCGCAGAGGCGGTCGACCCGCTCTTCTTCGGTCGGCAGTTTGGAGAGTTCTTCGCGCTTTTCGTAGTAAAGGTCACGAATCGACCGCAGCCAGCCATCGATCAAGCCGAACTGGCGATCCTGCATCGAAGCACGCACACCGCCGCAGCCATAGTGGCCGGTAACGAGGATGTGTTTGACCTTGAGCACGTCCACCGCGTACTGAATCACCGACAGGCAGTTGAGGTCAGTGTGCAGCACCACGTTGGCCACGTTGCGGTGGACGAACAGGTCGCCAGGCAGCATGCCGACAATCTCGTTCGCCGGTACGCGGGCGTCGGAGCAGCCGATCCAGAGGAATTCCGGCGTTTGCTGACGCGCCAGTTTGGCGAAGAAATCAGGATCTTCTTTGGTGATCGCGTCAGCCCAGCGCTCGTTGTTATCAATCAGATCTTGTAAGTCGTTCATGCAATGAAGCCTCGAGAATGATGCGCTGCTTTGACAGACAACCGTCCGTCGGGGTCACGCGCAAGATGCAGATTGCCGATGAGGCATATTACCGGTGTTCCCTGCCGGCGGAATTCCGGGCAGCCCAGTGGGTCTACCGTAGTAAGGCTCACAGTATGAGGAATTACCATGAATGATTCACGACGTCCGTACGATGCGGCGCAACCCGAGCCCATCGACGACAACGAAGACCGCATGGGTTCGCTGCAGGAGCTGGATTTCGAGGAGGAAGAACCCAGCGCGAAAATCGGCGACGAACTGACGCAAACGGAACGCGAGCGACTGATACCGCGCGCGCGCGTGCGTGAAGCCGGAATGACCGGCGCCTCGACCGCTGATCATGAACCCACCGATGATGACATGAGCCCGGAAACGTTGATCCGTGAAGACGGTGCGCGGGATGCGCATGAGGCCGGTGACGATTACCGGGCCGATTGGGATTTGAGCATCGTCGATGAAGATGACATCGGCGGGGGTAATGGGTTGGATGAAGAAGAACTGGCGCGGCTGGATCCGCTGGATGGGAATCGGTAATGGTGGGTGTCAATGAAGACGCCTTCGCGGGCAAGTCGGATCGCCGCCCGCTCGCTCCTACGTTTGCAATGCAATTCCCTGTAGGAGCGAGGCTTGCCCGCGAAGCTTTTGAGGCTCAATCCACCAAAGTGCAGGCCATGACCACCGCATCTTCGCGCCCACCCACCGCCGGATAATAATCCCGACGCCGGCCAATCTCGTTGAACCCGAAACGCTCATACAACCGGAACGCCGAGCGATTGCTGTCGCGCACTTCCAGAAAACATTCCCGCGCCTCAGCCTTGTAGGCAATCGACATCAGGTGCTCCAGCAGCGTCAAACCCAGGCCACGGCCCTGATTTTCCGGTTTGACGGTGATGTTCAGCAGGTGCGCTTCATCCAGAATGATCTGCACCACACCGTGCCCGACCTGCTGTGAACCTTCGAACATCAGCCAGATCTGGTACTTGCCCAGCCCATCGAGAAAAATCCCGCGGGTCCAGGGATGGCTGTACGCCGCGAATTCAATTTTCAGGACAGCGTCCAGGTCCGCCTCGGTCATCGGGCGAAACGATACAGCGTCACTCATTCGATTCTTTCCAGCGCGCCATCAGCCGACGCATGGCTTGCCAGACATCAGCCTTACGCTGTGGCTCTTCCATTAATAATTCCAGGCCCGGCAGGGCCCAGACCGCGCCCAGGCCTTCGACCTGAAGTTCACGATTGAAGGATTCGGCGTTGGCCTCGCCGGCAAAACGCACCGCCGGCAGGCCGATCAGCCACACGCAGACGCACGGTGCGTCTTCCAGCCGGGCCGAGAGAAAACCTTGTACGAAGTCACGAGCCGCTTCCGGGCCTTGATCCATGGTGCCGCGAACCAACAATGGCCAGCGCACCGGTTCGCCGACAATTTGCGGGCTGTCCGGCAGACCGGCGGCGCGCAACATGTCCTTGAGCAGCAGATAGGCGGGATCGCGGGTCTGGAAGGTTTCGCCTGTGGGTAACTCCACCAACAGCAGGCAACGACCGGCGCGCAGCAATTGCAGGGCGAAACGCGGTGGCGGGATTTGCGGAGCCTTGGCGACGACCGGCACTTCCTCCTCGACCGGCTGGGTGACCGTCCGCGTGCTCGACAACGATGGCCGCGGCACCTCGATCTTCACCCGCTCCGCAGGTTTGACCACTGGTTCCACGGGCATCTCAGCCACGGGTGCCGGCGCCACAGGGGCAACGACCAACGGCTCCGGCATTTCCAGCAGCTCGGGCCGCGAGGGCGCGGCAAAGGGCAATTCGGTACGCGGCAGCCAGTTGACCACCTGCATGGCGGTCAAATAAGCGCGGCGACGGGACTCGATTAGCAAAGGTCGGCCACTTGTGGATAACTAAAGTGCGCTGATTCTACCGCCCTTCGCTCAAGATCGCCCGCGCTTGATCGATACTCTTTCCCTTAGAAACAGCTACAGCCCGTCCCGAGAGTGAATCGCATCGGTCCCGATGCAGTACAATCGCGGCTTTTAATCGCCAACCAGCCGGCCATTCCGATGATCGAACCCAAGCGCGTCTTGCGCGCCCTCGCTGAACACTGGGCACTTCTGGAGCCACTGTGCGAGCACTTCGACCAAGGCACACTGAGCCTCAACGAACTGCGCACGCAACTGGCCGCCCAGCAACTCGACAGTACGCCGCAGGACATCACCAGCCTGCTGGACGTGTGGATCCGCCTCGACATTCTGGTTCCCGTGGCAAAAAGCCCGAACCGTTTCGAGCTCAACGCGCAGATCCACGACTTCCTCGCTTACCTGCGCCGTGAGCACCGTCTGGGCCTGTGCCTGGAAATCGAAGCCTATTTGCGCCACCTCGAACGCCTGGCCGGTTACATTCAGGACGCCTTCGACATCCGCGACGGCCACGACCTGGCGCGCCAATTGCGCCTGCTCGACATGCGTGTGCGCGATGTACTGAAGAAGCTCGCCAACGACGAACAGGCCCTGGTGGCCGTCGCCGAACGCGCCAAGACCAGCGATCGGCAGATCCCGCTGCGTCAGCGTTACGCCGAAGTGCTGGCGACCTGGGACGAATACGTCGAGCCGATGATTCAGTTGGTGAACGCCGACGGCGCCTTCGAACAAGGCGTGCGCAAAGTCGAAAACGTCCTGTTGAAGATGCTCACCGAGCAGCAACGCCTCGGCCACCTGGTCGACGACGACATGCTGCTGCGCACCCACGCGCGCATCCTTGAAATGCAGACCAGCGCTCAATTGACGCTGCGTCATGCCCGCGAACTGCTACTGCCGCTGCGTGAAGAAGCCCGTCGTCACAACGCCGTGACCCGTGGCGCAGCGCTGGCCTTGTCGGCCATCCGTCGCAAAGGCATCGACGCGGTGCCACAAGCGGCGATGCCGATGTTCACCCGGCCGCAAAGCACCTTCCTCGGCAGTGCCAGTCAGGTCGAAGCCTACGTCTACGCGCTGGCCCGTTTCGAGCCGAAACCGGCGCGGTTCCCCAAGGCCCACAAGACCCAGAAAGGCGAAGCGCCACGCGCACCACGTACCGTTCGCGAAATGCTTGAACGTTGTGAAGACGCGCTGCCGATGCCAGACCTGATGACCTGGCTGCTGGAACAGGAACCGAACGGCGCCACCGACGAATTGCTGTACTGGTTCTCGCGCCTGTCGCGGGAAAAACGCTTCAAACGCGAGCGTCTGGAACGCCGCGATTACCACACTCACGAGCACCAGGTCAGCCTGCGCTCCTTCGCCCTGCTCTCGGCCGGCCCAGATGCCATCGAGAATTCTGCGAGCACTCCACATGCATCTTGATCTATCCGAACTGTCCCAGCTGGCACCGATCTTTCGCGAGCTGTTCAAGGGCTACCACGTCAGCCGCCGCGACCCGGAGCTGTACGCGCAACTGTCGAACTTCCAGGACCAGTACCGCACGCTGTTCAAGGCACTGGGTTTTGAACTGGTTTGCGACACCCGCGGTTTCTACTACTTTGTGCCGGACCTCGCCGCCGCTGCCGTGAACAAGACCGCGCAGCGTCTGGCGCTGTTCACCTTCATCCTCGTCGAGCATCTGGCCGATCAGGGCCGTGACCCGATTGCCGTGCTCGACGGCGGCAGCCTCGGTCGCGATGAACTGCCGTCGTTGCTGGAAAAATACCGCGACCTGTTCATCCAGGCCGAAGTGCAGACCGTCGAAGAACTCGAAGAAAAAATCATGCGCCGCATGACGCAGCTCGGGTTTGCCGGCGAAGAAAACGGCGTCTACCGCTTCCTGCCGCCGATGCACCGTTTCCTCGACGTCTGCCTGTCGGTTCAACAAGACCGCGACTTGGCCGCCAGCCTGCACAGCGTGCTGCCGCTGCCGGTTCCGGTACTGATCGACGACGACAGCGACGAAAAACTGCTGCAAACCGATGACCCGCTGGACCTCAGTGACTTCGCTGAAGAAAGCGAAGAAGACGCTCTGGCCCGCGCCATTGCCGAAGAACAGGAGACCGACGCATGAGCAAGGAACGCTACGGCATTCGCCGCTTTGCCCTTTTGAACACCGCCGGTTACAGCCTCGGCCTGTTTCCGCTGGAAGAACCGTTGTCGGTCTACGGCGCGAACAACCTCGGTAAATCCGCCTCGATCAACGCGTTGCAGTTCCCGATTCTGGCGCGCATGTCGGACATGAGTTTCGGCAAGTACAGCCTGGAACAATCCCGGCGTTTCTACTTCGCCTCGGACACCAGTTACATCCTGGTTGAAGTCTCGCTGCCCCACGGTCCGCACGTGATCGGTGTGGTTGGTCGCGGCCCGGGCGGTGGTTTCGGCCACCAGTTCTTTGCCTACGCCGGCAAACTCGACCTGGCCCATTACCAGAAAAACGACACCTGCCTGCGTCAGAAAGAACTGTTCACCAACCTTGAGCGCGAAGGCCTGAAAGCCTACGAACTGAAGCCGGATGAACTGCGTCGTTTGCTGGTCGGCGGCCACACCTCGATTCCGCTGGACCTGACCCTGATCCCGCTACGCTCCACCAGCGAGCAGAGCCTGAAGACCTTTCGCGCACTGTTCATCAACCTGCTGCACATGCGCGAAATCACCGCGGCCAAGCTCAAGCAATTGTTCCTCGATGCTTTCGAACACAGCCTGCGTTCCGGCAGCGTCGATTACATCGCTGCGTGCGAAGAAGCCTTCCGCGATGTACGACGCATGGAGCAGGACTACAACTCGCTGGTCACAGCGGGTCCGCTGGTTGAAGCGCTGGCCGCAGGCGTTGCCCAGCGCAATATTCTGCGCGGCAAGCTGCACCGGATCTCGCCGTTGCTCGATTCCTTGCTCGGCACCTGGTCGGACTATGCCAGTGCGCGCAAGGAAGAGCTGACGATTCAGGCCGAGCACTACCGCAACGAACAGGACGCGCTGCAAAACGATCAGCGCGGCGGCACGCAGGAGCTGATGCGTCTGGAGCGGGAAATCACCGGCATCCAGCGCTGGCTCGGCGAGTTGTCGGTGCTCAAGCATCGCTTCGCGTTGGTGACTGACGTCAAGGTCCTGGAGCAGCAATTGCTCGCGGCCAAGGACGCGCACGATGAATTGGCCGGTGCGCTGGCGCAGTCGCGGCAGTTCTCTGCCGAAGACCTGGAAGAGCGCCTGCGCGATCTGGAAAAACGCCTGAAATCGGTGAAACAGCAACTCGATCACGCCGACAACAACAGCTACGCCCGCCTGCGTGAAGAGTTCTCGCAACAGGATGTCGAGCGTCTGATGCGCCTGTTCAACAGCGCGCTGTTCAGCCTGCCGTTGGGCGAGCATGGCATCACGCTGGACGAGGACGGTCAGTGGGTCAAATCCATGGAGCTGATCCTCGACGGCTTCAAAGGCGAGCGCTTCGAAGTACCGGGCCTGTCCATCGATATCTCGCACATTGAACCTCCTGCGTTGCAAGCCCTGGCGGACCGCGCCGCGTTGCGCGATCAGAAAGACCGCCTGGAAAAAGAACTCAAGCAACTGAAAACCCAGGCTGCCGTGGTCGCCGACCGCGCAGCGAGCAAGACCCAGACCGAAGCGCTGTACCAGCAAGTGCTGGACGCGCAGAAAGCCCTGGAAGATTTCCGCCGCGCGCAAACCCTCAGCGCCGAGGAAGACGACAAGCTTGAGCAACTGGCGCAGATGGAAGCGGCGCAGGAAGAACTGAAGCGCTCCAGCGACGCCTTCACCGAACGTGTCCAGCAACTGTCGGCCAAGCTGCAACTGGTCGGCCGGCAGATCGGCGACATGGAAGCCAAGCAGCGCACCCTCGACGACGCCCTGCGCCGCCGTCAGTTGTTGCCGGCAGACCTGCCGTTCGGCACGCCGTTCATGGACCCGATCGACGATTCGATGGACAACCTGTTGCCGCTGCTCAACGACTATCAGGACAGCTGGCAGGGCTTGCTGCGCAGCGATGGCCAGATCGACGCGTTGTACGCTCAGGTGCGCCTCAAGGGCGTGGCCAAGTTTGACAGCGAAGACGATATGGAGCGTCGCCTGCAACTGCTGATCAACGCGTATGCGCACCGCACCGACGAAGCCCTGACCCTCGGCAAGGCACGTCGCGCCGCGGTTACCGACATCGCCCGGACCCTGCGCAACATCCGCAGCGACTACGACAGCCTTGAGCACCAACTGGCGCTGTTCAACCGCGAGATCAACAAGCGTCAGGTCTCCAACCTGCAGAGCTTCCGCATCGTGCTTGCGCCGAACAAGGAAGCGCTCAAGCACATCGACCAGATCATCCACAGCGCCGGTCAGTACGAAGAAGGCGAAACCCTCTCCGTGTTCGACCTGAGCCAAAGCGCCGATCAGGACAACAAAAACGAGGAAGCCAAGGAATACCTGGCGCGCCTGGTAGCGGCGAATCACAACCAGCTTGGTCTCAAGGACTTGTTCGAACTGGCGTTCGAGATCACCAAGGTCAATGGCCAACCGGTGATCCACACCGACATCGACGGCGCCGCGTCCAACGGCACGACGATGACCATCAAGGCGCTGACCAACATGTACTTGTTGCTGCACTTGATGGACCGCGACCAGGCCGGTCGCGTGCGCCTGCCGTACTACCTCGACGAAGCGGCGGACATCGACGAGAAAAACCAGGCAGCGTTGCTGGAAACCAGTCTGCAACTGGGCTTCGTGCCGATTCTGGCGAGTGTGAAGCCGCAGGTCTGCGCCAGTGTGGCGATTGACCTGGAAGGCGGTAGCGGGCCGAACGGGATCTACATCGATGAGGCGGACTGGAAGTACATCCGTCGCCACGATGAGGTGAAGGCTGTGGTTAATGTTGAAGCGGATGAACCGGAGCTGGATGCGGTCTGATTTGCGTTAATCGAAGGCAATAAAAAAGGCCGCGATCCAATCGCGGCCTTTTTTTTGTCTGGTGGTTATGTGTTGGCTATCCGGACCTCTTCGCGGGCAAGCCTCGCTCCTACAGGTTCGGTGCTGATCTGTAGGAGCGAGGCTTGCCCGCGAAGGCGTCATCCCTGACGCCAACAGATTATTTGCCGAGCGAGATCTTCGGCGCCCAGGTCAGCCATTCATCTTCAAACTTGTCGAACAACGGGAAGGTTTGCTCCGCTCGCGCCGGGTTACCCATGCGATCCCCGTCCGGCGTGGCGAAAGCGATGCCGCCCTGAATCAGCGTCTCCAGCGATTCGGTACGAACCGTCGCGCCTTTGAACAAGCCGTAGTCGAAACCAAAACCGCTGGTGTTCCAGAATCGTGTGCCGCTGCGCACCAATGGCGCGTACTTCGGCTCGATCAGGATGTGTATCAACACACGGTCAGCCGTCTGGCCCAGTTCATACCCCGTCACCTTGCCCACGGTGACTTCGCGATACGTCACTGGCACGCCGGTTTTCAACGAACCTCGACGAGCGGCGCTCAGAACCAGACTTAACCCGGCTTCCTGTTTGGCGGTTTCCGGAGGATTGGCCAGCGCTACGAAGTTATTCTGCGGCCCGATGTTTTTCGCGGCCGGCTGCACTTCGATGTATTGACCGGTCACCAGGGTTTCCAGGTTCGACGTTTTGAGCAGACCCAGCTCGGGTTTGACCACCCAGAACTGACTGCCGGCCCGAGCGATTCGCTCCGGCACTTCGGTGATCCGCGCGGTGAGCATCACCGATTGCAGGTCATCCGTGAGGTCGACGTCTTCAATCTTGCCGACGTCCAGACCTTTGAATCTCACCGGTGTGCCGCTGCGCAAGCCATCGGCGCGATCGACCTTGATCGTGATCACGGCGCCTTTCTGGTTGGCTTCGTCATGGCTGGCGAACAGACGGAAACGCGGGATTTTCTTTTGCAGCGGGGCTTTGGCCAGCGGGGTTTCGAAGGCGATACCGCCGGCCATCAGGCTTTGCAACGATTCACTTTTGACCTGGATTCCGCCAGTCAATCCGCCCGTGAGCGTAATGCCACTGGCATTCCAGAAACGAGTCGAGGCGTTAACCAGCCCTTCGTATTCCTTTTCGATGTGTACACCGATCACCAACTGTTTTTTCTTGCGCGAGAACTGATAGCTCTGGACCGAACCGACCTTGACCTGCTTGTAGAGAATCGGACTGCCAACTTCCAGCGAACCAAGATTTTCGGTGAACAACACCAGGTGCAGGCCCGGCGAACGCAAATCCAGCGGCGGCGCCTTGGCCCTTGCCACGAACTCACGCTGTGGTGCGGCGCCTTTATCGCCGGGACGCACAGCGATGTAGTTACCTTTGACCAGCGCTTCAAGCCCGGTGATACCCGCCAGGGAGATCGACGGTTTGACCACCCAGAATTGAGTGCCTTCGACCAGGTAATCTTCGGCCAGAGGATCAAGGGTCAGTTCAGCGGTAGCACCGGACAGATCGGGATCGATCTTCAACGCTTTCAGATTGCCGACCTGAATGCCTTTGTACATTACCGGCGTACGACCGGCCTGCAGGCCTTCGAAATCGCTGAGTTTAACCTTGACCCGTATACCGGCCGCCGCCGCATCGAAGTCTTCATAGAGACGGAACGGCAGGCTCGGATCGGTGGGCGGGCTGTCCCTGCGGTTTTCCGGCGTGGCGAATGCGATACCGCCGGCGACGATGCTGGCCAGGGACTCACTGCGCACCTTCACACCGGACAGGTTGGCGTCGATGCTGATGCCGCTGGCGTTCCAGAAACGTGTGTGTTTGCGTACGAGCTTGGCGTACGTGGGTTCGATGAACACTTTAAGCTCAACCGTGCTTTGGTCTTCGGACAGCAAGTAACTTTTGATCTGTCCTACTTTGATCTGCTTGTAGAACACCGGGCTGCCACGGTTCAGCGAACCGAGGCGGTCAGCCTTGATGGTCAGGTGCAACCCGGGCTGGGCATCCGACAACGGCGGTTCTTCAGCCAGGGCCTTGAACCGGCGTGTGGGCTCGCCTTCCCCCGGACTGATCGCGACGTAGTTACCGGAGACCAGGGTTTCCAGGCCCGTGATACCCGCCAGGGTCACGCTCGGCTTGACGAGCCAGAAGCGTGTGCTGGTCCGCAGGTATTGCTCCACGTCCTTGTTCATCTCAACGGTGGCGATCACTCCTTTGGAGGCACCTTCATCATCGAGCGTGAGGGTTTTCACCTTGCCGACCGACATGCCTTTGTAGACCACTTCGGTCTTGTTGGCCTGAATGCCTTCACCGCTTTCAAAACGTACCTGAATCTCGATGCCGGTCTCGTTGTAGGCACGCCAGCCGAGCCAGCCGCCGATGATCAGGGCGATCAGGGGCAACACCCAAATGGCTGACCAGTTCGAGGCCGGTCGGGTTTTCGCTGTGGGCAAATCAGTCATGGTCGTCGTCCGACTCCGTGTTATCCCAAATCAGTCGGGGATCGAAAGTTACTGCGGCAAGCATCGTCAGAATCACCACACTGGCGAAAGCGATGGCGCCAAGATTGGCTTCGACACTGGCAAGCCGTCCAAAATTCACAACCGCCACCAGGATGGCAATCACAAAGATATCGAGCATTGACCAGCGACCGATGAACTCGATAAAGCGGTACATCCAGATCCGTTGACGAGCCGAAAGCGGCTGGTGGCGCTGCACCGAAAACAGCAGCAAGGCGATGCCCACCAATTTGAACGTGGGCACCACGATACTGGCGATAAAAACCACGGCGGCGATGGGAAGCATGCCGTGTTGAACCAGTTGGATCACACCGGACATGATGGTGCTGGGATCGCCCTGACCGAGGGAACTGACCGTCATGATCGGCAGTACGTTGGCCGGAATGTAGAGGATCGCTGCCGTGATCAGCAACGCCCAGGTACGAGCGAGGCTGTTGGGACGGCGGGCGTGAACCAGCGCACCGCAGCGGGTGCAGACCTGCTCGTCGGTGTCAGCTTCCTGCTTGTTCAATTCATGGCATTCGGCGCAAATCAGAATGCCTGCATCAATCGCCCGCATGGGCATCCTCTCCTGATAAAGCCTGCCAGATCTGATGGGGCGACATCACGACCTCCAACCAGACCTGGACCAACAACAAACTGATAAAGCACGCCAGGCCGAGACCGATGGTGATTGCTGCCATATCTGCCAGTTTGACGATCGCCACCAGCACGCCCATGAGGTAGACCTCGAGCATCCCCCAATCGCGTAGATGGTGATAAATCCGATAGAGCAACAAGCCGTAACTACGGCCGATATCAAAACGAATGCTCAGCAGCACGGCCAGTTGGCAAAGCAGTTTGAGCAACGGGATCCCCATGCTGCACAGGAACACAACCACTGAGACGCCTTGCATTCCGGTATCGAACAGGCCGACAACGCCACTCCAGACAGTATCTTGCGACGACTGCCCGAGTAGATTGAGCTGCATGATGGGTAAAAAGTTCGCCGGGATGTACAACAACAGCGCGGAGATGACCAAGGCGAGACTACGTTGCACAACATTGTGCCGATGGGCATAGAGTTCGTAACCGCAGCGCGGACACAGGGCTTTCTCGCCATGGGCGAGCTTGGGCTTGCGCATCAGCAAGTCGCACTCATGGCACGCCACCAAGTCGTCCAGCGGTAATTCTGACAGCCCGGGGGCGTCAACCGGTTCTGGCATAAAGGCACTGACTCCGAAAAAGTTGGACCTATTCTAGTGTCCTGAGTCGAAAATAACTGTGCAAATTTGTGCTCGTCCCGGGCGTGCTTTTTTGCGGGCAAAACAAAACCCCAACTGCTTTCGCAATTGGGGTTTCGGAATTTAATCTTGACGATGACCTACTCTCACATGGGGAAACCCCACACTACCATCGGCGATGCATCGTTTCACTGCTGAGTTCGGGATGGGATCAGGTGGTTCCAATGCTCTATGGTCGTCAAGAAATTCTTGAGCTGACGCGTCTTGCGACGTTCCAGCGAATCGGGTATGCGATAGTTTGTGTGTTGCTCTCGAACTTTCGGTTCATTGCGTCTTCACACACCGCAATCTTATGCTCTTTCGAGTAGTCAAATTGCTTGGGTGTTATATGGTCAAGCCTCACGGGCAATTAGTATTGGTTAGCTCAACGCCTCAC
>NZ_JAHBDD010000013.1:0-96086 GCF_019956155.1 Pseudomonas sp. BF-RE-22 | reverse complement strand
CTCCTACAGAGGATCGCATACCTCTGTAGGAGCGAGGCTTGCCCGCGAAGGCATTTTCAGCCCCTACACATCCCCCTCCTGCTACCATCCCCCGCCAATAATAAAAGCTCACGGAAGACTCACCCATGTCCGCTTCAACCTTCGACCTGCGCCCGCTCATGGTCGCCAACATGGCCTGCACCATGGCAATGATGGCGTTCGTTTCTTTGATCGGGCCCATCGCCCGGGTGTTGGGCCTGGCCACCTGGCAGGCCGGTGCGGCGGTGACGGTGTCCGGGGTGATCTGGATGGTGCTGGCGCGTCCATGGGGTCAGGCCAGCGACCGCTTTGGACGACGGCGCATTCTGTTGCTCGGCACTGCGGGATTCACCCTCGCCTATTGGGCCTTGTGCCTGTTCATCGACACGTCTTTGCGATTCCTGCCTTCAGCGGCGCTGGCGTTTATCGGGCTGATGCTCGGACGCGGGCTGATCGGCGTGTTCTATGCGGCGATTCCGGTCGGCTGTAATGCGCTGATTGCCGACAACGTCGAGCCGCAACACCGCGCCAAAGCCATGGCCGCATTGGGCGCTGCCAACGCCTGCGGGCTGGTGATCGGCCCGGCGATAGCGGCGTTGCTGTCCCGATACAGCCTGAGCCTGCCCTTCTACGCCATGGCGTTTCTACCGCTGTTGGCGTTCCTCGTGCTGCGTTACAAGCTCAAGGCTCAGGAACTGCATTTGCGCCAGGCACCGCGCAAGGTGCACCTCAACGATCCACGGTTGCGCCGGCCCATGGCGGTCGCGTTCGTGGCGATGCTGTGCGTTTCTGTCGCGCAGATCACCGTCGGCTTCTTCGCCATCGATCGACTGGGCATGAGCCCGGCCGACGCCGCGCAAACGGCCGGTATCGCCCTGACCATGGTCGGCTTCGCGTTGATCTGTTCGCAGCTGGTTGTGCGTCGACTGGAATGGCCGCCGCTGCGCTTGATCCGGGTCGGCGCGATGGTCGCTGCGCTGGGGTTTTCCGGCAGCATCATGGTCGATTCGGCGTGGGGGTTGTGGCTGGGGTTCTTTGTCTCGGCGAGCGGCATGGGCCTGATTTTCCCGTCCTTCGCCGCGCTTGCCGCCAATGCGGTCGAGGCCTCGGAGCAAGGCGCGACCGCAGGCTCCATCGGCGCAGCCCAGGGGTTCGGCGTGGTGATCGGGCCGTTGACCGCCACGCTGATCTACGGCATCGAACCGCGTTTGCCGTATCTGGTGGCGGCTGCGCTGTTGCTGCTGGTGGCCCTGTGGCCAGGGCCCCGGCAGCGTCAGGCTTTATAGGATGCGATAGAGCAAGCGTTCAATGCGCACACGACTGACACGCTTGAGGAACTTGGCCACGCCCGCCGGGTAATCCGGCAGGGTTTGCAAGTCCTGATAACGCTCGATGCGCGTGGTGTGCTGGAAGATCTCCGCCAGCTCACTGCGACGCGGCTCCAGCAATTCACCTTTGGGGTCATCAATCAGTAGCGCGTTTTCCAGGTCGAGACGGAATGCGCGCGGATTGAGGTTGTTGCCGGTCAGCAAGGTGTAACGCTGATCGACCCACATGCCTTTAAGGTGATAGGTGTTATCGCCGTCCTTCCACAGGTGCAGGTTCAACTGACCGCTGTCGACGCTGCGATGATGACGCTTGGCGAAACGCCGCAGGCTGATCTCGTAGAGGTACGGCAACGCCGAGATCACCTTGAACGGCTCGCTCGGCGGGATGTAGAAGTCGTTGGCGGTTTTGTCGCCGACCACGATGTCGATTTTCACACCCCGGGCCAATGCCCGGTTGATCTCCCGGGTCACCGCCAACGGCAGGTTGAAGTACGGCGTGCAGATCGTCAGTTGATGCTGGGCACTGGCGATCAACTCGCAGATTACCCGGCTCAACGGGTTGTTCTTGCCGACCCCAAGCAATGGGCTGACCGACAAACCGTCTTTAACCGTGGTGCCCGTCGTGGTGTCGTACGCCGCATGTTTCAGGCGGCTGCGCAGGTCGCCGATGTCGTGGCGCAGGCTGCGGGTGGTCGGCAGGTTCGGCAAATCGAGGCGATGCACCGCTTTCGAAGCGACCAGGCCGTGCTGAACCAGGTGCTGCATCGAATCGGCCAGGGCGCCGTTGTGCAGCAGGTGATAACGGTCGTAGCGGTATTTGTCGAATTTGTGCAGATAAACGTTGTTCAGGCTCGCACCGCTGTAGATCACGCAGTCATCAATCACGAAGCCCTTCAAATGCAGCACGCCGAACAGCTCGCGGGTCT
The DNA here is from genome assembly GCF_019956155.1 of Pseudomonas sp. BF-RE-22. NCBI lineage: Bacteria > Pseudomonadati > Pseudomonadota > Gammaproteobacteria > Pseudomonadales > Pseudomonadaceae > Pseudomonas > Pseudomonas sp. BF-RE-22. Next base: position 93,814 of record NZ_JAHBDD010000013.1, on the reverse strand, counting down.
GCACCGGCACACCGTACACCGGGACCACGCTGGCATGGGTTCGGGTGGTTTCCTGATACCACGCCGAATTGCCCGGCTGTTTTCCGGCACCGATCAAGCCACGCTGGGCGCGCAGCCAGTCGACGACCACCACCACGTCCAGTTCCGGACGCGCCAGTTTGGCGGCGTGCAAGGCATCGAGAATTTCCTGGCCGGCTTCATCCTGTTGCAGGTACAGCGCGACGATATAGATGCGCCGGGTCGCCTGGGCAATTTTTTCCAACAGGCAACGACGGAATTCGGCAGCGCCAGAGAGGATGGTGACGGCATCGGCGGTCAGCGGAAAACTGCGCAGTTTGGGCAGCAGAGAGCGTTTGAAAAGCGACGGCATAGGGCTCGCAATGGGTCGAATCCGGAGAGGTTGAGAGCTTACACCATGGAGGGGTTTGGGTCTTGTTACGGTCTGTAATGGCCTCTTCGCGGGCAAGCCTCGCTCCTACGGTCAATCGTGCTCCCTTGTAGGAGCGAGGCTTGCCCGCGAAGGCGATTTCATGGTCGGCAAAAAATAATATTTGACCAAGGAGAACGATCGTTCTACTGTATGCCGCATGAACGAAATCACTAGCAACGACACACGCGACATCATTCTGGATGTCACCGAAAAGTTGATCTACAAAAGTGGCATCGCTGCCACGGGCATGGATCTTCTGGTGAAAACCGCCGGCGTCTCCAGAAAGAGCATCTACCGCTACTTCGCCAACAAGGAGGAGTTGACCGTCGCCGCCCTGCAACGCCGCGACGTGCGCTGGATGCTCTGGTACAGAAGTGCCGTTGACCAGGCCGAAACCCCGGCCGACCGGCTGCTCAACCTGTTTACCGTGCTCAAGGCCTGGTTTGCCTCCGAAGGCTTCCGTGGCTGCGCTTTCATCAACACCAGCGGTGAAACCGGCGACCCGCAAGACCCGGTCCGGCTGGTCGCCAAAGAACACAAACAGAAGCTGCTCGACTACGTGCGCGAGCTCTGCACCGAACATGGCGCAACCGACCCGGAGACGCTGGCCAAACAGCTGCTGATCCTGATCGATGGCGCCATTACCGTGGCGCTTGTCATGGGTGATCACAGTGCCGCCGATAATGCGCAATGCATGGCGCGAAAGTTATTGGACCTGTAACACTTTAAACAAGCCCGACAACTTGCTTGAACTTTAATATTATTGGGAGACTTTAAATGTCTAACGCCGAAGTTCGTCCGCCATTGCCGCCGTTTACCCGTGAATCGGCCATCGAAAAAGTTCGCCTGGCCGAAGATGGCTGGAACTCCCGTGATGCAGAGCGCGTGTCCCTGGCCTACACACTGGACACCAAATGGCGCAACCGCGCCGAATTCGCCTACAACCGTGAAGAAGCCAAAGGTTTCCTGACACGCAAATGGGCCAAGGAACTGGACTATCGACTGATCAAGGAACTCTGGGCGTTCACCGGCAACCGCATCGCCGTGCGCTACGCCTATGAATGGCACGACGACTCGGGCAACTGGTTCCGTTCCTACGGCAACGAAAACTGGGAGTTCGACGAGAACGGCCTGATGGCCAACCGGTTCGCCTGCATCAACGACATGCCGATCAAGGAAAGCGACCGCAAGTTCCACTGGCCGCTGGGGCGTCGCCCGGATGACCATCCAAGTTTGTCCGACCTGGGCTTGTAAACGCATATCCCCCTTGTAGGAGCCGGCTTGCTGGCGATGGCGTCATAACATTCAACGATGATGTTGATTGTGAAATCGCTATCGCCAGCAAGCCGGCTCCTACAGGTTTTGTGGTGGTCAGGCGACTTCGGCTTGTTTCACGCGGGCCTCGGCCTCCAGTTCCCGCACCAACGGCAGCACCCGCTTGCCGAAATACTCCACCTCTTCCTGAAAGTGCAAAAAACCCGCCAGCACCAAATCCACGCCCACCGCTTTCAACGCCACAATCCGCTCGGCAATTTGCCGGGGCGTGCCGATCAGGTTGGTCTTGAAGCCGTCGTTGTACTGCACCAGATCCTCGAACGTCGATTTGGCCCAATTACCCTCGCCTTCCGGTGATGCCCTGCCCGCCTGTTTCGCCGCATCGCCAAAGGCATTCACCGCTTCCGGATCAGCCTGATCGATGATCTGCGCCAGCACTGCGCGTGCTTCTTCTTCGGTGTCGCGGGCGATGACGAACGCGTTGACCCCGACCTTCACCGAGTGATTGTTCGCGGCGGCCTTGCTGCGGATATCGTCGACTTGCGCCTTGATGCCTTCCGGCGTGTTGCCGTTGGTGAAGTACCAGTCCGAAACTCGCGCCGCCATGTCCCGTGCTGCACGGGAGCTGCCGCCCTGGAAGATTTCCGGCTGGCCCAGCGGTTTCGGTTTGAGGCTGTAATTGTCGAAACGGTAGAAGTCACCGCGTAAGGTGAAGTTGTCCTGGCTCCAGATGCCTTTGAGCGAGCGAATGAATTCTTCGGAGCGGCGATAGCGCTCGTCGTGCTCCAGCCAGTGTTCGCCGATGGCCTGGAATTCACCCTTGAACCAACCACTGACGATGTTCACCGCGATGCGGCCGTTGGTCAGTTGATCGATGGTCGCCAGTTGCTTGGCCGCCAGCGCGGGTTGCCAGGGCCCGGGCAGGATCGCCGCGATGACTTTCAATGTAGTGGTGGCGGCGAGCAGTGCGTGGCTGAAGGCGACCGATTCATGCTGGTACTCGGCGCCGTAACCGGCGGTGAAGCGAATCTGCGTCAGGGCGTATTCGAACCCCGCCGCTTCGGCCAGTTGCGCCAGTTTGCGGTTGTAGTCGATGCCCCAGTGGGTGCGTTGTTCGATCTTGCTGACCACCAGCCCGCCGCTGACGTTCGGCACCCAGTAGGCAAATTTGACGGCTTGCTGACTCATTGACGTGTCCTCGGGACGTTAGGAAGTCCTGGGGTGAGAGCAGCAACCGTGCCAGTGCTTTCCAGAGCCAACCGCAGAACCCTGTGGGAGCGAGCCTGCTCGCGATGGCGGTGTGTCAGCCAACACATCTGTTGAATGTGCAACCGCCATCGCGAGCAGGCTCGCTCCCACATGGGTCTGGGTGTGTCAGGGCAATTTGCTGCGGCGCTGTTGGCCCAGCAACAGTTCAAGCTGAATCTGAATCCCTACGCCTCAGTAAATCCTGGCCGCCCCTCTCCGGCATGGACCATGCAATCCCCCTTGGCATCCACTGCCGATCCAAGGAGCTGTCCCATGACCGAACACCAGGTAATCAATCCGCTGTCCATTGGCACTGACTATGAAGCGCTGGCCGCAAGATTCCGCCCGATTTTCCAGCGCATCGCCGCCGGTGCCGTTGAGCGTGAACAGTCGCGCAGCCTGCCTTACGAGCCCATCCAGTGGCTGAAGGAAGCCGGTTTCGGCGCGGTGCGGGTGCCGGTGGAATATGGGGGTGGCGGCGCCTCCCTGCCGCAGCTGTTTGAGTTGCTGATCGAACTGGCCGAAGCCGATTCCAACGTGCCCCAGGCACTGCGCGGGCATTTCGCGTTTGCCGAGGACCGCTTGAACGCCACGCCAGGGCCGGCACGGGACCTGTGGTTCAAACGCTTTGTCGACGGCGACATTGTCGGCTGTGCCTGGACAGAAATCGGCAATGTGGCGATTGGCGACGTGATCACTAAAGTCTCGCCCAACGGCGACGGCTGGCGGCTCAACGGTGAAAAGTTCTACAGCACCGGCAGCCTGTTTTCCGACTGGATCGACGTCTACGCCCAGCGCAGTGATACCGGCGGCGATGTCATCGCAGCGGTGCGCACCCGACAACCGGGGATCGTGCAAAGCGATGACTGGGACGGTTTCGGTCAGCGCACCACGGGCAGCGGCACGTCGCGGTTTATCGACGCCGAGGTGGACGCCGAAAACGTCATCGACTTCGCCACCCGTTTCAAGTACCAGACGGCGTTCTATCAGCTCGTGTTGTTGGCCACGCTGGCCGGAATCGGTCGCGCCGCGTTGCGCGACGTGGCGCATCAGGTACGTGAGCGCAAACGTATTTACAGCCATGGCAATGCCCAGCGCGTCAGCGAGGATTCGCAAGTTCAACAAGTCGTCGGTGAAGTGGCTGCGCTGGTGTACGCCGCCGAAGCGAGCGCGTTGAAGGCTGCACAACCGGCGCAGCGGGCGTATCTGGCGCGGTTTTCGGGGGATGACGCGCTGGAGCGGGCGGCGAATGTTGCGGCGGAACTCGAATCGGCGAAAGCGCAGGTGGTGGTGTCGGAGCTGATTCAGCGGGCGACCACCGAGCTGTTCAATGCGCTGGGGGCTTCGGATGTGCGTCAGGGCAAGTCGCTGGACCGGCATTGGCGTAATGCGCGGACCGTGTCTTCGCACAATCCGGTGATCTACAAGGCGCGGATTGTCGGGGATTGGGAGATTAACGGGACTGAACCGCCGTTTGTGTGGCAGATCGGCAATGGGCCGGCCGCCAAGTGATGTAGCGCCTGCAAGTCAGTCTTCGCGGGCAAGCCTCGCTCCTACGGTTAAGCGCATTCCCCTGTAGGAGCGAGGCTTGCCCGCGAAGAGGCCACACCAGTCGCCGCAGAAGTTGGATATAGGTAAGATACCGGCCCTTCCCCGCAGCCCTTTGCTGCACCCCGCCGAATAAGCCCATTTCCATGCCTTTCGAACTCAGCGTTGACCTCACCACCCTCGCCATCCTGGCCGTCGTCGCCTTCATTGCCGGTTTCATCGACGCCATTGCCGGCGGCGGTGGTCTGTTGACCACGCCGGCGCTGTTGACCGCTGGCCTGCCGCCGCACCTGGTGCTGGGCACCAACAAACTCAGTTCGACCTTCGGCTCGGCCACCGCCAGTTTCACCTTCTATCGACGCAAACTGTTCCATCCCCGGCAGTGGGTGCACGCCATCGTCGGCACCTTGGTCGGCGCGCTGACCGGTGCCGTGGTCGCGCATTACCTGCCTGCCGAATGGCTGAACAAAATGCTGCCGGTGATCGTGTTCGCCTGCGGCCTCTACCTGTTGTTCGGTGGCACGCCGAAAGCGCCGCTGGACAGCAACGCCCCGATCAAGAAAAAGTGGCAATCGACCCAAGGCTTCAGCCTCGGCTTCTACGACGGCGTGGCCGGCCCCGGCACTGGCGCGTTCTGGACCGTGAGCAGCCTGCTGATGTACCCCATCGATCTGGTGAAGGCCAGCGGCGTGGCGCGCAGCATGAACTTCGTCAGCAACATTGCGGCGCTGTCGGTGTTCATCTTTTCCGGGCAAGTGGACTGGATCATCGGCCTGAGCATGGGCCTGTCGGTGATGGTCGGTGCGTTCTTCGGTGCGCGCTCCGCCATCAGCGGCGGAGCCAAGTTCATTCGCCCGGTGTTCATCACCGTAGTGCTGGGTCTGACTGTGCGCCTAGCCTGGCAGCACTGGTTCAGCGTGGCCTAAGCGCCGCGCCACATAGACGTCGATCAGGTAACGGGCAATCGAGCGTGACGCCGGCAACGGCGGCAGCTCGTGCACGTTGAACCACTGGGCGTCTTCGATCTCGTCCTCCTGGCAAACAATCTCGCCGCCGGCGTACTCGGCGTGGAAGCCGAGCATCATCGAGTGCGGGAACGGCCAGCACTGACTGCCCATGTACTGGATGTTCTTGACCTCGATCTGCACCTCTTCACGCACCTCGCGAATCAGGCAGTCTTCAGCCGATTCGCCCGGTTCGGCAAATCCCGCCAGCGTGCTGTAGACCCCGGTGACAAACCGTGGCGAACGCGCCAGCAAGACTTCATCGCCACGGGTGATCAGCACGATCATGCTCGGCGAAATCCGCGGGTAATAGCGCAAATTGCACGGCTCGCAATACATCGCCCGCTCACGCGGCACCTGCAAGGTCGCCTGCCCGCAGTTGCCGCAAAAACGGTGTTCGCGGGCCCAGGTGCCGATCTGCGCGGCATAACCCAGCACTTTGTAAACCGCGTGATCGCCATCGAGCATGAACGCCCGCAAGCCTTTCCAGTTGCAGCCCGGTACTTCGCTGTGACTGCGCAGCTCCAGCAGGTAGACCGGTTCGCCATCCAGATGACCGATGCCGTGTTCGGCCAGAACCGGCAGGTCCTGACGCTTGAGCCATTCACGCGGGAACAGCGCGCCATTGTCGTCGAACAGGAAGCCTTCGGGGCTGCGCGCAACGGCCCAGCCGCCCGGTTGATCGGTGTCCAGTACTGCAGTGGTCCAGCGTGAAGTCATTTTTCAATCAATCCAGAAATTCGGGTTTCTGTTTGCTCATATGGGCGGCCATGGCCACGCGCAAGTCAGTGGATTGCAGCATGGCGGCGTTCCAGGTAGCGACGTATTCAAGGCCGTCGTCAATGCGATGGTCGCGCATGTAGCTGATCATCTCTTTGGTGCCGGTGATCGCAATCGGCGACTTGCCGGCGATGTCCCGGGCAATGCCCATGACACCGTCGAGCAGGCTGGCGGCGTCGCTGTAGACGCGATTGACCAGGCCGATACTGCGCGCTTCCTCGGCGCCAAACGAGCGACCAGTGTAAGCCAGTTCACGCAGCATGCCGTCACCGATGATCCGCGGCAAGCGTTGCAAGGTGCCAACGTCGGCGGCCATGCCGATGTCGATTTCCTTGATCGAGAATTGCGCGTCTTCGGCGGCATAACGCATGTCGCAGGCGGCAATCAGGTCGATCGCGCCACCCAGGCAATAACCCTGGATTGCTGCCAGCACCGGCTTGCGGCAGTTGTCGACGGCATTGAAGGACGCTTGCAGCGCGAGGATCTTGCGGCGCAGCAGGCGCGCATTGCGGCCGACGTCCTTGCCCAGCTCATTGGCCACGCCGGCCAGCATCATCAGGTCGATACCGGAGGAAAAGTGTTTGCCGGCGCCGCTGAGCACCACCACCCGGACTTCGTCGGTGTCATCGATCCACTGGAAGATCTCGATGATCTCGTTCCAGAACGCGGCGTTCATCGAGTTGATCTTTTCCGGACGATTGATCTGCACATGGGCAATTTTATCGGCCAGTTCGACGGTGAACGCAGTGTACTGAGACATGGCAGTGATCCTTTACCGGGCAAAAAATGAGGCCCGAACTATAACAAGGCAACCCGCGCCGCAGTAAGGCAGCGGTTCGGCCAAAAGCGGGACCTGAGAGCGCACCACAACAGTGCGCAGCCGTAATCGCCCTCGCACATTCGTGTGACTGCCAGGTTACTTTTTGGGGCCGAATCGCGAAAAAACATGCCCTTCGTCGGGGCGTTTGGCTGCCTATCCGGTACGTCCGTACCGCTTTGAACCGATTGTCGAACAATTTTGCCAACTGGCCTTCACCGCTCTAAGTTCTGGCCTAGACTCCTTTTCGCGGGGCAAAACCGGTCGGTCACAAAGTGTCAAAAAAATCGAAACTTTTGCCATTTGTGGCCGGTCCTCTGAAAGGTAGGTGCGTTGCGACTGGTGCAATCCTTGCAACGGCCACTCCAGCCATTCTGCTTTAACGCATGGGCAGCGTTTGCTCACCGATGCGTAGCGCGTTTGCGCCCGGCCACAGGATTTGGCCACGAAACACCGTTTGCCAGACCTAGAACTAGATCAACAACACGGGAGATTCATATGATCAGTACGGCATTAGATATCCAGGGAGAACGTGCTCATCAGCAGGTCGGCGAAACGAGCGCCGTGAACGCCCCAAGTGCCCAATCGATCAGCGTCACGGGTACCAAGACGTTGACGCCGGTGGTCAGTCAGAATCCCAACAGAAAGAAAGTGTTGTTTGTGACCTCGGAAATCGCCGACCTGGTGAAGACCGGCGGTCTGGGTGACGTTTCCGCGGCGCTGCCCCGGGCCATGGCGAAATTGCACGATGTGCGTGTGCTGATCCCCGGTTACCCGCAAGTGCTGCACAGCGAAAACCCGATCCACATTATTGGTGAGCTCGGCGGTCATGCCGCGCTGCCTGCCTGCAAGATCGGGCGCATGGACATGCCTGACGGCCTGGTCATTTACGTGTTGATCTGCCCTGAACTCTACGAGCGCGAAGGTTCACCTTACGGCGCCAACAACGGTCGCGACTGGCCGGACAACCATATTCGTTTCGCCCGCCTGGGCCTGGCGGCTGCCGACATCGCCGCCAACCTCGCACAAATCCACTGGTGCCCGGACCTGGTGCACGCCCATGACTGGCCCGCCGGCCTGGCCCCCGCCTATATGCACTGGCGCGGTCAACGCACGCCGACGCTGTTCACCATTCACAACCTCGCTTATCAAGGCGTGACCAGCCTGGGGTCGTGCCCCGAGCTGGGCATTCCCGCGCATGCCCTGCAACAGGAAGGCATGGAGTTTTACGGCAAGATGTCGTTCCTCAAGGCCGGCATGGCTTATTCGAGCCACATCACCACCGTCAGCGCCACCTACGCCCAGGAAATCACCACGCCGGCCTTCGGCTGCGGCCTCGACGGTTTTCTCGCCGCCAAGACCCAGCAAGGCCTGCTCAGCGGGATTCCCAATGGCATCGATGAAAGCTGGGACGCCGCCACGGACAGCCACCTGTTCCGTCCGTTCAGCATCGGTGACTGGGAAGGCAAAGCGGTCAACGCGGCGCACGTACGCGAGCTGTTCGGGCTGGACGACTCCGAAGGTCCGCTGTTCGCCGTGGTCTCGCGTCTGGTCTATCAGAAAGGCCTGGACCTGACGGAAGCCGTGTCCGAATACATCGTCAAATCCGGTGGCCAGATCGCGATCATCGGGCGCGGCGAGCCGGAAGAAGAACAGGCAATGCGTGAACTGGCCCTGCGCTTTCCAGGGCAGATCGGTGTGCGCATCGGCTTCAACGAAACCGACGCCCGCCGCATGTTCGCCGGCAGCGATTTCCTGCTGATGCCCTCGCGTTATGAGCCGTGCGGCTTGAGCCAGATGTACGCCCAGCGTTTTGGTTCGTTGCCGGTGGCACGCAACACCGGTGGCCTGGCCGACACCATCGAAAATGGCGTGACCGGCTTCCTGTTCGACGAATCCACGGTCGAGAGCTATCAGGAAGCCCTGAGCCGTGCCTTCAAGGTGTTCGCCTTTCCCGGTTTGCTCAATGCCATGCGTTGCCGGGCCATGGCCGCACCGTTCAACTGGTGCAAAGCCGTCGAACCCTACGCCGAACTCTACGAACAGCTGGTGGCTAAAGCGCTGGGGAAATCGAACAAACAGTAAGAGGTTTTCAACGATGCCGTTACGGACCCTTGAGACCTGGCCCCACGGCGCAATCATGCTGGACGCAGAGCACACGCGTTTTGCCTTGTGGGCGCCGGATGCGTTTTTTGTCAGTGTCGAACTGGAAGATGGACAGTCCTTGCCGTTGCTGCCTCAGGCCGATGGCTGGTTCGTGATCAAGACGCGCTGTCCTGCGGGCACGCGTTACCGCTACAACATTGATGGCGAACTCGAGGTGCCCGACCCGGCCTCCCGCGCTCAGGCCGGTGACATTCACCGGCACAGCGTGGTGGTCGATCCCCTCGCCTACACCTGGCGACACCGCGACTGGCTGGGACGGCCCTGGAACGAGGCGGTGATCTACGAGTTGCACGTCGGTGCGCTTGGCGGTTTTGTCGAGGTCGAGCAGCACCTGGCGCGGCTTGCCGGACTGGGCATTACCGCCATCGAACTGATGCCGCTGGCGCAGTTCCCCGGTGATCGCAATTGGGGCTACGACGGGGTTCTGCCCTACGCGCCCCAGGCGTCCTATGGCACGCCCGAGCAACTCAAGCACCTGATCGACAGCGCCCACGGCCATGGTCTGGCGGTGATGCTTGATGTGGTCTACAACCACTTCGGCCCGGACGGCAATTACCTGCATCGCTACGCCAAGGCGTTCTTCAATGAAGACAAGCACACGCCTTGGGGCGCGGCCATCGACTTCCGGCGACGCGAGGTGCGCGACTTCTTTATCGACAATGCATTGATGTGGTTGCTGGAATACCGTTTTGACGGTTTGCGCTTCGACGCGGTGCACGCGATCAAGAGCCCGGACTTTCTACAGGAATTGGCGCAACGCATCCGGCAGCAAGTCGACCCGGCGCGCCACGTGTGGCTAACGGTCGAAAACGAACACAACCAGGCCAGCCTGCTGCAGGAAGGTTACGACGCGCAGTGGAACGACGACGGCCACAATGCCTTGCACGTGCTGCTGACCGGTGAAACCGAGGCCTATTACGCTGACTATGCCGACAACCCTACCGAACAGTTGGCACGCTGCCTGAGCCAGGGCTTTGTGTTCCAGGGCCACACCAACCGCCACGGCGTAGCTCGCGGCGAGCCCAGCGGTCATTTGCCGCCCACGGCGTTCGTGCTGTTCTTGCAGAACCATGACCAGATCGGCAATCGCGCATTCGGCGAACGGCTGCACCAACTCGCCCACCCTGACGCCTTGAAAGCCGCGACGGCGTTGTTGCTGTTATCGCCGATGATCCCGCTGATGTTCATGGGCGACGAGTTTGCCGCCGAGCAACCGTTCCTGTTTTTCACCAGCCATCACGGCGAACTGGCGGAACTCGTTCGCGAAGGTCGGCGTAACGAATTTTGCGCGTTCGATGCATTTTCCGATCCGGCCAAGCGTGAACAGATTCCCGACCCGAACGCGCAGCAGACCTTCGAAGACTCACGACCGAATCTGACGGCGAGCGGGCAATCGGCCATTTACACGCTGTATCGCCAACTGCTGAAAATCCGCCACGAGCAGATCATCGCGCGCCTGCCCGGTGCACACCCGTTGGGTGCCGAGGCACTGGCGCCAGGCGCGGTGAGCGCACGCTGGCAACTGGGCGATGGCGCCCTGCTGCGCATTGACCTGAACCTCAGCGACAAGCCGGTGGTCCACTCCCCACAGGCCGGCACTTCGTTGTTGTTCGAACACCCGCCGAAGTCCGCCGACCTGCTGAATCAGGGCACCCTTGCCCCGTATTGCGCGCTAGTCAGCCTCACGACCGCAGCCCCTTTGCTACCCCCGGATGGAGAGCGCCCATGAGCGATGCGCAATTGGAAATACTGGCTAGCCGAGCTGGCCTGGCCGTCGACTGGATCGATGCCAACGGCCGCCCACAAAAAGTCGCGCCATCGGTGTTACGCAATGTCCTGACCGGGCTCGGCCATCCGGCCGGCAGCGCCCAGGAGATCGATGCCAGCCTGCAAGAATTGCAGCAAGTGCAACAAACCCGGCATCTGCCGCCGCTGCTGACCGCGGACGTTGGCGTGGGCCTCAGCCTCGCGCATTATTTCGAGCCGCAGACCCCCTGCGAGATCCACCTTGAGGACGGATCGCGGCTCAACCTGAAACTGGATGCCCAGGCGATGTTGCCGGGCCTGATTCCTGTCGGTTATCAGCACGTCACAATCGACGGCCAATCCTTTACGCTGGCCGTGGCGCCGGCACGCTGCTACAGCGTCAGCGATGCGGTCGACAGCCCGATCCCTCGCGCCTGGGGGCTGAGCGTGCAGCTGTACTCGCTGCGCCGTCCCGGCGATGGCGGTTTTGGCGACACCCAGGCGCTGGAAGACCTCGCCCGCGTTGCCGGTGAGCGTGGCGCCGAAGCGCTGGCGATCAGTCCGCTGCACGCGATGTTCAGCAGCGACACCCAGCGCTATAGCCCTTATTCGCCGTCCAGCCGCCTGTTCCTCAACAGCCTGTACGCAGCACCCGGCGCGATACTTGGCGAACGAGCGATGCGCACGGCGATTGACGCCACCGGGCTCGCCGCCGAGCTCAAGCATCTGGAACAACAGCCGCTGGTTGACTGGCCTGTGGCGGCCGACGCCAAGCACCGTTTGTTGCAGGCGTTGTACGAAGGTTTTGTCCAGGGCGAACACCCGTTGCACGCCGATTTCAGCAGTTTCCGCCACGCGGCTGGCGAAGCGCTGGAGAACCACTGTCGTTTCGAAGCCATTCAGGAGGCCCGTGCTGCCAAAGGTGAAAACCTCGACTGGCGCGAGTGGCCCGAGCAATGGCGCGACCCGCGCAGTGCTGCGCTGGCTGAATTTGCCGAAGAGAATGCCGGGCGCATCGGCTTCTTCGCCTTCTGCCAGTGGTTGATTACCCGTTGCCTGGAGCGCGCACAAGCCGCCGCGCGCGGCAGCGGCATGAGCATTGGCCTGATCGCTGACCTCGCGGTCGGTGCCGACGGCGGCGGCAGCCAGGCCTGGAGTCGCCAGGACGAATTGCTCGCCTCGCTGACGGTGGGTGCGCCGCCGGACATTCTTAATCGCACCGGGCAGGGCTGGGGGATTTCCGCGTTCTCGCCCGAAGGCCTGGTGCGTCACGGATTTCGTGCGTTCATCGAAATGCTCCGGGCCAACTTCGCCCATGCCGGTGGCCTGCGCATCGATCACGTCATGGGATTGCAACGGCTGTGGGTGATCCCCAACGGCGCATCACCCGCCGATGGCGCTTATCTTTATTACCCGGTGGACGATCTGCTGCGCCTGCTGACCCTGGAATCCCATCGGCATCAAGCCATCGTCCTCGGCGAAGATCTCGGGACAGTGGAGGACGGCCTGCGGGAAAAACTCATCGCCCGTTCGATTCTCGGCATGCGCGTGTTGCTGTTCGAGCAGGACAACACACACTTCAAGCCGATCCTCGACTGGCCGGACAACGCACTGGCCACCACCAGCACCCACGATTTACCGACGCTCAACGGCTGGTGGCATGGCCACGATATCGACTGGAATGCCCGATTGGGCCTGGTCGACGCCACGGGTGAAATCGAGTGGCGCCGTCACCGCGAACGCGAGCGTGAAGGTCTGCGCCGCGCGTTGAGCCAGGACCCGCAGAATTTCCGCGAAGAGTCCCATGAGACCGATCAGATACTCGACGCAGCCATTCGCTTCCTCGGCCATACCCGCGCGCCGCTGGTGTTGTTGCCGCTGGAGGATGCCCTGGGCATCGAACAGCAGGCCAACCTGCCCGGCACCATCGATACCCATCCGAATTGGTCGCGCCGCTTGCCCGGTGCCAGCGAAGCCCTGCTCGATGACCTGGACGCGGCCCGACGCCTGGAATTGCTTGCCTGCGCGCGGCTTCAGGCGGCCGAGCGTGACCGATGAATCAACCACGCGCGACCCTGCGTTTGCAGTTTCATAAAGGCTTCACGCTGGACGACGCGGTGCCGCTGGTGTCCTATTTCGCCCGCCTCGGCATCAGCCATGTCTACGCCTCGCCGCTGCTGAGCGCACGCGCAGGTTCCATGCACGGCTATGACGTGGTGGACCCGACCACGGTCAACCCGGAACTGGGCGGCGAATCGGCGTTGCGCCGTTTGGTCAGCGCGTTGCGTGAGCAGAACATGGGGCTGATCCTCGACATTGTCTCCAACCACATGGCGGTCGGTGGCGGCGATAATCCCTGGTGGCTGGACTTGCTGGAATGGGGCCGGTTGAGCCCGTACGGCGAATTTTTCGACATACAATGGCATTCGCCCGATCCGTTGATGGAGGGTCAGCTCTTGCTGCCATTCCTCGGCAGCGACTATGGCGTGGCGTTGCAGGACGGCACCCTGCCCTTGCGCTTCGATGCGCAGCACGGTGCTTTTTACGTCCAACACTACGATCATCACTTCCCGATCTGCCCGATGGACTACGGCGAATTGCTCAAGGACGATACCGAGCGATTAAAGTCACTGGCCGACCGTTTCAGCACCTTGAGTTACCAGACAGACGCCCACCGCCTGGCCAAACCGTTGAAAGACGAGCTGCGCGAACTGGCCAGCGACCCGGCCCTGCTTCAAGTCATCGAGCAGAACCTGCAAGCCTACGATTCGCTCACGCCGGACGGTTTCCAGCGCCTGCACCAGTTGCTGGAACGTCAAAGCTATCGCCTCGCCAGTTGGCGCACGGCGGCGGATGACATCAACTGGCGGCGCTTTTTCGATGTCAACGAACTGGGCGGCCTGCGTGTGGAGCGCCCGGCGGTGTTCGAAGCCACTCACGCAAAAATCTTCGAACTGGTCGCCGAGGGCTTGATCGACGGCCTGCGCATCGACCACATCGATGGCCTCGCCGATCCGCGCGGTTATTGCCGCAAACTGCGGCGCCGGGTCGACAGCCTGGCGCCGGGCCGACACCTGCCGATCTACGTCGAGAAGATTCTCGGTGAAGGTGAAACCCTGCACCGTGACTGGTCGGTGGATGGCACCACCGGTTATGAATTCATGAACCAGGTGTCCTTGCTGCAACATGATCCCGCTGGTGAGAAAACCCTCGGCGAATTGTGGAACCGCTACAGCGAACGGCCCGCCGATTTCCGTCAGGAAGCACACCTGGCCCGTCAGCAAATTATCAACGGCTCGCTTGCCGGCGACTTCGAAAGCGTCGCCCAGGCGCTGCTGCAAGTGGCCCGGGATGATGTGATGACCCGCGACCTGACCCTCGGCGCGATTCGTCGGGCGTTGCAGGAACTGATCGTGCACTTCCCGGTGTATCGCACCTACATCAGCCCTTGTGGGCGCTCCGTTGAGGACGATGGGTTTTTTCAGCAAGCCATGGACGGCGCGCGGCAAAACCTCAGCGAAGCCGATTGGCCGGTACTCGATTGTCTGGCCCGATGGCTGGGCGGCGAACCCTGGCGAAAACGCCCGGTGGGCCGCCCGCGCAAGATGCTCAAGCATGCCTGCGTGCGTTTTCAGCAGTTGACGTCACCGGCAGCGGCAAAGGCCGTCGAGGACACCGCGTTTTATCGCTCGGCGGTTTTGCTGTCGCGTAATGACGTGGGGTTCAACACGGAACAATTCAGTGTACCGGTGGCTGACTTCCATGCCGCATGCCTCAATCGTCTCGAAGAATTCCCCGACAACCTGCTGACCACCGCGACTCACGACCACAAACGCGGCGAAGACACCCGTGCCAGGCTGGCGGTGTTGAGCGAGCGCAGCGCGTGGTTCGCCGAGCAGGTGCCGCTCTGGCAGACGCTGGCTCGGCCAGTTCGCGACGACGATGCGATGCCGTCGGCGGGGGATGAATTGATTCTGTATCAGACGATTCTCGGCAGTTGGCCACTGGAACTGCGCGTCGACGATCGGCCCGCGCTTGAGGACTACGTCAAACGTCTCTGGCAGTGGCAGCAGAAAGCCTTGCGTGAAGCCAAGCTGCAAAGCAGCTGGAGCGCGCCGAACGATGCGTATGAACGTGCGACCCAGGCATTCATCGAACGTCTGCTGCTAAGCCCCGAAGCCGAGCTGCTGCGCGCAGCCCTGAGCAAAGCCGTGACGTCCATCGCTGCATCCGGCGCACTCAACGGATTGGCGCAAACCTTGCTGCGCATGACCGTGCCGGGCATTGCGGACCTTTACCAAGGCAACGAGTACTGGGACTTCTCGCTGGTCGATCCGGACAACCGTCACCCGGTGGATTACGCAAGTCGCCAACACACCCTGCAACGTCCGCCAGAACTGCCGGAACTGCTGGCCAACTGGCGTGACGGACGCATCAAACAAACCCTGATCGCGCGCACATTAGGCCTGCGCGCCCAACAGGCCGAGCTGTTTCAACGCGGGACGTATCAAGCGCTGGAAGTAGTCGGCTGCGAGGCACACCGAGTGTTGGCATTTGCGCGCTCGTACAACCAGAAGCAGGCCATCGTGATCGTCCCGATACGCTGTGCGGGCCTGCTGAAAAACAGTGCCATACCCCATGTCGGCGCGCCGCTGTGGGGCGATACGCGAGTCAAATTACCGTTTACCACCCCTGCCGAAAATCTGAAGGGACTTTTTTCCAGCGTCGCAGTCACAGAACACAAGGAGCTGATGATTGGCGCCGCGCTGGGGGATTTCCCGGTCAATCTCTTTATCCAAAACTTTGAGTTCAGTTCAGGAGCATAGCGATGAGTACCGACGATAAACGCATCCGCGAATTTGCCTATCAGATCTGGGAATCGGAAGGAAAACCCGAGGGCCATGAAGCCCGGCACTGGGAGATGGCTCGAAAACTGGCAGAAGCCGAAGCCCTGGCCCCCAGCAAATCGCCCAAGGCGGCCAGCAGCAAAGCGGCAGGCACCAAGCCTGCCGTCAGCAAAACCGCCAACGGCAAGGCTGGCGAGCCGAAAACCAAAGCCAAGGCGAAACCGGCCGCTGCGGCAAAGGTGATCCCGCCCGGGGAAAAATCCACCGAGAAGAAACCTCGCGCAGCGCGTAAACCGCCTGCGGTCTGACGCTTCCCGGCATTGCCCTGACTGACCTTGTGGCGAGCGACCTCTCGCCACCGTGGGCACGTTCGCCCCCGATAAACCTGTAGGAGCATCTATGACCAGTCCAAAAAAAGCCGCGCCAGAACCTCAGACCGAGGCTTCGCGAATCCGGGAAGGCCTGCCCTTCCCGCTGGGCGCCACCTGGGATGGTCTGGGGGTCAATTTCGCCTTGTTCTCCGCCAACGCGACCAGGGTCGAACTGTGCATCTTCGATGACGCCGGCGAAGTTGAACTGGAGCGCATCGAACTGCCGGAATACACCGACGAGATCTACCACGGCTACCTCCCCGACGCTCATCCGGGGCTGATCTACGGCTACCGTGTTTATGGCCCGTATGACCCGGCCAACGGGCATCGCTTCAATCACAACAAACTGTTGATCGACCCCTACGCCAAACAACTGGTCGGCCAGTTGAAGTGGTCCGAAGCACTGTTCGGCTACACCATCGGCCACCCCGACGCCGACCTCAGTTTTGACGAACGCGACAGCGCGCCGTTCGTACCGAAATGCAAGGTGATCGACCCGGCGCACACCTGGGGCCACGACCATCGCGTCAGCGTGCCGTGGGACAAAACGATCATTTACGAAACTCACGTGCGCGGCTTCAGCATGCGTCACCCGTCTGTCCCCGAGAACGTGCGTGGCACCTTCGCCGGGTTGATGGTCGATGACATGCTGGAACACATCCGCAAGCTCGGTGTATCAACCGTGGAATTGCTGCCGATTCACGCGTTCGTGAATGACCAGCACTTGTTGCACAAAGGCATGACCAATTACTGGGGCTACAACAGCATCGCGTTTTTCGCCCCGGACCCGCGCTACTTGGCCAGCGGCAAGATCGCCGAGTTCAAGGAAATGGTCGCGCACCTGCACGAAGCCAATCTGGAGGTGATTCTCGACGTGGTGTACAACCACACCGCCGAGGGCAACGAACAGGGCCCGACCCTGTCCATGCGGGGTATCGACAACGCCTCGTATTACCGCTTGATGCCCGACGACAAGCGCTTCTACATCAACGATTCCGGCACTGGCAACACCCTGGACCTGAGTCACCCGTGCGTGCTGCAAATGGTCACCGACTCCCTGCGTTACTGGGCGTCGGAAATGCACGTGGACGGTTTTCGCTTCGACCTGGCGACCATTCTCGGGCGCTACCACGACGGTTTCGATGAACGTCACAGCTTCCTCGTTGCCTGCCGCCAGGACCCTGTACTGCGCCAGGTGAAAATGATTGCCGAGCCGTGGGACATTGGCCCCGGTGGCTATCAGGTCGGTCGCTTTCCACCGGGCTGGGTCGAATGGAACGACAAATTCCGCGATACCGTGCGCGCGTTCTGGAAAGGCGACGACGGCCAACTCGCTGACTTCGCCAGCCGGATGACTGCCTCCGGTGAAATGTTCAATCAGCGTGGTCGGCGGCCCTACGCATCGGTGAACTTCGTCACCGCTCACGACGGCTTCACCCTCAACGACCTGGTGTCGTACAACGAAAAACACAACGAAGCCAACGACGAGAACAACCAGGACGGCAGCAACAACAACCTGTCCTGGAACCACGGCGTCGAAGGCCCGACTGACGACCCGGAGATCAATGCGCTCCGCCAGCGGCAGATGCGCAACTTCTTCGCCACCCTGCTGCTGTCCCAGGGCACGCCGATGCTGGTGGCCGGTGACGAGTTCGCCCGCACCCAGGACGGCAACAACAATGCCTATTGTCAGGACAGTGAAATCGGCTGGGTCAATTGGGACCTGAGCGAAGATGGCAAGGCGTTGCTGAAGTTCGTCAAACGCCTGATCAAGTTGCGCCTGGCCTACCCGATCCTGCGACGCGGGCGCTTCCTGGTGGGCAATTACAACGAGGACATCGGCGTCAAGGACGTGACCTGGCTGGCGCCGGATGGCAGCGAGATGAGCACCGAACAATGGGAGGAATCCCACGGCAAATGCCTCGGCATGTTGCTCGATGGCCGAGCCCAGGAAACCGGGATTCGCCGCAAGGGCGGTGATGCCACCTTGCTACTGGTGGTCAACGCGCACCACGACATCGTCAACTTCACCTTGCCGCAAGTGCCGGATGGCAGGTTCTGGACCTGCATGGTCGACACCAATCAGCCATCGATCCGCGGTCAGGAGCGCTTCGAGTTCGGCCACGAATATTCGGTCACCGGCCGTTCGCTGCTGCTGTTCGAATTGCAGCGTGAGGAAGAAGAGTGAAATGAAACTTCGGGTTTTTTTACATTGCCAGGCAGCGGCCGGATACGGGAGCGACTCCAGCGATAATTGCGCGACCTGGCACAGCCCGGAGAAAAATATGCACCGGTGGGAACATCGACGCGACGAATAGCGTGACTTGAGCAATACTCTGCTCGCGGCAATCCAGGGTTCGGAGAGCGGCACATTGCTATCAATTAGAACAAGGACGTAGCCCGATGAAATCCGTTTCCATCAGCGACAGCAGCCTTACTGCACAGATCTGGAACAACGCGCCTCAGCTCGACAACATTCCCGTCATCAACACCCAGACCCTGGTCCCGCCCGGCGCCCGCGCCGTGGTGATCGCGCCGCATCCCGGCGATGAAGTCGTGACCTGCGGCGGACTGCTGCAATTACTCAGCGCTCTGGGCCATCCCCTGCAATTGATCTCGATCACCGACGGCAGCGCCAGCCATCCGGGGTCACAGCAATGGTCGGAGAAACGCCTCAGCGTGTTTCGCCCCCAGGAAAGCGTCGAAGCCTTGCGCCGCCTCGGTTTGCCGATGCACAGCCTGAAGTGGATTCGCGGTGGGTTCACCGACAACGCCCTGGCTGAGCGCGAACTTCAGTTGACTCAATTCATCGCGCGGTACTTGCGGCCTGGTGATGTGGTGTTCAGCACCTGGAGCGAGGACGGCAATGTCGACCACGACGTCGTCGGCCGCGCCAGCGCCAAAGCCGCCGCCTCGGTCGGTGCAGCGTTCAACGAAGTACCCGTCTGGGCGTGGCATTGGCCCTCGCGTGATCGAGGGCTGATCCCGTGGCACCGCGCCCGCAAGGTTCGCCTCGACACCTGGACCGTTGCGCGCAAAAGCCACGCCACCCACGCCTACGCCAGCCAGCTCGACGGCGAACCCGCCATCGGTATCGCCCCGCTGCTGCCCCGGGTGCTGCTGGAACGCATGCGGTTGCCCTATGAAATCGTCTTCGTCTAAACCAACACCCCCTGTTGGAGCCGGCTTGCTGGCGATGAGGCCCTTGAACCGTGCGCTAATCTTGAAGACGCCATCGCCGGCAAGTCGGACCGCAGCGCATGCTCAAACTGAACTGCCCGCCCCCGCATCAGTCGCATACATAAGCCAGCCTGATTCAGAGGAGTCAAAGTGACCAGTGATTCCAAGCACCAGACCGTCGAATCGACGCCATTGAACACGCCGCCGGCGATTCATCGACTCAGAGTACTGACGGTCAACACCCACAAGGGCTTCACCGCGCTAAACCGACGCTTCATCCTCCCGGAACTGCGTGAAGCGGTACGCAGTACATCCGCCGACCTGGTGTTCCTGCAGGAAGTCGTCGGCGAACACGAACGCCATTCTTCCCGCCTCAACAACTGGCCGCAGACCTCGCAATACGAGTTCCTCGCCGACAGCATGTGGAGCGATTTCGCCTACGGCCGCAATGCGGTCTACCCCAACGGTCACCACGGTAACGCGCTGCTGTCAAAATACCCGATCCGCGAATACCGCAACCTCGACGTCTCGATCACCGGCCCCGAGCGCCGCGGTCTGCTGCATTGCCTGCTCGACGTACCGGGCCACGCCGAAGTCCACGCGATTTGCGTACACCTGAGCCTGCTGGAAAGTCATCGTCAGTTGCAGCTCCAGTTACTCTGCCAACTGCTTGAGTCTTTACCCGACGATGCACCGGTGATCATCGCCGGCGACTTCAACGACTGGCAGCTACAAGGCAACGCCGCCCTCGCCCGCCACGACTACCTGCACGAAGCCTTCGAGCGCCACCATGGTCGCCCGGCAAAAACCTATCCGGCACGGTTTCCGTTACTGCGCCTGGACCGGATCTATCTGCGCAATGCCAGCAGCCATGAGCCGCGGATATTGGGCAGCAAGCCGTGGACGCATCTGTCGGATCATTTGCCGTTGGCGGTGGAAGTGCGTCTTTAGTGTTTCAGACATGATCCGTCAGGCATCATTGATATTGACAGTAATGTTCTAAGGGATGCGACTGTGAATCTCGCCGTTCACATCGACTTTCTTACCGACCGTCGGCTGCTCAAACGCCTCTGGAACAATACTTTCACGATGATTTTTCGTACAAACAAGAACTTAGATAAGCGCCAAAAAACAATCAGTTGCAACGGCTAAATTAGACATACCGCTTATCGTTCATTTTCTTGACGCGACGCCATCGGTCTTCTTGACTTGACGTTACTACCCCCGGAAGTACCACCCGGAGCAACCCCCAGACACCCGTCAGAACGGGCCGCCAGCGGCTTGCCCCAGTCCATTCGGTCGCCCCTCAATCAGGGGTAGGAGAGACGCCAGAGCGAGATACCACATGCGACTGCAAGGTAGACCTCCATGAAAACTTCATTCACCCCACAAGAGATCAAAGTTACTTTTTGCACGGTGTCGAGTTCACTCTTGCTGTGCTCATCCATGGAAGTGCAGGCCTCGCCTGCCGAGGAAGAAACAACCCCCTGGTATGACCAGGAGGTCCCGGTGCTCACCTTGCCCGCGCTCGCTACCAACTACCCCGGGCGCTTCAGCGCCAAGCCTGATCTGCGAAGTTCACACCTGACCATCGAAGACGCTGCGCCCTCGGCCTGGGATCAGCTCTATGGACAGGCGTCGCGTCAGGCACAAACCGATTATCTCTCCCAGGGATTCAGCATTCCTGGCGCCAACGAATTCAAAGGCCCGGCGATCCTCACCCTGCAAAGCGGTAGCGGCCATACCCAGCAGGTCGGGCTGATCGGCGGGATGAGCCAGTTTCAAGGCAACAGCAACGGCCTGCTGACCAGTCGCGCCCTTGCCGACCCCAACACCGACACCCTCAACCTGCAAGGCCAGAGCCTCGGCGCCTACTGGAGCCTGACCGGCCCACAGGGCTGGCACGTCGACTTGACGGCCAGTGGCGGTCGGGTCAACGGCTTCAGTCGTAATGAACAAGGGGCGCGACAAGCCGCCGAAGGCAGCGCAGTCACCTTCTCGGTGGAAGGTGGCTTTCCGATTGGTCTGGGCGACAACTGGGTGGTCGAACCCCAGGCGCAGTTGATCAATCAGCGCATCACCCTGGACACCCCGTACGCCGGTTCCGGCAATGCGTCCTCCAGCGACCTGACATCCTGGAGCGGTCGGGTCGGTGCTCGGTTGAAAGGTAGCTACGACATCAACGGCCTCGGGGTCGAACCGTATGTGCGGACCAACTTGTGGCACACGGTGTACACCGGCAATACCGTGACCCTGGATCAGGTCGACAAGATAAGCACCAGCCGCTATTCATCGACGGTCGAAGTGGGTTTGGGCCTGGTGGCCAGAGTGACTCCCGCCGTGAGCCTGTATGTCAGCGCGGATTACAGCAGCAGTGTGGATGAAAATGATTTGAATGGCCTGATTGGTAGTTTGGGTGTGCGGATGCGTTGGTGAAAATACTTGATTCACCTGTTACTTCTTACAGTAGGCAGGCGAATGATGGTCGTGCATTGTGATGGGCAGTTCACTTTGATCAAGGCCAGCAAGGATGCCAACCGGAGCTTCGTCATACGCGCATACCGGCACGCCAACCATGGTGGTGTCGGATGCGCGTGGCCTGTTGCTCAGGACAGTGCAGTTTCATCGGCGGGAGGCTGCCGATCCGGTTGACACACGGGTTACCGAGCAACGTTTCGATGCGGCAGGTCGATTAGCGGGCAGTCGTGATCCGTATCTGTTCGATCTGGCTCACACCGATGCATCGACCCCTTTTAACCTGAGCCAAGTGACGAGCCTGTCAGGTGGCGCATTGATGACCGACAGCGTGGATGCCGGATGGCGCGTTGTGTTGCCAGGTGACGCCGGGCAGCCTTTGGAGCACTGGGACGGCCGCGGCAGCCATTCGCTGACCGAGTACGACGAACTGCTGCGCCCGGTGGCCGTGCGTGAAAGCGGTCGGGAAGTGGCCGAACACACGCTGGAGCGATTTACCTATGCCGATGCCAGCGCGGAATCTGCGGCACGCAACCTGTGCGGCCAACTGATCCGTCACGATGACCCGGCCGGCACCGTTCATATTGGTAACCTGAGTATCACCGGCAACGTGCTGAGCCACACGCGGAAGTTTTTGACCGGCACCGACGAGCCCGACTGGCCGGCCGACGTTGCCGGGCGGGATGCATTGCTCGAACCGGGAGACGGCGCAACCACTGCTTACACCTTTGCACCCGGCAGCGAACTGCTCAGCCAGACTGACGCCTTCGGCAATGTTCTGGCCTACGCCTACACCGTCGACGGAGTGCTGAAGAACACGAAACTGACCTTGGCGGGTGCCGGGCAGCTCGAAAAGCTGCTGGTCAGCGCAATCCACTACAACGCCAGCGGCCAGATCGAATCGGAAACCGCCGGTAACGGCGTCATCACTCGCCACCGTTACGACGAAGCCAACGACCGACTGACCGAACTGAGCGCTCACAAAGCCGATGGCACACCGCTGCAAGACCTGAAATATCACTACGACGCCGCGGGCAATGTGCTCAGCATCGAGGACGCCGCGCAACCGATCCGCTACTTCGCCAACCAGCGCATCGCGCCGCTCAAGACCTACCGCTACGACACGCTTGATCAGTTGATCGAAGCCACAGGCTGTGAGGCCAAAACCGGATCCGGCGGCCCCGCCCTGCCCGACTTTCAAGCTCTGCCGCTCGACCCGAGCCAGATCGCCAACTACACACAAACCTTTTATTACGACGCGGGCGGCAATCTGCTGGACCTGGTGCACGTCGGTGCGCAAGCCCATGGCCGCACCTTGACCCGAGCACGCTACAGCAACCGCTGCCTGCCCGAACGCGACAACCGGCCACCGACCGAGGAAGAACTGGCCAACGGCTTCGATACCAATGGCAATCTGCGAGAGCTTCAAGTCGGCCAGTCGCTGACCTGGGACTTGCGTAACCAGCTGTGCGAGGTGCGGCCGGTCATGCGCAAGGACAAAGAAGACGACAGCGAATGCTACATCTACGACGGCGGCGGCCAACGGGTGCGCAAGGTACGTTCGAGTCTGACCAATGCCCGAGCAGTGCTTCGTGAAGTACGCTACCTTCCCGGTGTGGAGGTCCGCAGGAACAGCGGCAGCGGGGAAATCCTCCACGTCATCAGCGCCAACGCCGGCAGCAACGGCGTGCAGGTGCTGCACTGGGTGTCGGCACCACCCGATCAAATGACTCAGGACCAGGTGCGTTACGGCCTCAACGACCACCTGAAATCCAGCGCATTGGAGTTGGATCAAAACGCTGACCTAATCAGCCAGGAATGGTATTACCCGTTTGGCGGCACGGCGTGTTGGGCAGGTCGAAACGCGACCGAGGCCAAGTACAAAACCGTGCGTTATTCCGGCAAGGAGCGGGATGCGACAGGGCTTTATTATTATGGGTTCCGTTATTACGCGCCGTGGTTGCAGCACTGGATCAATCCGGATCCGGTGTGGGCAATTGATGGTCTCAATTTCTATCGAATGCTCAGCAACAATCCGATTGCTTACATTGATGTATTAGGAAACAAGGGAGAAAAGTTCAACAACGACGATCTGGTCGCGTTCAAAAATGAACTTTTCAAGGAATCCAAGTTTGTATTTGACTCCATTAATAACAATGAGCAAATTCAAAAAATTCTTGAAAAAATAAATAAAACAGACTCAATAGTAAAATCCAAACATTATACAAAATTCAAGACTCGAATCCTGAAACTGCTCGCAGAAATCAATACCGAAAAAAACAAGATTGGCCCTGATGCTTTTAAAATGGCAGATAAGCTTTTTAGGTCTTCATTAACCTTTAAGCCTACTACCGATGGAGATTACAAACCCTGGAAGGCACCTGTATACAACTTCTGGGAAAACAATAGATCGAGCGCCTCCCACTCTTCGAGAGCTAGCAGGCCGAGTAGCGCTCAAGGCACGCATCCAGGTCTGCAGCGATCTGGCACTTCAAGCAGGAATACGATAAATCACACTATCGGATATCCAGGCTTTCAAAGATCGACAGTTCCAAATGCATATACTGAAAACCCTGTAGCGACGCTTCGAGGGAACGACTCAACCTTTCGCGCTCATCAAAACCTGTTGAGCATTGAGGGTGATCATCCAATTCAAACTGGCGCCCATGATCCTTATCGCCCAACTGGCACAGAGAATACAAGGCAACAAAATCGTTTCACTGCTCACGAGGCAGATGAGCGCAACCTGCAAACTGCCTCAAACGATATCAATGGAATTCGAGCACGAAGAGGGTCATCTGATAACAGATGGGGGGAGCGAAATTGATTGCTGTAAATGCTTGCTCCGACAAATGCTGAATGAACGCCATGAAAACCTTGGCTTCGTCTATCGCTCATCCAGACACACCGGCACTTCAGGTGTCGGATGCACGTGTCCAGGTGGTCCGAACGGTGCAGTTTCATCGACGGGAGGCTTCCGACCCGGTTGACACACGGGTGACACAACAATGCTTCGATGCGGCGGGTCGATTGACGGCCAGTCGTGATCCGTATCTGTTCGATCTGGCTCACACCGATGCATCGACCCCTTTTAACCTGAGCCAAGTGACGAGTTTGTCAGGTGTCGCATTGATGACCGACAGCGCGGATGCCGGATGGCGCGTTGTGTTGCCAGGCGCCGCCGGGCAGCCTTTGGAGCGCTGGGACGGCCGCGGCAGCCATTCGCTGACCGAATACGATGAACTGCTGCGCTCGGTGGCCGTGCGTGAACATGGTCGGGAAGTGGCCGAACACACGCTGGAGCGCTTTACCTATGCCGATGCCAGCGCGGAATCTGCGGCACGCAATTTGTGTGGCCAACCGATCCGTCACGATGACCCGGCCGGCACAGTTCATGTACATAACCTGAATATCACCGGCAATGTGCTGAGCCACACGCGGAAGTTTTTGACCGGCACCGATGCGCCCGATTGGCCGGCCGACGTTGCCGGGCGGGATGCATTGCTCGAACCGGGAGACGGCGCGACCACGGCTTACACCTTTGCCCCCGGCGGCGAACCGCTCAGCCAGACTGACGCCTTCGGCAATGTTCTGGCCTACGCCTACACCGTCGACGGAGTGCTGAAGAACACGAAACTGACCTTGGCGGGTGCCGGGCAGCTCGAAAAGCTGCTGGTCAGCGCAATCCACTACAACGCCAGCGGCCAGATCGAATCGGAAACCGCCGGTAACGGCGTCATCACCCGCCACCGTTACGACGAAGCCAACGGCCGACTGACCGAACTGAGCACCCTCAAAGCCGATGGCACGCCGTTGCAAGACCTGAAATATCACTACGACGCCGCGGGCAATGTGCTCAGCATCGAGGACGCCGCGCAACCGATCCGCTACTTCGCCAACCAGCGCATCGCGCCGCTCAAGACCTACCGCTACGACACGCTTGATCAGTTGATCGAAGCCACAGGCTGTGAGGCCAAAACCGGATCCGGCGGCCCCGCCCTGCCCGACTTTCAAGCTCTGCCGCTCGACCCGAGCCAGATCGCCAACTACACACAAACCTTTTATTACGACGCGGGCGGCAATCTGCTGGACCTGGTGCACGTCGGTGCGCAAGCCCATGGCCGCACCTTGACCCGAGCACGCTACAGCAACCGCTGCCTGTCCGAACGCGACAACCGGCCACCGACCGAGGACGAGCTGGCCAAAGGTTTCGATGCCAATGGCAATCTGAGAGAACTGCAAGTCGGCCAGTCACTGACCTGGGACTTGCGTAATCAGTTGCGGGATGTGCGGCCGGTCGTGCGCGAGGACAAAGAAGACGACTGCGAATGCTACATCTACGACGGTGGCGGCCAACGGGTGCGCAAGGTGCGTTCGAGTCTGACCAATGCCCGAGCAGTGCTTCGTGAAGTACGTTACCTGCCCGGTGTGGAGGTCCGCAGTCACAGCGGCAGCGGGGAAATCCTCCATGTCATCACCGCCAGCGCTGGCAGCAACAGCGTGCAGGTGCTGTATTGGGCGGCCAGACAACCGCAGGAAATCGCTCAGGATCAAGTGTGTTACGGCCTCGGCGACCACCTGAAATCCATCACACTGGAGTTGGACCAAAATGCTGAACTGATCAGCCGGGAGTGGTATTACGCGTTCGGTGGCACCGCGTATTGGGAGGGTCGGAATGCAGTCGAAATCAAGTACAAAACACTGCGCTACTCTCGTAAGGAACGCGATGCGACTGGCCTTTATTACTACGGATTTCGCTACTACGCGCCGTGGTTGGAGCGATGGATCAATCCCGACCCAGCGGGTGATGTCGATGGGCTGAATCTATTCGGATCCTTCAGGAATGCTCCCACTGTATATTTTGATCCCGATGGCCGAATGATCAGAAGATCATTGTCATCTCTGGACCGCGAACAGTCATTCGCCCCAACCTTTACGCCATTAAACGGCGCTGGTTTAAGCCAACAGAAAAAGCAAGAGGTAATTGAATCATCCGAGGTGATCAGGAGCCACTCTTTGATGCGTACAGAAGAACCTATAAGTGCGCTAAAACTAGCCGCGAGCACTAAAGAAGTTTCTCTTGAAAACATTAAGCTGAAAGGAGAGCGCTTAGGCGCAGGTGCATATGGAGAGGCGTGGAAAGTCAATCAGAACGTTTATAAAATCTACAAGACTACTCCCGTAGAAATTGCCGCCGCTCATGGCATGAAAAACAACACCGCGGCCAACATCAAGCACTCTGTGACCAACTGGAATTATTTCTTTAATAAAGCTTACAGCGGTGCTTACAAGCATTACGCCAATGCTACTGAAGTCCGCACGACGGAAGGCGTCCTAATCATGAGAACTCCTTTCATTGAGGGAGCCAATTTAAACGAGCCGCAATATTATGCCAGCAAAGTAAAAAACGAGTTGCTTGCCGAGCTGGAAAATATGGATCGAGCGCTTGATGACAACAAAGCAGACAATATAAAAATAGTAAATGGGAAAGCACTGATCATAGACTTCGACTTGTTTAAATTCAAACCGGGACGAGGCAAGCAATCCGCACTATCGATGTTTGGTTTCGCTTAAAGAGAGTGGCAGGGAAAGCCAATTAATAGAGCAACATCGTCATGCTCCCCTGCCACACTCTTAATTTAAGGTGCCATTACAAGCTTTTAACCTTCCGGCCGCAACATTAACACCGCCAACGGCGGCAAATTCAGCACCAGCGAAAGCGCCTGCCCATGGCTCGCCTCTTCCTCGGTAGACGTCCCGCCGCTGTTCCCGTAATTCGACCCGGCATACGTCGCCGCGTCACTGTTGATCACCTCAGTCCAGCGCCCCGCAAACGGCACGCCAATGCGATAAGCCTGGCGCGGCACCGGCGTAAAGTTGGCCACCACCAGCACCGGCCGACCATCCTTGCTCCAGCGCAGGAACGCGTAAACGCTGTTGATCGCGTCATCGCCGATCAGCCACTGGAACCCTTGCGGCACGTCGTCCTGCTCATGCAGCGCCGGTTCTTCGCGGTACAGCCGATTCAGGTCACCGACCAATGTCTTCACACCTTGGTGTTCCGGGTACTGCAGCAAGTACCAATCCAGCTGCTGATCATGATCCCACTCGCGCCACTGGCCAAACTCGCAGCCCATGAACAACAGCTTCTTGCCCGGATGCGCCCACATGAAGCTCAGGTACGCACGCAGGTTGGCGAATTTCTGCCAGCGGTCGCCGGGCATCTTGTCGATCAGCGAGTGTTTGCCGTGGACCACTTCGTCGTGGGAGATCGGCAGGATGAAGCGCTCGGACCAGGCGTATACCAGGCCGAAACTCAGTTCGTTGTGATGATGCGCGCGGTACACCGGATCCTGCTGGATGTAATGCAGCGAATCGTGCATCCAGCCCATGTTCCATTTGTAATCGAAGCCCAGGCCGCCCTGCTGCGTGCTCTGGCTCACGCCTGGCCACGCGGTGGATTCTTCGGCGATCACCAGTGCGCCAGGGGCTTCGAGGTTGACCACGTCGTTGAGGTGGCGCAGGAAGTCGATCGCTTCAAGGTTCTCCCGCCCGCCGTGACGGTTCGGCACCCATTCGCCGGCCTTGCGCGAATAATCGCGATACAGCATCGACGCCACCGCGTCGACGCGCAGGCCATCGACATGGAAATGCTTGAGCCAGTGCAACCCCGACGCCAGCATGTAGCCGTGCACTTCGGTGCGGCCGAGGTTGTAGATCAGCGTGTCCCAATCCTGATGGAAACCTTCCAGCGGGTTGCCGTATTCGTACAGCGCGGTGCCGTCGAATTGCGCCAGGCCGTGGACATCGGTCGGGAAATGCGCCGGCACCCAATCGAGGATGACGCCGATGTCGGCCAGGTGACAGGCGTTGATGAACGCGGCGAAATCGTCCGGTGAACCGTAGCGCGCACTCGGGGCAAATTGCGAGAGCAGTTGATAGCCCCACGAACCGCCGAACGGGTGCTCCATGATCGGCATCAGCTCGATGTGGGTGAAGCCCAGATCCTTGACGTACGGGATCAACCGTTCACCCAGTTCGTGCCAGGTGTACTGGCGCGCGACTTCGCCCAGATCGTCCAGTTCACACTGCCAGGAGCCTGCGTGCAATTCGTAGATCGACAGCGGCGCGCTTGGGCGTGAACGCTCGACGCGTGCCTGCATCCACGCATGATCCTGCCACTCGATACTCAGGGGTGAGGCAACTTTCGACGCGGTGTCCGGCGGCAGCGCGGTGGCCAGGGCCATCGGATCGGCCTTGAGCGGCAGAATACCGTGGGCACCGAGGATCTCGTACTTGTAAGCCTCGCCTGCCTGCATGCGCGGGATGAACACTTCCCAGACACCGGTCGGGTGACGCGAGCGCATCGGGTGCCGGCGGCCATCCCAGTTATTGAAATCGCCGACCACCGACACCCGTCTGGCGTTGGGTGCCCACACGGCAAAACGCACGCCGTCGACGCCGTCGACGTTTTTCAGCTGCGCACCGAGGCAACTGCTCAAGTCGCGGTGATTGCCCTCGGCGAACAGGTACAAGTCCATTTCACCGAGCAACGGGCCAAAGCTGTAAGGGTCCTCGGACACCTGTTCGCCACCGGCCCAACGGGTGCGCAGCACGTACGGCTGCGCGTGCTCGAAATGCCCGACAAACAACCCCGGGGTCTGGGTGGCTTCAAGGCTGCCGAGTTCTTCGCCGGAGTCCTTGGCCAGCACCTGCACGCTCAGCGCGTCAGGCAGATAAGCCCGAATGAATTGCCCGCCAGCACCATCGCCATGGGGGCCGAGGATTGCAAAGGGGTCGTGATGTTCCGCGCGTACCAGCGCATCGATGTCCCGGGATCTGGGCAGTAACGCCTCTCTAGCGTGACCCTGTTCCTTGTTCGAGAAACTCATGACTACTCTCCACCAAGATCGGAAAAGGGTTTAAGCCCACTCAATAATCCATATAAACCGTGCAACGGCACGGGCAACCAGGTGGGCCGATTCTCTGCCTCATAGGCCACCTCATACGCCGCTTTTTCCAGACCGAACAACGCCAACGCGGCGTCCTCGCCTTCCGGATCTTGCCACGCATGAGCAAGACTAGCTGCCGCCAGCCGATAAGCGTCGACAAATGCCTGTCGCGCTTCACTTAAATAGCGATCGGCAACGCGCTGACGGGCCGCCTGCACATCGGTGGTGTGATCGGCGTTGTGCACGTTGATCGTCATCGCCGCAGCGTAGTCGAAGGAACGCAACACGCCGCTGACATCTTTGTAGGGGCTGTGTTTGCCGCGACGTTCGGCCAGTGGCCGCGCCGGTTCGCCTTCGAAATCGATCAGGTACGCATCACCCTTGATCACCAGCACCTGCCCGAGGTGCAAGTCGCCGTGGACGCGAATCCGCAGACCACCGACCGCTTTTTTACCCAGTTCCTGGACGTGGGCGAGGATGGCTTTTTTGTTGTCCAGTAAACGGCTGACCAGGGTTTTGTCCGCCGGGTTCAGTTCGCTTTGATGCTGCTTGAGCAACTTCAGCGCGTGCTCCAGTTGCGCCGCGACATCCTTGGCCGAGGCCAGGGCGTCTTTTTGCGTGGTGACGTGCGGGGCGAAGTCCGGGTCGTCGGTAGACGCCGCCAGCACCAGGTGCATTTCACCCAGGCGCTGACCGAGCATAGCGGCGAAGTCTTTCAACTCGCCGAGGGCGTTGTAATGCTGTTCCTGCTCGGACATCGCGTCGGCCAGTTCATCACGCAGCGCCCGTTCGAGGTTGTTCTGCGTCCATTCCCACGCATCGCCCTGATTGCTCAAATAGCCTTGGGCGATCATCAGCAGGTTGTCTTCGCCCTTGGCGTCGCGGCGAACCACCGAGCCCAGCAGCGGCGAGATATTGGCAAAGCCAGCGTCGGTCAGGTACGCGCTCATTTCCAGTTCCGGGTGCACGCCCGAGGCGATCTTGCGGATCAGCTTCAGCACCATGGTTTTGCCCACCACCACCGAACTGTTGGACTGTTCGGCGGACAGGTAACGCACTTCCGATTCCGCCGTCAGCCCCAGGCCGGCCAGTGCGGCAGTCGGCTCGAAACGGATTTCGCCGCCATCGGAAGGCAACACCGTGTTGTCCTGCATGGCTGACAGCACGGCGCGGATGAAGTGTTCGAGGCTGAAGGCATCGGTGATCAAACCCACCTGAGGTCCGCGTCGTACGCGCGACAACGCCAGTTGCTGCGGCAATGCCGGCCCGACCTGATCGTCCGCAATGAAGCCGAACGGCAACTGGTAACGACTGGTCTGGCCGCCGCTGGTGACTTCGATTTCACTCAACAGCACCGGATGCTGCGCATCTCCAAAACGCACGCCGTAGGCCAGGTTGACCTTGTCGATGGCAGCGTCCTTGCCGGCGAACCAACGCCGGTTCTGCAACCAGCTCGGCAAGATGCTCTGCTCCAGCGTGTCACGGGACGGCGCTTCGAGCAGTTCTTCCATGCGTTTTTTCAACACCAGCGTGGTGAAATCCGGCAGGCTTTGCGCCGGCTCGACGTGCCAGCTCGGCATCTGGTTTTCTGCCGCCAGCACAAACCAATAGAAACCGTACGGTGCCAGGGTCAGGAGGAAATTCAATTGCCCAATCGGCGGGAACGCATTCCCGCCGAGCATCTCCACCGGCACCATGCCGACGTAGGCCGACAGGTCGAGCTCTGCCGCTTGCGCGCTGCGGGACACGTTGGCTACGCACAGGATGATTTCGTGCTTGCCGTCGGCCCCGGTGAATTCACGGGTGTAGGCCAGAATCCGGCGGTTGCTCGGCGACAGCATTTTCAGGGTGCCACGACCGAAGGCCTTGGACTGTTTGCGCACCGCGAGCATGCGGCGAGTCCAGTTCAGCAGCGAATGCGGGTCGCCGGCCTGGGTTTCGACGTTGACCGACAGGTAACCGTATTGCGGGTCCATGATCGGCGGCAGCACCAGGCTCGCCGGGTCGGCGCGGGAAAAGCCGCCGTTACGGTCGATCGACCATTGCATCGGCGTGCGCACGCCATCGCGGTCGCCGAGGTAGATGTTGTCGCCCATGCCGATTTCATCGCCGTAATACAGCGTCGGCGTGCCGGGCATCGACAGCAACAGGCTATTGAGCAATTCCACGCGACGACGATCACGCTCCATCAGCGGTGCGAGGCGACGGCGAATCCCCAGGTTGATCCGCGCGCGACGGTCGGCGGCGTAGTAGTTCCACAGGTAATCGCGCTCCTTGTCGGTGACCATTTCCAGGGTCAGCTCATCGTGGTTGCGCAGGAAAATCGCCCACTGACAGTTGGCCGGGATTTCCGGGGTCTGACGCAGAATGTCGGTGATCGGGAAACGGTCTTCCTGGGCCAGCGCCATGTACATCCGCGGCATCAGCGGGAAGTGAAAGGCCATGTGGCATTCGTCGCCGTTCAGGCCTTTTGTATCGGTGTCGCCGAAGTACAACTGGGTGTCTTCCGGCCATTGGTTGGCCTCGGCCAGCAGCATGCGGTCGGGATAATTGGCGTCGATTTCGGCACGGATCTGCTTGAGGACATCGTGGGTCTCGGGCAGGTTTTCGTTGTTGGTGCCGTCGCGCTCGATGAGGTACGGAATCGCATCCAGACGCAAACCGTCGATGCCCATGTCCAGCCAATAGCGCATGACCGAGAGCACGGCTTTCATGACCTGCGGGTTATCGAAGTTCAGGTCCGGCTGGTGGGAGTAGAAGCGGTGCCAGAAGTACTGACCGGCGACCGGGTCCCAGGTCCAGTTGGATTTCTCGGTGTCGAGAAAAATGATGCGGGTGCCGTCGTATTTTTGATCGTCATCGGACCAGACATAAAAGTCCCGCGCGGCCGAGCCAGGCTTGGCTTTGCGCGCACGCTGGAACCACGCGTGCTGGTCCGAGGTGTGGTTGATGACCAGTTCGGTAATCACCCGCAAGCCACGTTTGTGCGCTTCAGAGATAAAGCGTTTGGCGTCGGCCATGGTGCCGTAATCGGGGTGCACGCCGCGGTATTCGGCAATATCGTAACCGTCATCGCGTCGTGGCGAGGGATAAAACGGCAACAGCCAGATGGTGTTGACGCCGAGGTCGGCAATGTAATCGAGTTTGGCGATAAGGCCGGGAAAGTCGCCGATCCCGTCGTTGTTGGAGTCGAAAAAAGACTTAACGTGAACCTGGTAGATCACCGCATCCTTGTACCAGAGCGGGTCCTTGATAAACGTGGCTGCCTTGGGTTTCTTCGCCATTTGAAACTCCTGTTGAGTTCGAGAAGGTCGCTGGGCCGTACACAGTCCTCCGACGCAATGATTTCCCTTGTAGGAGCCGGCTTGCTGGCGATGGCGGCGGGCCAGTCAACGAAACTGTTGAATACAATTGCGCTATCGCCAGCAAGCCGGCTCCTACAGGTCCTGCGTTTAGACGGTGATGCGCCAGATCCCGAACGGCTGATGCGCCGGGTCGATCCGCATGAACTGGTACTTGCCGTGCCAGGTCCAGCGATGCCCGTTCATCAAATCCTCACCCTGGGTGCTGGCGTCGTCGGACAAACCCATTTCCCACAGCGGCAATTCGAAATTCGCTTCCTGAACGTTGTGCGGATCGAGGCTGACGGCCACCAGAATGAAATTGCTGCCATCGGCGCTGCGCTTGCCGAAATACAGAATGTTGTCATTCCAGGCGTTGTAGACCCTTAGCCCCAAATGCGTGTGCAGCGCCGGGTTTTGCCGACGAATGCGATTGAGCTGCGCGATCTCGGCGATGATGTTGCCGGGCGCATTGAAGTCCCTTGGGCGGATCTCGTACTTCTCGGAATCGAGGTATTCCTCCTTCCCCGGCACAGGCGCGGCTTCACAGAGTTCGAACCCTGAATACATGCCCCACAACCCGGAGCCCATAGTCGCCAGCGCCGCACGGATGAGAAAACCGGCGCGCCCCGACTCATGCAGAAACGCCGGGTTGATGTCTGGCGTATTGACGAAGAAATTCGGCCGGTAGCATTCGCGCCACGGCGATTCGTTGAGCTCGGTGAAGTACGTCGACAGTTCATGCTTGGTGTTGCGCCAGGTGAAGTAGGTGTAGCTCTGCGAATACCCCACCTTGCCCAGGCGCGCCATCATCGCCGGCGTGGTGAAGGCTTCGGCGAGAAAAATCACCTCCGGGTACAGCGCCCGCACATCGGCGATCAGCCACTGCCAGAACGGCAACGGTTTGGTGTGCGGGTTGTCGACGCGAAAGATCTTCACGCCCTCCTCGACCCAGCCGACCACGATGTCGCGCAACTCGACCCACAGGCTGGGGATCGCCTCGACCGCATAGAAGTCGACGTTGACGATGTCCTGGTATTTCTTCGGCGGGTTCTCGGCGTATTTGATGGTGCCGTCCGGGCGCCAGTTGAACCAGCCGGGGTGCTGTTTGAGCCACGGATGGTCCTGGGAACACTGGATGGCAAAGTCGAGCGCGATTTCCAGACCATGGTCAGCCGCTGCAGCCACCAGCCGACGGAAGTCTTCGCGGGTGCCCAGCTCCTTATGAATCGCCTCATGCCCGCCCTCTTCACTGCCAATGGCATAGGGGCTGCCCGGATCGTCCGGGCCAGCGGTGAGCGAGTTGTTCGGGCCTTTGCGGTAGCTGCGCCCGATCGGGTGGATCGGCGGAAAATACAGCACGTCGAACCCCATGTCGTGGATCATCGGCAGCCGCGAATGCACGTCGTTGAAGGTGCCGTGACGGGCCGGGTCATCGGTGATCGAGCGCGGGAACAACTCATACCAACTGGCAAACTGCGCAAGCTCGCGTTCGACATCCAGCGGATACTCGGCGCTCAGGCTCAAATAAGCGTGGTGATCGGCCTCGGCCATCAGGTCAGCGCTACGCTGGTGCAAAAACAGTGCGACCTGCTCGGTTTCGAGCAACCCGGACAATTCATGGTGCAGCGCGGCCAGCGCTTCGCTGAGTGGTCCTTCAGTGCGTTCGGCCGCCTGCTGGACCTGATTGCGCCCCTCCTGCAACTCAAGACTGACCGGCACGCGGGCCGTGTACTTTTTTTCCAGCTCATAACAGAAGCTGGCGAACTGATCGACCCAGGCTTCGATGCAGAACACATAGCGGCCCTGGCGGTCGACGCGGAACTGGCCTTGATAACCGTTGTTGCCCAACTCGCCCATGACTTCGCTCTGCCAGACTTCATCGTCGGCGGCGCGCCAGCGGACCCGGACGGCCAGTTTGTCATGACCGTCGGCGAAGACTTTGCTGGTGACGACCACGTCTTGCCCCACCACCGCTTTAACGGCGAATTGCCCGCCATCGAGGGTCGGCATGGTGTTTTCGATGGCGATGCGCGGTAACAGTAATGCCTGCGACAGCGGCATGTGAGGGTTGTAGTTGAGCTCTGTGGGTTTTTCAGCAGTCATCGAGCATCTCTCCTTCACGCCCCATGGACGCTCTTGTACCTGGTCGTCATTCGCGCAAGGCCAGCGGCCCCGGAATGAACTCACTTAAGTTCCGAGCGACGGGCGCCGGTAAAGTTCACGGGGATTTGCCTGGGTATCCGGTGGAATCAATTCCTGCACGAAGTGGTCAACACACTTAAGCACGACTTGCGCCATGTGCCACTGGAGGCTTCAACGATGAGTATTCCAATCCCGGCAGAAACGCCCGATCCGAACATCGACCAACCGACGATTCCGCCGACTGAGCCGCAGCCTGTACCCGAGCAGGATCCGCCGGGCACTACCCCGCCACCGCGTGAAGATCCGCCAGAAACCATCCCGCCGGTAATCGTCAGTCCCGAATGATGCCCGCCAACCTGAATGATGCCGCAACCCCTGTAGGAGCCGGCTTGCTGGCGATAGCGGTCGTCCAGATAACGCAATGTTTAATGTACGGACGCCATCGCCAGCAAGCCGGCTCCTACAGGACCGTGTCAGTCTTTGTTTTCGAGTAGCTTCACGATCCTCGGCATCACACTGAAAATCCCCAACGCCAGCAACGTACTGAACACCGCCGTTGCCTCACGCCCCAACCCGGCGGAAACACCAATCGCCGCAGTCATCCACAACCCGGCGGCGGTGGTCAGGCCTTTCACGTGGCCTTCATCACCGTCCTGGTTTTTCAGGATGGTCCCGGCACCGAGAAAGCCGATCCCGGCGATCACGCCCTGCACCACGCGGCTCATGGCATCCGCCTGAGAACCGGACATTTGCGGCACCAGCACAAACAATGCCGCGCCAAGCGCGACCAACATGTGCGTTCGCACTCCGGCCGCCTTGCCCTTGTGTTCACGCTCGAACCCCAGAATCCCGCCCAAAATCGCCGCTATCAGCAATCTGACGGTAATTCGTGTCAGTTGTGAGGCGTCACCGATGTCGGCGAACTCCGCTTGCAGCGTCACCCAAACCTCATGCCACCAGGCGTTCATGGTGCAATCCTTGTAGATGCTCGATAGAGGATGGACCGCGCCGACCATTAATCGGTTGCACAGAACGATGGCGACCGCGGGTGCCCTAACAGTCATGAACCCGCAGAAAAAGGACCTCTCCATGACTGTGCGCATCGAAAACCAGACCTGCTTCTTTATCACGCAGAACGGCGAAGAAATCCGCCTGTGCCCCGACGTCACCATCATCACCGACGGCGCCAAGGCCATGTCGGCGGTAGACATCGACGGCCAGCGCATTTACATCACCGAAGCAGAAGCCGATGCATTGACCGTAGCAGGCGCAGTGGACGGCCGCCGGCATCTGAAGGCAACCAACAGTGATTCGGTGATTTGACTGACCCGGATCAACATCACGCGCGGGCGCCTGATATAGGCGCCCGCGCCCCGTTTTGACGGGTGCATCAACTTGTCGCAGGGCGAGGCTCAACGCTCATCTGATCCGCTTTTTATTGCGATACCTGAGTCTGTTATGCAAACAGATCGCCGCTCATAGTGCTCATGCCTGATGGAGGCTGATGAGCGAAAGACCATGAGCGAAAGAATCCCCGTCCGAACCGTAGAAACATTTGAGCCTTCGCGTCCAAAGATGAAGGCCAAGTCCAGCGACAACCTGATCCACACCCGCAGCTTCACCGGTCTGTTCCGTACCCTGCGCTTGAGCGGTGCGGGATTTCTGTTCCTGCTGTTTTTCGGCACCGTGTGGTTGAACTGGGGTGGCCGTCAGGCCGTGCTCTGGGACCTTTCCGAAAGCAAATTCCACATCTTCGGTGCGACCTTCTGGCCGCAGGATTTCATTCTGCTGTCGGCGCTGCTGATCATTGCCGCGTTCGGTCTGTTTGCGATCACCGTATTTGCCGGCCGGGTCTGGTGCGGCTACACCTGCCCGCAGAGTTCCTGGACCTGGATCTTCATGTGGTGCGAGAAGATCACCGAAGGCGAGCGTAACCAGCGAATCAAGCTGCAAGCCGCGCCCTGGGGCGTGAATAAACTGATGCGTCGCTCGGCCAAGCACACGCTGTGGCTGGCGATCAGTTTGATGACGGGCCTGACGTTTGTCGGTTACTTCACGCCGATCCGGCCGCTGGCCGAAGAGTTGCTGACCTTGCAGATGGGCGGCGTCAGCCTGTTTTGGGTGCTGTTTTTCACCGGCGCGACCTACATCAACGCTGGTTGGCTGCGCGAAGCGGTGTGCATGCACATGTGCCCGTATGCACGGTTCCAGAGCGTGATGTTCGACAAAGACACGCTGACCATTTCCTACGATGTCGCCCGTGGCGAAAACCGTGGCCCGCGCAAACGTGAGGTGAAACCTGCCGACGTCGGCCTTGGTGATTGCATCGATTGCCAACTGTGTGTGCAGGTCTGCCCGACCGGCATCGACATCCGCGATGGCTTGCAGATGGAGTGCATCGGGTGCGCCGCGTGTATCGACGCCTGCGATTCGATCATGGACAAAATGGGCTATGCCCGTGGCCTGATCAGCTACACCTCGGAGCACGAGTTGCAAGGTGGCAAGACGCATCTGCTGCGGCCAAGGCTGATCGGCTACACCGCGGTGTTGCTGGTGATGATCGGCGCCCTCGCCCTCGCGCTGGTGGAACGGCCGATGGTGTCGCTGGACGTCAGCAAGGACCGTGGTCTGTTCCGCGAGAACAGCCAGGGGCAGATCGAAAACATCTACAGCCTTAAAGTCATCAACAAGACCCAGCAACGTCAGGACTACCGCTTGACCCTGGTCGATGGCGACGGCTTCCAGCTGCAAGGCAAGACCGAACTGAGCCTGGCGCCGGGCGAAATTGTCGACGTGCCGGTGTCCGTGGCAATGACCACCGAACGGCCGAGCAGCAGCTCGCAGAGCATCAGTTTCAAGATCGTCGACAGCGATGAACCTGAGATTTATAGCGTGGCCAAAAGCCGGTTTGTTGCGCCGATGAACCGTTGATCCCTTAGACTGCGGTGCTGCCATTCGCGGGCAAGCCTCGCTCCTACGGTACGATGGTGTCTGTAGGAGCGAGGCTCGCCCGCGAAGAAGTCACCTCGCTTTCACTGAACCACAATGAACCGGGCACTCGATGAAACGCTACGAAAAATTCGCCGACGACATCGCTGAACTGATCCGCTCCGGCGTCCTCGGCCCCGGCCAGCGCGTGCCCTCGGTGCGCTACGCCAGCCAGACCTACGGCGTCAGTCCGTCCACGGTGTTCCAGGCCTATTACCTGTTGGAGCGCCGCGGCCTGATCCGTGCCCGCCCGCGTTCCGGCTACTTCGTCAACACCCATGCGCCGAGCCCGTTTTCAGAGCCGGTGATCAGCAGCCAGGTCAACGAGTCCACCGAAGTCGACGTTAGTGAACTGGTGTTCTCAGTCCTCGACTCGATCAAAGACCCCAACACCGTGCCCTTCGGCTCGGCGTTCCCCAGCCCGACCCTGTTTCCCCTGCAACGCCTGTCCCGCTCCCTGGCCAGCGCCGCCCGGGAAATGGACCCGCGCATGGTCGTCACCGACATGTCGCCAGGCAACCCGCAACTGCGCCGGCAAATCGCCCTGCGCTACATGGTCGGCGGCCTGATGCTGCCCATGGAAGAGCTGCTGATCACCAACGGCGCCCTCGAAGCGTTGAACCTGTGCCTGCAAGCCGTCACCGAACCCGGCGACCTGGTGGCCATCGAAGCCCCGGCGTTCTATGCCTGCCTGCAAATCCTCGAACGACTGAAACTCAAAGCCGTGGAAATCCCCGTGCACCCACGCGACGGCATCGACCTCGGCGTGCTCGCGCAAACCCTGGAACGCCACCCGATCAAGGCCTGCTGGTGCATGACCAGTTTCCAGAACCCCATGGGCGCCACCATGCCCGAGGCCAAGAAACAGGAACTGGTGGAGCTGTTGCGCAGCCACCAGGTGCCGCTGATCGAAGATGACGTTTACGCAGAACTCTATTACGGGCAGCAGGCGCCAAAACCGGCGAAAGCGTTCGATACCGAAGGGTTGGTAATGCACTGCGGCTCGTTCGCCAAGAGCCTAGCCCCTGGTTATCGCATTGGCTGGGTAGCTGCCGGGCGCTATGCGCAGAAGATTGAGCGGTTGAAGTTGATGACCTCGCTGTGCGCATCGATGCCGGCGCAAGCGGCCATTGCCGACTACCTGCAACATGGCGGCTATGACCGGCATCTGCGCAAACTGCGTTATGCGCTGGAAGAGCAGCAAAGTGCGATGCTGGCGGCGATTGCGCGCTATTTCCCGGCGCAGACTCGCGTCAGCCAACCGGCCGGCGGGTATTTTTTGTGGCTGGAATTGCCGCCGCAGATGGATTCGTTGAAGTTGTTTCAGATGGCATTGGCGCAAGGGATCAGCATTGCGCCGGGGCCGATATTTTCACCGGCGCAGCGGTTCAGGAATTGTATTCGGCTGAATTATGGCAGCCCTTGGGATGAGGTTGCGGAGAAGGCGATGGAGACGTTGGGGCGGATTGTTCGGTCGTTCTGAAGGTTTGATAGTGTTTGGTCTATCGCCTTCGCGAGCAGGCTCGCTCCTACAGTTGACCGTGTTCCACTGTGGGAGCGAGCCTGCTCGCGATGAGACCAGAACAGGCACCACAACACTTGAGGGCTAGCGCCCGCCACCAAGATCAACAAACGTCCCCGTCGCATACGACGCCTTATCCGACAACAACCACACAATCGCTTCCGCCACTTCATCCGGCCGGCCACCGCGTGCCATCGGTATTGCCGATTCCAGTTTGCTGACCCGGTCCGGATCGCCGCTCAGTGCATGGAAATCGGTGTAGATGTAACCGGGGCGCACGGCGTTGACGCGGATGCCTTCGCCGGCCACTTCCTTGGACAGGCCGACGGTGAAGGTGTCGAGTGCGCCTTTGGAGGACGCGTAGTCGACGTATTCGTTGGGGGCGCCCAAGCGTGCGGCCACCGAGGAAACGTTGACGATGCTGCCACCCTGGCCGCCATGTTT
Source organism: Pseudomonas sp. BF-RE-22 (assembly GCF_019956155.1). Classification (NCBI taxonomy): domain Bacteria; kingdom Pseudomonadati; phylum Pseudomonadota; class Gammaproteobacteria; order Pseudomonadales; family Pseudomonadaceae; genus Pseudomonas; species Pseudomonas sp. BF-RE-22. Next base: position 53,535 of record NZ_JAHBDD010000013.1, on the reverse strand, counting down.
GGGCGACATGCGCAGGATCGCGTGTTTGGCGCAGAGGATTGGCGCCAGGACGTTGGTTTTGAGAATTTTGAGGATGCGGAATTCGGACATTTCGTCGACCCGGGACTTGTGCCCCACGGTGCCGGCGTTGTTGACCAGTGCGGTGACCCGGCCCAGCTCGGTGTCGACCCGGTGAAACAAGGCGATCACTTCGTCTTCGATGCTGACATCGGCACGGACCGCGATGGCTTGGGCACCGAGGGCGCGGACTTGCTCGAGCACACGGTGCGCAGCTTCTTCGTCGGATTGATAGTTGATGCAGATCCGATAGCCCTGTTCGGCGGCCAACAAGGCTGTGGCGGCACCGATGCCGCGGCTGCCGCCGGTGATGACGATGACTTTGTCCATGCGAGCTTTCCCCGTTCAAGCGTAAGCAGTCGGGGGCAAGAATAACCGTCATCGGCGTTTTTTGCATGGGGTGTGTGGAGACTGGACGGGCCCCATCGCCGGCAAGCCGGCTCCTACAAGGGCTGTAACTCGGCGGTAAGCGGTAACGCGGCCGCACGCTCCGCTCGAAGGATGTCGACCATGAAGCGCTCCGCTGGCAGCGGGTGCCCCAGCAGGTAACCCTGCAACGAATCACAGCCCAACTGGGTCAGGAAATCCTGCTGAACGTCGGTTTCCACCCCTTCGGCGACAATCCGCAAACCCAGTGCCTGGCCCAGCGCGACGATGGCGGAAACGATCGCGGCGTCGTCGCTGTCGCGTTCCAGGTCGCGAACAAAACCACGGTCAATCTTCAATTCGTTGGCCGGCAAGCGCTTGAGGTACATCAAGCTTGAATAGCCGGTGCCAAAATCATCGATGGACAGGTCGACGCCCATCTCCGAGAGCTCGTTAAGCACCGTCATGCTCGCATCAGCGTCGCTCATGGCGGTGGTTTCGGTGATTTCCAGGGTCAGGCTGTTAGCGGGCAAATGGTGCGTGGCCAGGGCTTTGGCGACACTCTGAACCAGGCCGGCATGGCAGAACTGCAGGGCCGAGAGGTTCACCGCGATGCGCCAGTCGGTGTAGCCGAGCACGTACCACTCGCGCATCTGGCGGCAGGCTTCGTTGAGCACCCAGTCGCCAATCGGGATGATCAGCCCGGTCTTCTCCGCCAGCTCGATGAATTTGTCCGGCAGCAGCATGCCCTGAGTCGGGTGCACCCAACGCAACAGCGCTTCTGCGCCGACCGGCCGGCCATTGCTGGCGTCGAATTTGGGCTGGTAATAGAGGCTGAATTGTTGCTGGTCCACGGCATTACGCAGGTCTTGCAGCAATTGCAGTTGTTTACGCGCGTTGCTGTTCATCGAGGCGTCGAAGAAGCTGTAGCCGTTTTTGCCCGCGCCCTTGGCGTGATACATCGCCGCATCGGCATTCATCAGCAGCTCTTCGGCCGTATGGCCGTTGCCCGGATAGAGGGCGATGCCGACACTGGCTGAAATCTGCAAATCATGTTCGGCGACGCGGAACGAGCGCGCGATCATTCCGACCTGACGGGCCGCCAGGTTCAGGGCGTCATGTTCGTCGCGCAGTTGCACCAGCAAGACAAATTCGTCACCGCCGATCCGCGCCAGGGTGTCCTGGCTGCGCAGATCCTCGCGCAAGCGCAAGCCGACTTCCCGCAGCAGCAGATCGCCCATGTGATGGCCGAACGCATCATTGACTGGTTTGAAACCGTCCAGATCGATGAACATCAACGCAAAACAACCGCCCTGCTCCTGCACCCTCGACATGGCCTGGCCGATGCGGTCGGCCAGCAATATCCGATTCGGCAAACCGGTCAGGGTGTCGTGCAGCGCCAGTTGGGTGAGTTCACGATTGGCTTCGGTCAGCGAGCGGGCCAGGTCGGCGGTACGTGCCTCCAGACGCGCATCCAGAATCGAGGTGAGCAAGGCGATGCTCAACACCGCCAGCGTGGTGATCAAGACCAGGCTGTCCAGGCCCTTGCCGCTTAAACCGTTGACCGCCGCGCCACAAAAACTGCCGTCCGGAAACTGCGCCGCAGCCATGGCGGTGTAATGCATGCCGACGATGGCGATGCCCATGATCACCGCCGCGCCGCCGCGAATCAGCCGGACGTAAGGCGTGTGCTTGCGCAGGCGGAAGGCGATCCATAACGCCGCGCCCGAGGCGCCAACGGCTATCAGCAGCGATGCGCTGAACAGCGTCGGGTCGTAATCGATGCCCGGCTGCATGCTCATGGCGGCCATGCCGGTGTAGTGCATGGCGCTGATGCCGGCACCCATCACCAGTGCGCCGAACGCCAGTTGCCAGGCCGGTAATTGTGGCTGGCTGACCAGCCACAGGGCGAAGCCGCTGGACAGGAACGCGGTCAGCAGCGACAGCGACGTCAGCGTGACATCGTAGCCAAGGTCAATCGGCAATTTGAACGCGAGCATGCCGATGAAATGCATCGACCACACACCAATGCCCATCGCAAAAGCCCCGCCCGCCGTCCACAAATGCACGGCCCGACCTTTGGCGGTGGCAATGCGCCCGGTCATGTCGAGTGCGGTATAGGAGGCGAGAATCGCTACGAAGAGCGAAATGATAACCAGCGTGGGTGAATAGCTACCGATGAGCATTGGATTTCTCGCGACTACCCCGCCGTACTGCTTCCGTTCTCGGGGGGCAAATCGGGCGATTGTACTGATTGCACAAAAGAACGCACTGAGAAAATTAGCAAAGGGCCATCAAGCCGATGAAACGCTTGTTTGATCACCCGCAATACCTCTGAAACGTTACTCCCGAGCCCCAACTCCCCCGCTCTCCTGTAGGAGCTGTCGAGTGAAACGAGGCGGCGATTCTTTCAGGCAATGAAGATCTGGAGCAAGATCAAAAATCGCCGCCTCGTTTCACTCGACAGCTCCTACAGGGATACGGGGGAATTCGGTAATTCGGGGGTCAGTTGTTGAGTTCGAGCTGGCCGTCCCATCCGCCGCCCAGCGCCGCAATCAATTGCACGCTGGCGATCAGCCGGCTCTGCAACAAGTCCAGCATATTGCGTTCATTGTTCAGCGCCGTGGCCTGCACCACGACCACATCCAGATAAGCAATCAACCCGGCCTTGTACTGGTTCTGGGTCAGGCGCAGGGATTCACGCGCCGCGTCCAGAGCCTGTTGACGCACGGCGGATTCGTCTTCGAGGACCTTGAGCTGAACCAGGTAATTTTCCACCTCACGGAAACCGTCGAGCACGGTCTGGCGGTATTTGGCCACAGTTTCGTCATAGGCCGCTTCGCTGCGGTCGACTTCCGCCGAACGCTGGCCGCCGTCGAACAGGGTCATTGCCAGTTGCGGGCCGACCGACCAGAAGCGGTTCGGCACACTGATCCAGTTCGAAGAGGTGCTGCTGCTGTAACCGCCGTTCAAACTCAACGTCAGGTCCGGGTAATAAGCGGCCTTGGCCACGCCGATGTTGGCGTTGGCGGCCATCACCGAGCGTTCGGCGGAGGCGATGTCCGGGCGACGTTCGAGCAATTGCGAAGGCAGGTTCAGCGGCACGTCGGGCAGCAGCGGGATGTCCGTGGTTTCTGCGAGGCTGAACTCAGCGGGCGCCAGTCCGATCAGCACAGCGATGGCGTTCTCGAACTGGGCGCGCTGCCAGATCAGATCGACCAACTCGGCCTCGGTGCTCTTGAGCTGAGTGGTGGCCTGTGCCACCGCGTCCTTGCCGGAAACGCCGGCGCGGTATTGGTTTTCGGTCATTTTCAGCGAGCGCTGATAGGCCTCGACCGTCGCTTGCAGCAGGCGCCTTTGCTCATCGATCACGCGCAATTGCAGGTAGTTCTGCACCAATTCCGACTGCTGGCTCAACCGCATCGCCGCCAGATCGGCAAAACTTGCCTCGGCGTTGGCGGTGTCGGCCTCAAGGCCTCGGCGCAATTTACCCCAGACATCGGCCTCCCAACTGACCCCGGCCTGGGCCGTGTAGGTGTTGCGAATACCGCTGGAGGAACTGCTCAGGCTCGAACTGCTGCTGCCGGTGCCCTGGCTGGAACGGTTTTTCCCAACGGTCAGGTCCACCGTCGGGAAGAAAGCGCCGCGAGCACTGCGCACCAGGGCCTGGGCCTGACGGTACTGGGCTTCGGACTGGGCGACGGTCTGGTTGGCGCTGTTGAGTTTGTCGATCAGGCCGTTGAGCTGTTGATCGCCATACAGCTCCCACCAGGCGCCGCGGGCCAGGGAATCGCTCGGGTTGGCCTGACGCCAACCGGCCGCTTCCTTGTACTGCACCGGCGCGGCGGCCGTCGGGCGCTGGTAATCCGGGCCGATGGCGCAGGCACTGAGCAGCGCCACGCACAGCGACAGGCTCAACAAACGCGAGCCTCTGGCCGTGATCAGCGGTGCAGACAGGTTGATAAGCGAACGGTCAGTCATAGCGGAGTTTCCAGAGCAGCATCAGTACGCACCCCACGCCATTTATTGAAACGATGGCGCAGTTTGTCGAGATAGAGGTAAACCACCGGGGTGGTGTAAAGGGTCAGCACCTGACTGAAGATCAGCCCGCCGATGATGGTCAGGCCCAGCGGCTGGCGCATTTCCGCACCTTCGGCACGGCTCAGCAGCAGCGGCAACGCCCCGAGGATCGCGGCCAGCGTGGTCATCAGGATCGGACGCAGACGTTGCAGACACGCGCTGCGAATCGACTCCAGCGGTTCCAGGCCCTTTTGCCGCTCCAGTTGCAGCGCGAGGTCGATCATCAGAATGGCGTTCTTCTTCACCACCCCGATCAGCAAAAACAGGCCGAGCAACGAGATCAGGCTGAACTCGCCGCCCAATGCATAGATCGACAACAACGCGCCGACCCCGGCCGACGGCAAGGTCGAAAGAATGGTCAGCGGATGAATGTAGCTTTCATACAGCACGCCCAGCACCAGATACACCGCCACCAGCGCGCCAAGAATCATCCACGGCTGGCTCTTTTGCGTGGCGGCAAAGGCATCGGCTGTACCGGCCATTTTCACGATGACGTCTTCCGGCATACCGAGCTTGGCAATCGCCCGTTCGATGGCCGCACTGCCCTGCTCCACGGTCACGCCTTCGGCCATGTCGAAGGAAATGCTTTCGGAAGCGAACTGGCCTTCGTGGCTGACGCGGTCATCTTCCAGGCTGTTTTCGTAATGGGCGATGGTCGATAGCGGAATCCGCGCGCCGTCGGCGGTGATCACCTGGACCTGCTTGAGGGTGATCGGGTCCTGGGCGTACTTCGGATTGACCTCCATCACCACCTGATACTGGTTAAGGCTGTCGTAGATCGTCGAAATCTGCCGCTGGCTGTAGGCGTTGTTCAACACGGCGGTGACCATGTCCATATCGACGCCCAGACGCTTGGCCTGATCGCGGTCGACGATCAAGGTCACTTGCTGCGCGCCGCGCCCTTCACGGGCATCAATCGCGGTCAGCTCCGGCAACGCCTTGAGCGCGGTGACGACTTTCGGGTACCACTGGCGCAATTCGCCTAGGTCGGCGCTTTGCAGGATGTAGGAATACTGCGAACTGGTCTGTTCACGACCACCGCCAAACTGCAGGTCCTGATCCGCCATCAGCATCAACTGTGCGCCGGGAACCTTGGGCATTTCCTTGCGCAGGCGTTCGATGACCTTTTGCGCGGACAAAGCCCGTTCCTTGATCGGCTTCAGACGCACCAGCATGAAGGCGTTGTTGGTGCCGTTAGTGCCACCGATGAAGCCGGCGACGCTTTCCACTGCCTCATCCTTCAACACGGCACGGCGGAAGATTTCCATTTTCGGCTGCATGACGCTGAACGACAGACCATCGTCGCCGCGCACGAAACCGATCAGTTGGCCGGTGTCTTGCTGAGGCAAAAATGTTTTAGGAACAACCACATACAGCGCAATATTAACGCCAACTGTCACGATCAGACTGAGCAACGTCAGACGACGGTGACGCAGCACCCAGTCAAGGCTGGTGGCGTATTTGCCGACCATCCATTCGTTGGCGCGCTGGCTCCAGCGCTGCAAACGGTTTTCCTGACCCGGCGTATGTGGCTTGAGCCAACGGGCACACAGCATCGGTGTCAGCGTCAACGAGACCACCAGCGACACCACGATGGACGCCGCCAGCGTGATGGAAAACTCACGGAACAGGCTTTCGATGATCCCGCCCATAAACAGGATCGAGAGGAACACCGCCACCAGCGACACGTTCATCGACAGCAGCGTAAAACCGACTTCCTGTGCCCCGAGGTAAGCGGCCTTCATCGGCGGCACGCCTTCGTCGATGTGCCGGGAAATGTTCTCCAGCACCACAATGGCGTCGTCCACCACCAGCCCGGTGGCCAAAATCAATGCCATCAGCGACAGGTTGTTCAGCGAGAACCCGTAGAGGTACATCACTGCGAAAGTGCCGACCAGCGACACCGGCACCGCGAGGGTCGGAATCAGCGAGGCGCGGAAGTTACCGAGGAACAGGAACACCACCAGAATCACCAGCGCCACGGCAATCAGCAGGGTCATTTCCGCTTCATGCAGGGTCGCCTTGATCACCGGCGAGCGGTCCATGGCCAGGTTCAGTTTGACACTGGCAGGCAGCACGGCTTGCAGTGCCGGGAGCTGTGCCTTGATCTCGTTGACCGTCTCGATGATGTTGGCGCCGGCCTGGCGGTTGATCACCAGCAGCACCGCCGCGTCGTCGTTGAAGAAACCGCTGTTGTAGCGGTCTTCGACGCCGTCGCTGACCTTCGCCACATCCTTCAGGCGCAGCGCCGCGCCGCCGTTGTAGTGGATGATCAGCGACTCGTAGTCCTTGGCCTTTTCCAGTTGATCGTTGGCCTGAACCTGCCACAAGCGCTGGCCGTCTTCGACCGAGCCCTTGGGCCGGCGCACGTTGGCATTGGCGATGGTGTTGCGCACATCGTCCAGCGCCACGCCGTACTGGTTGAGCGCCTGCGGTTCGAGTTCAATACGCACCGCCGGTAAAGAGCTGCCGCCGATTTGTACTTCGCCCACGCCCTGCACCTGGGACAGGCTCTGGGACAGGATCGTCGAGGCCAAATCGTAAAGCTGACCCTTTTCCAAAACGTCCGAAGTCAGCGACAGCACCATGATCGGTGCCTGGGACGGGTTGACCTTCTTGTAGGTCGGCATGCTGCGCATCCCGCTCGGCAACAGGTTGCGCGAGGCGTTGATTGCCGCTTGCACTTCCCGCGCCGCGCCGTTGATGTCGCGGTCGAGGTCAAACTGCAAAATGACCCGGGTCGAGCCCTGGCTGGATCGGCTGCTCATGGTGTTGACCCCGGCAATGGCGCCGAAGGAACGTTCGAGCGGCGTGGCCACGGTCGAGGCCATTACCTCCGGGCTCGCGCCGGGCAGACTGGCCTGGACCACGATCACCGGGAAGTCCATTTGCGGCAACGGCGACACCGGCAGCAGGCCGAAGCTCACCCCGCCCAGCAGCATGATCGCCAGGCTCAGCAACATGGTGGCGACCGGGCGCTTGATGAAAGGTCCGGAGAGGTTCATGGCTGCTCGACCACTTCCACGGACTCGGACGTGCGGCCCCAACGACGACCGAGGCGGTCGAAGTACAGGTAGATAACAGGCGTGGTGAACAGCGTCAGCACCTGACTCACCAACAAACCACCGACCATCACCAGACCCAACGGCTGACGTAATTCAGCGCCGGAACCGGTGGCGAGCATCAACGGCACCGCGCCGAACAACGCCGCGAGCGTGGTCATCAGAATCGGCCGGAACCGCAACAGCGCGGCTTGATAGATCGCCGTTTCCGGGTCCATGCCCTGATTGCGCTCGGCGTCGAGGGCGAAGTCGATCATCATGATCGCGTTCTTCTTCACGATGCCGATCAGCAGGATGATGCCGATGATCGCGATCATCCCCAGGTCATTGCCACTCAACAGCAACGCCAGCAAGGCGCCGACCGCCGCCGAGGGCAAGGTCGAGAGGATGGTGATCGGGTGGATGTAGCTCTCGTAGAGCACGCCGAGCACGATGTACATGGTCACCACCGCCGCCAGAATCAGCAGCAAGGTGCTCGACAGCGAAGCCTGGAACGCCTCGGCCGCGCCCTGGAACTGGGTCTGCACGCCAATCGGCATGCCGATGTCCTTTTGCACTTGCTCGATGATTTGCACCGCATGCCCCAGCGCCACGCCGGGTGCGAGGTTGAACGACATCATCACCGCCGGGAACTGGCCGATGTGGGTGATCGCCAGTTGCGCCTGACGCTCTTCGATGTGCGCCAGGCTGGACAGGCGCACTTGCCCGCCATCGGTGGTCTTGACGTGAATCTGGTTCAGCGCATCCGGGCCGATTTTCTCGCCGGACTGCGACTGCAGGACCACGCGATACTGGCTGGCCTGGGTGTAAATGGTCGAAATCTGCCGTTGGCCGAAGGCGTCGTACAGCGCGTCGGTAATGTTCGACACCGATACGCCGATCCGCGAGGCGGCATCGCGGTCGATCACCAGGTAAACCTGCAAGCCTTTGTCCTGAAGGTCACTGGCGACGTCGGTCAGTTCCGGCCGTTGGGCCAGAGCCTCGACCAATCGACTGCTCCACAGGCTGAGCAGCTCGGAATCCGGCGACGACATGCTGAACTGGTACTGCGTGCGGCTGACCCGGTCCTCGATGGTCAGGTCTTGCACCGGCTGCATGAACAGACGGATACCGACCAGTTTGTCGAGTTCCGGTTGCAGGCGGGCAATCACCTCGGTGGCGCTCAAGTCGCGATTGCTGTGTGATTTGAGGTTGATCAGCAGGCGACCGCTGTTCAGCGTCGAGTTATCGCCATCGACGCCAATATAGGACGACAGGCTCTCTACGGCAGGATCCGCCAGAATCACTTTCGCCAGTTCCTGCTGCCGCTCGCTCATCGCCGCAAAGGAAATTGACTGCGGCGCCTCGGAAATCCCCTGAATCACCCCGGTGTCCTGCACCGGGAAGAAGCCCTTCGGTACCACCATGTAAAGGAACACGGTCAGCGCCAAAGTGCCGATGGCCACCAGCAACGTCAGCGGTTGATGCTTGAGAACCCACTTTAACTTGCGCCCGTAAGCCGCGATCATCCAATCGATTGCTTCGCCGCTGGCCCGGTAGAAACGGCCCTGCTCTTCTTCCTTGGGTTCGCGCTTGAGCAACCGCGCGCACATCATCGGTGTCAGGGTCAACGACACGACCAGGGAAATCAGGATCGCCACCGCCAGGGTGATGGCAAATTCGCGGAACAAGCGCCCTACCACGTCGGCCATGAACAGCAGCGGAATCAGTACCGCGATCAGCGACAGCGTCAGGGAAATCAGGGTAAAGCCAATCTGCTTGGCGCCCTTGAGCGCCGCGTTCAACGGGCTGTCGCCCTCTTCGATGAACCGGGAAATGTTCTCCAGCATGACGATCGCATCGTCCACCACGAAACCGGTGGCGATGGTCAGCGCCATCAGCGTCAGGTTGTTCACCGAGAAACCGGCGAGGTACATCACGCCGAAGGTGCCGATCAGCGACAGCGGCACGGCCACCGATGGAATGATCGTGGCGCTGGCCCGACGCAGGAACAGGAACGTAACCATCACCACCAGCGCGATGGCGATCAGCAGCTCGTGTTGCACGTCGGTGACCGATGCGCGGATGGTCTGGGTGCGGTCGGTCAGTACGGTGACCTCAAGACCGGCCGGCAGGTTGTCGGTGATGCTCGGCAGCAAGGCCTTGATCCGGTCGACCACCTCGATGACGTTGGCCCCCGGCTGACGCTGAATATTCAGCAATACCGCCTGATTTTCATTGGCCCATGCCGCTAGGCGCTCGTTCTCTGCGCCATCGACGATTTCCGCCACGTCCTTGAGCCGCAACGGCGCGCCGTTGGTGTAGGCCAGGATCAGGTTGGCGTAATCCTTGGGCGAGGTCAGTTGATCGTTTGCATCGAGCATCGAGACCCGGGTCGGGCCGTCGAAGTTGCCCTTGGGCTGGTTGACGTTGGAGGCACCGATCAAGGTGCGCACGTCCGACAGGTTCAGGCCGTTGGCCGCAAGGGCCTCGGGGTTGACCTTGATCCGCACCGCCTGACGCTGGCCGCCGGCAATGCTGACCATGCCGACGCCGCTGATCTGGGCGATTTTCTGCGCCATGCGCGTATCGACCAGGTCATTGAGCTTGGGCAACAGCATGGTTTTGGAGGTGATCGCCAGGGTCAGCACCGGGGTGTCCGCCGGGTTGACCTTGTTGTACACCGGTGGTGCCGGCAGGTCCTTGGGCAGCAGATTGGTCGCGGCGTTGATCGCGGCTTGCACCTGCTGCTCGGCGACGTCCATGTTGATGTCGAGGCTGAACCGCAGGGTCAATACCGAAGCGCCGCCGGAGCTGGTCGAGGCCATTTGCGTGAGCCCCGGCATCTGCCCGAACTGGCGTTCGAGCGGCGCGGTGACGGCACTGGTCATGACGTCCGGGCTGGCGCCGGGATAGAGGGTCATCACGCGAATGGTCGGGTAATCGACCTGCGGTAACGCCGATACCGGCAACAGCCGATAGGCGATCACGCCGGCCAGAATAATGGCCAGCATGCTCAGGGTCGTGGCGACCGGGCGAAGGATGAACAGCCGCGAGATGTTCATGCGCCGCCCTTTTTCGCCTTGTCGGTGGTCGCCGGCTCAGTCGCGTCGGCCGCCGATTTGCCTTGCAGGTGCCCGGTCGGGGTGGTCGGCACATCCTTGGTGTCGTTGACCACTTCCACTTCGCTGCCTTCCTTCAGGCGGTCGGTGCCTTCCAGGACGACACGATCGCCGGCAACCAGGCCTTCGGTAATCACGGTGTTGTCACCGTCGCTGGCGCCGACTTTCAACTGGCGGATCGTGACTTTCTTGTCGCCATCCATCGCATAGACGAAGGTGCCGTTGGTGCCGAATTGAATCGCTGCCGACGGCGCGAGTACCACGCCTTTGAGGGTGTCGGCCAACAGGTGGACGTTGACGAACTGATTGGGGAACAGCGCCTGATCACGGTTTTCGTAGCGCGCCTTGAATTTCAGGGTGCCGGTGGTGACGTCGATCTGGTTGTCGAGGCTCTGCAATACACCGGTGGCCTGTATTTGGGTGTCGCCACGGTTCCACGCTTCGGCGGGCAACTTGGCGCCGCTGCGATAGCGGGCCAGCACCACGTCGAGGCTGTTTTCCGGCAAGGTGAACGCCACGCTGATCGGTTGGGTCTGGGTGATGATCGCCAGCGCCGTGGTGTCGTTGGCCGCCACCAGGTTGCCGACGTCGAGCTGACGCAGGCCCACACGGCCGGCTATCGGCGCACGGATTTTGGTGAATTCGAGATTGAGCTTGGCGTCGTTGACCGCCGCCTGATTGGTCTTGACCGTGCCTTGATATTGGCCGACCAGCGCTTCGGCGGTGTCCAGGGTCTGCTTGGCGATGCTGTCTTCGCGATACAGGTTGCGATAACGCTCGACATCGACCTGCGCGTTTTTCAGTTGCGCCTGATTCTGCAACAAGGTGCCTTCGGCCTGTAGCAAGGCGTTCTGGTAAGGGCGCGGATCGATTTCCGCCAGCAAGTCACCGGCCTTGACCATCTGCCCTTCTTCGAACGATACCTTGATCAGCTCGCCGCCCACCCGGCTGCGCACATTAATGGTGTTCAGCGCCGTTACGGTGCCCAACGCCTTGTAATACAGCGGGAAGTCACCCTTGACCGCCGGCGCCACACGCACAGGAACCGGCCCGGTCGCCCCACCGAAACCCGGACGCATGCCACCCGAACGGCCAGTGTGCCCGGCCACGGCTTTTTGTCCGTTGCCTTCTTTTGGCGCAGCACTGCCAGGCCAGAATTTCCAGCACAGGCCGGCGATGACCAACAGGACAAGCAGGCCGAACAGCCAGCGACGAGGACTACGGGGAGCAGAGGATTGCATTGAATGATCAACCATTGGGCGCGTGGGCTTTTTCTACGGGAGGCTGAACGATAAGCACTGGCGGGGATTTAGCAAAGCGCCTTTACCGGCAATTTACCTTCGGCTTACGTAACAGGAGATTTATCTAAGACACTGAAGCACAAATGAAAACGGCCTGGACAGGGCCAGGCCGTTAACAATTGTAAAAGCTGAGTTATTTCAGAACAGCGAGTGCCGCTTCGTAGTTCGGTTCTTCAGCGATTTCCTTGACCAGCTCGCTGTGCAGCACGTTGTCGTTCTCGTCCAGTACCACAACAGCACGGGCGGTCAGGCCTTTGAGTGGGCCATCGGCAATCGCAACGCCGTAGTTCTCGATGAACTCGGCACCACGCAGGGTCGACAGGTTCTGCACGTTTTCCAGACCTTCGGCGCCGCAGAAACGGGCCTGGGCGAACGGCAGGTCAGCGGATATGCACAGCACGACGGTGTTGGCGACATCGTTGGCCTGGGCGTTGAACTTGCGCACCGACGTGGCGCAGGTCGGGGTGTCGACGCTTGGGAAGATGTTCAGCACTTTGCGCTTGCCGGCGAAGCTCGCCAGGGTCACGTCGGACAGATTGCCGGCAACCAGGGAAAAGGCTGGCGCCTTGGAACCGGCTTGTGGCAATTGGCCGTTGACTTGAACCGGGTTGCCTTTGAGAGTGACTTGAGCCATGAACGGAGTCCTTCTGAACGTTGATGTGGAAAATTCGACGAGGCAGAAGTTAACCATGAAATGGGGGTGAGGGCCTATGGGGGATACAAATTGTGAAGTGTCGTGGCAGAAAGTGAGTAAACCCTTTGGCAGGCGGTAACAACCTTGCGGGAATCAGACTTGGGCCACGATGGACCGACCTTGCGGAACAAATTGACTGTACTTACGTTCGTGGCGTGTATGGGTTTCCATTCGAAAAATCAAAGCAAACTGCGCTGCCGTGACTTACGCTTGTCGTATCCCATTACCCAAAATCCCAGCGAACGCGCCAGATTTTTCAGGTTAATCTTGTCATGTGACTTGAGCTGCTCTAATGGCCGAAAAAGTAGAGAAAACAGCTTGCGAGAGCAGAGATCCAAAACTGCAATCTCCTAACAAGAAGTAAAGAGAGGCAAATAAATCGCCTCTCTTTACCCACAGAACTGCCGGGTATTTTTTTTGACTAGCAACTACACCCTTTTAACCTATTCATATCTTTCCACGTTAACCAGACCACCAGAATGACTGCCACCAGAAAACCTAAAATACAAAGGAATAGCTCCCATAGGCGCATCCTTCTTCAACCTGATATATCTTTCAGGCCTGCCTGGCCCACCAATTTCCTCATAACTAAATCTGCCAACAGAAATAGACTTCCGCGGCACGTCAGATACTTCTTCACCCTGCTCAGGCAACACGTCGAACCATTCGCTACGACCATAGAAACTACCTATTGTATTCCCCCCCTCGGAATCAAAAGGATGAATAGATATTTTATGCAACTCATGCACTTTCATCATTATCGGCAGAAATGGTCCGTGATCGACTCCACCAGATCCAAACGTGGCCCATGGCTCATACACTTCCAGAATCAACCTGACAGAGCCCCCTGTATATCCAACAGTCATACTCTCCTCCCCAAAACTTATGGGCTCCCCCATCGCAGCCAGAGTATCGCTATTGCCAGGGCCTATATATGTATACCTATACACTCTATTTTCAGGAAAATGAGCCACTCCAACTACCTTATCCAGTCTCATTTGAATTAAAGAGCTAGAATTAGAGGGCACAAATAAATGACCATATTCCGATGCAGACTTTTGCAACCCGTTTGGAAGGGTAACGCTCCAGCGATTAATTGAGCTTTCAACGATAACCGACAAGACTACGTATTCATTGCTGTCAGCTTGAGAAAGAACGAGGCAGGCGTTGTCGACAGCACGTTCTGCCGTCAGATAAAACTCCACAAAATCATCTGATGTTCCTTCGTTCCGCTCATTCTTTACTTCCAGCGTTAAAGACGTCGTACTGCCCGAACCTGCAGGACCGCCCTCGCCCCGCCACAACGCACTACCTTTACCAGCAAGCCTTAACGTATGGACTTGCCCAGTACAAAGTTTAAGTTGTGGATTTTCGACATCCATTTCCTTTCCATCAAACTGGATGGAGTCGAACACATCTTTAAGATTCCGAACATTCATAGCCATCACCTCACATTTTCAATATTGTCTGATACATAATATTTCACTACTCTAATCACTGTTCCAGATCAGCATCCAGCACCATCATTGGTATATTTACCGAGGGCAAACCTTTAACCAACAATCCGAGATTAAACGCCGGGTTGGAAATGGCGCCATTCCTCACTACCCTTACATTTATTTTCGTACCGCCTGCGCTGGGTGGCTTAATGGTGAGCCAATCGCCAGCCTGGGGAAGTATCTGTACTGAATACCCGACAGTTGACGGAGCCGAGAAAGAACACTGCCAACCCACAAGAACACTGTCCTCTGTTCTCGGCACCACAATCAACTCATGCAACTTGTTAAGTTGCAGGTATGCAGGAACACCGCCATGCTCAACACCTTCAAACAGCACCTTGAGACCCTCATTACTCGGACTTAAATATTTGAAATCCCACGAATTAGTTTCCGCTCCGCCATAGTCAAGGCAAAGCCGATGCACCTTATTTGAGTCCGCATGCTCTTTACCTTGAAACTCAACGACACCAAAATCGTTTATCTTTACGGGATTTGGAACAATATCCATTGACGAGTTCTGCCCGTCGACCCATTTGAATGACACTGTTCTCCCTTTAACAGGACTATCAGCCTTGGCAACAAATGTCAGTCGAGCCTTTGGCGACGTGAGCATTACCCCATCGCCATACAAATCGACAGAAGTGTCCGGACTACCATCAACCGACAGGGTAATAGCACTCAACTCATCGGAAAGGTTTGCCGATAAAACAGCAACCGGCTCCATAACCAGCTTCGCATCCTGCCCATAACCAACTTCCGCAATGAATGTACCGCTTCGGCTAACAGGGCCGGTAAACGCCCATTCATACACGGTGGTCGGCTGGCCAAATGCAGGCCGGCAAGTCACATCACTCACAGGCAGCGTGCCACCCGCATGCTTCATCGCCAGAGGTTTACCGGCAATGGGGCTGGTTGCCTTGGGCACCAATGAAAACGTTCCCGGCTGGCCTCGCAACAGCGCAACCCCTTGAGCCGGCAGCGGCTTGCCGGCAAACAGGAGGTCGGCTTCATCGCGCAGGTTGGCCGACAGCACGGTACTGAGCGCGAGCGTGGTCAACGTAACGCCGCTCGGACCGGCCACTGTAAAGTGGAAGGTGCCGCTTTTAGTCGCGGGGGCCGTGATGCGCCAGCTATGAGGCTTGGTCGCCTGATCCAGTGCCGGTACGCATTGGAAGTCCCCTGCGACCAAACCGGTGCCACTGCCCCATCGCAAGCTCATCAGCAAATCGGCCACCGGACTGCCGGCTTTCGGCTCCAGGGCCAATGTACGCGGTTTGCCCCGGATGAACACTTTGCCTTCGGCCGGGATGACGGCACCATCAAGCTTGACGGTCACGTCGTCCTCAAGGTTGCGCGACAACAACATGCAAACGGCCAGTTGCCCCAGCGTCGCGCCACCCGGGCCGACCAGTTTCAACTGGAACGTACCGCTCTTGGTGGCGGAACCGGTAATTTGCCAACTATTGAGTTTTGTGGCCAGGTCAAGCGCCGGGGTGCACGTCAGATCTGCTTTGACCAATCCCGTGCCGGCATGCCATTGCAGGCTTTTCATCAAGTTGGCGACCGGGCTGCCCGCGTTCGGCACAAGGGTCAAGGTTCTTGCAACGCCTCTGGTGAAAACCGCACTTTCCGACAGTTCCACACCGTCGACCAAGAACGCGCCCTCATCAGCAAAGTTTTTCGACAGCAATACACACTCTGGCAATTCAATGGGCGTAGTCATGCCCTCGCCAACCAACTCGAACTGGAACGTGCCGCTCTTGTCTGCGGGGCCGGTGATACTCCAGCTGTGGTCTGCGGTGTAGGTGTCGAGGGCAGGTTCGCAATTAAATTCTTCGGCCTGCAGCCCTTCCCCTTTGATCCATCGCAACTTCAGAGGCAGACGGCCCAGTGGACTGCCCGATTTGGCAACCACTGTCAGCGTTTGTGCCTCGCTCCTGAAGAAGACCTGCCCTTCTGTCGGGATTTCTACGCCGCCGATCCGCACATCGGCTTCGTCATTCAGATCAGTCGACAACAAGGCGTTGAGTGCCAGCGTGAGCGGCACGGCAATGCCCTGACACGTGAATATCAGCTGGAAAGTACCGCTCTTGTTAGACCCGGTGACGCTCCAGCGATGATCTGGCGTTGAAACGCCAAAACCAGGGCTGGATACCAAATCTGGTTCATCGAGACCACTGGTGATCACGCCTGTCAGTGTCACCCCAAGGCCATCTGTTACCGAACTGCCCTCCTTGGGCTCCAACGTAATAACGCCGGGCCGACCGCGGAAGAAAAAGTTGACGCCCGACGTGACAGGTTTACCGTCAATCCAGACCTCCACTTCATCAGCGAGATCGCCTGCAAGCACCCGTCCGTCGTGCTCCCAAGGCTGAGTCACTTCCTGGCTATAGATGACTAACCTGACTCGACCACTCTTCTGCTCGTTCGAGGTGAGGGTCCATTTGAACTCTCCGGACACTGGATCCGGCTCCTGCCATACAGTGTCTGCAGGCACGGCAACAATGTTCAGCCCTTCTTCATTAATCAGCGCCAGCCTGAGTGTTTTTGCGATTGCCGGCTCGACTTTCACTGTCACTTCATTCGCTTGCCCACGACGCAATAGAACGGGTGAACGCCACGTCACGGGTACTCCGTTGACTTTCAGCTCCGCTTGTTGCCAGGGACTCTCGGCATACACCGTGATTGTAAAACTGTGTTCGGTCCACGTGTCGTTATAGGGGCTGAACACCTTGGCCGTAATCGACTGTTCGCCGTCCGCTGTGAAGGTGTGACTGAACGTGCTCCAGCCCAAGTTATTGGTTTCTTTGCGGCCTGCGGGTTGCCCATTCACGAGCCACTCAACATCGATGTCTTTCAGTAGTTTTTGGGTGTAGGCAGACACGACCTGGACCTCGGCAGTGACTTCTTCACCGATCAGTGGCGCGCCGATCGGATTGCGTTTGCCCTGGAATTCACGCAGGTAATGCCCCAACTTCACCGGAATACTGTAGGGCTCGGCGGTAAACTCGGTCTGTAACCGACAATCGAAGGAGCACACTTCGCCGTCGTCCGGGCAATTGATCTTCCACTCACATCCCTGCTCCAAAAACGTCTGGTACTCGCCGGACGCGGGGACTGCCTGGAACGGAAGGGTTTGCCCGGCAGCGGGATTTACGCTGACGCCGTGTCCGACCCACGGGCTGCTGGCTTCGCCGACTGCGGTGAGCGTATGCCCGCGTTGGCCTGAAGCCCCGTAACAAAAATAAACGGGAGAAATTTCGGTAGCTCCGATTTTAAGGTTCGAGGTCATGACGCGTTTCCGGTAGTTGGAAGTGGACAAAAAAACTGGCCACTCGACTATCGAGAAAAAAAGCAGCTGCGGGTACTGTCAGAAATGACAGTGAACAAGATCCATTCACAATAAATGCGCGAGAAAAACCGTTGTCTTGGAATAAGGGATTGAGCCGCGTTGTTCCGATGACGCGCGATACTTTGGGAAGCACTGTCGATTTAAACGTCGGCCAATCGACCATGCTGTGAATTTCTCACATCCATTGGAGACAACCCCATGCGATTCATGATCATTGTCAAAGCCAGCCTCGACTCCGAGGCTGGCGTCATGCCCAGCGAAGAACTGTTGACCGCGATGGGCAACTACAACGAGGAGCTGATCAAGGCCGGGATCATGCTGGCCGGAGAAGGCCTGCACCCCAGCAGTAAAGGCGCGCGCGTGCGTTTTTCCGGCGACAAGCGCACGGTAATTGACGGCCCGTTTATCGAGACCAAGGAATTGATCGCCGGCTACTGGCTGTGGCAAGTGAAGTCGAAAGAGGAAGCGATCGAATGGGTCAAGCGCTGCCCCAACCCGATGCCGGGTACCGAAGCTGAAATCGAGATCCGCCAGGTGTTCGAGGCGGAGGATTTTGGGGCCGAGTTCACACCGGAACTGCGGGAGCAGGAGGAGCGGCAGCGTGAGCAGATGAACAAGCGCTGAGCCTCCACCATAGCGCCACGATCACGTCCTGGTCCTGTGCCATTGAACGGACGTGATCGAGAGCTCGACGTTCACCCGTTTAACCTGATACTTATCAGGGCTAAACGATATTAATGGTTCTTGGAGAACTAGGTTTTCCGCGAACAAAGGTATAGGCAGTAATCACACCGACCAATTCCCCCTGTTTAAACTGTAGAGAGCTGAATGCTTTTTCACCGGTGTATTCAAGTTTCAGACGACTACCGTCTGCCCTTAGCCACTCAACCTTGACCCCCTTTTTCAACTCAAACCCCTTCATGGATCTCGTCGTTAATGTTTTTGAATTTCCAAGCGTCTGCAGAATAATGGTTGTCAGTATGACACCACGGTCTTGATAGCCCACGTCCACTGGCAACTGAATAAATTCTTGCGGACTACTCTCCAGACTCAATTTGATTGACAAGTTTCCATCCGTTTCGTCACCGCAATCCAGGCTCCAACGAGCAACGGGGTCAAGTGCTTGAGATCCTTGTGGCGGTTCAAACACTGGCCCCAGGTTCGGGGGGGTCACTGCATCCGATGACAATACAATGTTCTGCCCTATTAGCGGGCTACCAGGAAGAGGTTCCACCTCAATTAAATTACTGCTATTTCTCACCGCATAAACAACATCGTCAGACTTTATCTCTGCGCCATTAACCCGGATGACTAATTGTTCAATTGGTTTGGGCGACATCACCTGACAGGGGATTTCCAATGGCATAATCAACTGCCGGCTCATTAGGACGAACGCAAAAGCACCGCTCTTCCCAACCTCCGGATTGATCTTATAACTTAATTTTCCGTCGACCAGCTTGTGCCAGAGCTCCAATGCCGGCTCCACCAGGAGTTCAACACCCTCTTTATTATCAACGACCGCCAGATAAATTTCTTCAGCAACTTCCGGTGCAGCTTCTATTTCGAAAGTGCTGTCTTCTCCATAAAGCAGGGCGATTGTCTCGTTCGGCAATACCGGCTTGCCATTGAAGAGTATCGTGGCTTCGTCCCAGGAACGATCGGGGGCTGATTTTTTATTGGGCTGGTTCATCATGGTGTGTTCTCGATAATCGTCGGTGATTGAAAACTGGGCATTTAACTATCAGCGAAAAACACGCCGCCGATAACTGTCACAAATCACAGGTCGCAAAGACTGATCGGCAATATGCCGGCTGCTTTTTATTCGAATACGGAATGCCATCCCACGTTTTGTTTGAAGCGCTTGATTATCATCAACAACCACTTCACAGGCAGAGAAGTGCGCCCTTCGACTGGATTACCCGCCGACAACTGCTAACGTCATCAGACATGTCCTACAGGCTTGATAGGAAAGAGATTACGCATAACGGCCGCCAAGTGCCGAGTAGACCAATGAGCCACCAAGGAACCGGGGAATCATGTCGAACACTCCAGGAGCGAGCGCCCTTTTGTTGGCGGCTTCAATAACGTCCGCCGTGTGTGCCCAGGCGGACAACGCTGACACGGCCAACAAAAGTAACAACCCGTTGAACCTCGCACCGGGGATGAACCTGCAGGACTACTACACCCCGAAGTACTACGACTCGAATATCCACACCAACGATTTGCTGGTGCGCGGGACACTGCCGATTGCGCCCAACGACTTCATCGGCGTCCCGCAATTGCTGCGCGCCACCGCACCGATCAGCACCCGTCCCGATCCGCACGGTGGCTACAGCACCGGCGAAGGCGATCTGAACCTGTTTGATATCTTCCTGCTCAAGACCGAAGGCGTGCAGTTGGGCATTGGCCCGATGATCACCGCGCCCTACGCCGATCGGGACGAGCTCGGCACCGGCAAATGGCAAGCGGGGCTGGCGGCCATTGCGATTGATTCATCGCCCCGTGGCTTGCTTGGTGCGTTGGTGCAATACCAGAGCTCTTTTGCCGGCGACAGCGACCGCCCGCATGTCGAATCGGCCACCCTGCAGCCGTTTGTCATTCACAACCTCGATAGAGGCTGGTACCTGCGCTCCACCGCCATCTGGACCTTCGACCTGAAAAACGACACCCATTACATCCCCCTCGGTCTGGGTGCCGGCAAGGTCTGGAAATCCGGGTCCAATATTCTCAATGCCTTCATCGAGCCGCAGTGGACCATCGAGCGCAAGGGCGATGGCTTGCCGCAGTTCACGCTGTTCGCGGGGATCAACGTCACCTTCGGCAAATAAGGACCTTATTTATGCACGGTGCAATTCGCGCGGCCGGTTACAGCCTGATGAGCATGTTTGTCAGTTGCGGCGTTGGCGCTCAAGACGTCAGCGTCAGTCAAAAGACCGGATTCACCGCCAGCCCGGAAGAAGCGCGGGCCATTGCCAAGGAAGCTTATTTGTACGGCTACCCGGTGGTGGAAATGTACAAGACCCTTTACACCCAGGCGGTCGACAAGAAGAGCCCGAACTTCAAGGCACCGCTCAATCAGATCGGCAATACCGCGCAGGCATTCACCGCCAAGGACACGGCCTTCGTCACGCCCAACGCCGACACGCCCTACTCGTTCATCTGGATGGACCTGCGCGCCGAGCCGGTGGTGCTGACCCTGCCGCCCATCGAAGAACACCGTTACTACTCGGTGCAACTGATCGACGCCTATACGCAGAATTTTGCGTATCTGGGCACCCGCAGCACGGGCAACGCCGGCGGGCATTTCATGATCGCCGGGCCGAACTGGCAAGGTCAGCAACCGGTTGAAATCGATCGTCTGCTACGCAGTGAAACCAACATCGCCTACGCGCTGTATCGCACGCAGTTGTTCGACGAAAAAGACCTGGGCAAGGTCAAGAGCATCCAGAAGGGCTACACGATCGAGCCGCTGAGCCACTACGTCAAACAGAAGGCCCCGCCTGCCGCGCCGAAGGTCGTCTGGCCCAAGCCCACGCCGACCATGAGCGAAACCCCGGAGCTGTTCGGCTACCTGAATTTCATGCTGTCGTTTGCCCCGCCCCAGGACGCGGAAAAAGACTTGCTCGCGCGTTTCGCCAAAATCGGCATCGGAGCCGGCAAGCCGTTCAAACCCAACGAGCTGCCTGCCAGTCAGCGCAAAGCCCTGGAAGACGGCATCGCCGACGCCAAGGCCGAATTCGCACAGTTTAAAAAGGACAAGGTCGACAGCCATCAGGTCAGCAGCGGCGATTTGTTCGGCACCCGTGACCACCTCAACGGTAACTACCTGTACCGCTACGCCGGCGCCAACATGGGGATCTTCGGCAACTCTGCCGAGGAGGCGAATTACATCGGCTATTTCGTCGATAAGGACGGCCAGCCGGTCGACGCCTCGAAACACGATTACACGCTGCATTTCGACAAGGGCGCCCTGCCCCCGGCCGACGCGTTCTGGTCGCTGACGATGTACGACGGCAAGAACAAATTGCTGGTCGCCAACCCGTTGAATCGTTACCTGATCAACTCGCGAATGCTGCCGGATCTCAAGCTGGATGCCGACGGCGGCCTGACCCTTTACGTGCAGCACAAAGCCCCGGCCAAGGACCTGCAAAGTAATTGGCTGCCAGCGCCGAACGGGCCTTTCTACGGTGTCCTGCGCCTGTACCTGCCAAGACCGGAAGTCTCCAGCGGCGAGTGGAAAATGCCCTCGTTGACGCCAGTCATCCCACAAAATCAATAAGCGGAGCCAGCCATGGTCAGGTCTTTTGTGGTACGTCCTTTGTTGGCCCTCTGCGTGGTCGGCAGCAGCCCGCTGGCACTGGCGGCAGAAGGCGGTGGCGGCCGGCCGATGACCGGCTTGCAGGTGTTTTCCAATGCCGGGATCGTGCCACCGGAACCCGGCTGGGTGATGTCGCTGAGCAGTTTCTGGTACGACGGCGAGCTCAAGGGCAACGTGCAAGTGCCTATCGTTGGCGCATTGAGTGCCGGGCTTGAGCTGCAAGTGTCTTACACCATGGCCAACTTCACCCATGTCTGGGATACCGGCAAGGGTCGCTGGAACTACGCGTCGGCGATTGGCGTGCCGGTGCAGTACACCGACATTACCGCGAGCGTCACCGGGCCTCGTGGCCGGACGCTGGGAACGGAAGATACCGGCACCCAGTTCGCCGACCTGCTGGTGACGCCCATCGCTGCCGGCTACCACTTCGACGAGGTCAACCACCTCTCGTTGTCCTTGCCGATCTACCTGCCGACCGGCGCTTACAACGATGATCGCCTGGCCAACGCCGGGCAGAACAACTACACCTTCATGCCCACCGTGGCCTTCACTCACCTCGACGGCAAGGGCGGCGAGTTCACCTTGTCCGGGGGGCTTGAGTTCTACACCGAAAACGACGCCACGGACTACAAAAACGGCAACCTCTTCACCCTCGATGCGCTATGGACCCACGGCTTCGGCAACGGCTGGAACGCCGGCATGGCCGCGGGCTACATCCAGCAGCTCACCGACGACTCCGGGTCAGGCGCCAACAGCGGCTTTCGCGGACGCTCGGTGGGCGCCGGTCCGACGGTGGGCTGGGCCGGAAAATTCGCCGACGCCCAGGCCAGCGTCAACGCTCGCTGGATCCCGGAGTTCGACACCAAGAACCGGCCTGAAGGCAACGGATTCAGCGTCAACCTGACTTTGGCGTTCTTCTAGAAGTGAACAGGGATCGCCAGTTTTATCGATCAACCTGCCAACGCCTTTGGCGACTTGAATCTTGAATAAAGGCCCCTCAATGACCGCACTCAACGACCTTAACGCTCTGCAAGCCAGCATCGCCGAAGCGGTGCTGGGCCAGGATCAAGTGATCCGGCAGATTCTGCTGGGCCTCCTCGCTAACGGCCATTTGCTCCTGGAAAGCTTGCCCGGGCTGGCCAAGACCCGCACGGTGAAAGCGCTGGCCAAACACCTGGACGCGAAGATGAGCCGCATCCAGTTCACCCCTGATCTTCTGCCGTCGGACATCACCGGGGCCGAAGTGCTGCACCAGATCGATGGCAAGAACGAGATCCGGTTCCAGCCCGGTCCACTGTTCGGCAACCTGATTCTGGCTGACGAAATCAACCGCGCACCGGCCAAGGTCCAGGCGGCCCTGCTGGAAGCGATGGAAGAACGGCAAATCACCGTGGCCGGCAACAGCCATGGGCTGCCGGAGTTGTTCATCGTGGTCGCCACCCAAAACCCCATCGAACAGGAAGGCACTTACCCGCTGCCGGAAGCGCAGATGGACCGTTTTCTGATGAAGGTACTGCTCGATTACCCGAGCGCGGAAAACGAGAGCCAAGTGCTGCGGCTGCTACGTGAAGAGGAGTTTGCGACAGGCGCCAAGACCGCGCCGGTGCAGGGTTTCGCGCTGTCGCAGGACGTGATTTTCGCTGCACGCCGGGAAGTCAGCGCAATCCATGTGTCCCCGGCCATCGATCGTTACCTGATCGACCTGATCAACGCCACCCGCCATCCGACGGATTACGACGCGGACCTGGGCCGCTGGATCGCCATCGGCGCCAGCCCGCGCGGCGGCATCGGCCTGGACCGTTGCGCCCGCGCCGATGCCTGGTTGCAGGGGCAGGATTTTGTCTCGCCGGACAACGTGCGCGCCGTGGTGCATCCGGTGCTGCGGCATCGTTTGCAGCTGAGTTATGACGCGGTCGCTGATGGCGTCACGGCCGATCAGGTGCTGGATCGCCTGCTCGATAACGTTGCGATTCCTGCCTGATGTTGAAAATAAAAAGTGTCGACGGTCTGGTCTATGTCTCTCTGGCGCAATTGATGGCGCTGGAATTCAAGGCCCGTGACCTGAGTTTCCTCGCACGCCAGCCACAAGGCAGCATCCTCGCCGGCAACCACGCTTCACGGCTGCGGGGGCGCGGGCTGAATTTCGATGAACTGCGCCGCTATCAACCGGGGGACGACTTGCGCCACCTCGATTGGCGCGCCTCGCTGCGCACCGGCAAACCGGTGGTGCGCACGTTCACCGAAGAGCGCGATCGCCCGGCGTTGATCCTCGTGGACCAGCGCATGTCGATGTTTTTCGGCTCGCAACGCAGTTTCAAATCCGCGGTTGCCGCCGAACTCGGCGCACTGGCGGCGTGGATGGTGTTCAACGCGGGCGACCGGGTTGGAGGGTTGGTATTCAACGACTCACGGATCGACGCGATTGCCCCGCTGCGCAGCCGCAAACGGATCGAAGCGCTGTGCAGTCGCATCGTCCAGCAGAATCAGGCATTGAGCGCGGCCAACCCGGACGCCGAGGGCGAGGATCAGCTCGATAAAGTCCTGCAACAGTGCCTGGCTGTGGCCGGTCACGATCACCTGATCTGCATCGTCAGCGACTTTGCCGGTGCGGGCGAACGCACCTTGCAACTGATGCGGCAACTGGCGGCGCACAACGATGTGATTGCCATGCAGGTGTACGACCCGCTGGCGTTGAACCTGCCGAAAAACGGCCGCTTGCTGATTACTCAAGGTCAGTTGCAAGTCGAGCTGGCGGTCGAGCAACGCAGTGTTCATCAGCCGCTGGGGGATTTTCTCAGCGGTCGGCTCAAGGACGTCGCCACGCTGCTGCGACGCAGTCAGGTGCCGTTGATGATGTTCAGTACGGCGACCGAGGCGCAGGCACAACTGCGCGCGGAACTGGGCAAACTCGGCGGGGGGCGGCGATGAATCCCAACGTGCCGAGCATTGAGCAACTCAAGGAAATGGCCCTGCCGGCGCCCGTCAGTTACGCGCCGCAGACGTGGGGCTGGTGGGTGTTGCTGGCGGTGTTGATGGCTGCTGTGTTGCTGGTGGGTGCGCGGCGGTATTGGCAGTGGCGGCGGGATCGGTATCGGCGCGAGGCATTGGTGCGGCTGGCTGAACTGCAAAGCAGCGATGATCAAATCAGCGCCCTGCGCGAACTCCCCGAACTGCTCAAACGTGTAGCCCTGTCGATGCCAGATCCCGTAGGAGCGAGGCTTGCCCGCGAACCAGGCCCCACGGTATCCCAGACAAACCGTGTAATCGTTCTTCGCGGGCAAGTCGGATCGCCGCACCGCTCGCTCCTACAAGGTCCTGCGGCGCTAGGTAATGAGCGTTGGCAGGCATTTCTGGCGCAGCACAGTGCGCAGCCGTTGCCGGCGGATTTCAGCCGGCAATTGGCGTTGCTGGCCTATGCGCCGGATGCAACATTGCTGGCGTTGCCCAATGATCAGCGTCAGCAGCTGTTCGACACCTGCAAACACTGGGTGGAGTCGCACCATGTGGCAGCTTGATTACCCCTGGCTGTTACTGCTGCTGCCGTTGCCCTGGTTGGGTTACCGCTACCTGCCCGATTACCGCGAAGCCCGCAGCGCCGTGCGGGTGCCGTTTTTTGGCGCCATGAGCCGCGCGGTCGGACAGGCGCCAAGCGCCGCCGGCACACGCAACAATCGCTGGCAATTGCTCCTGAACCTGCTGGTCTGGGCGCTGTTGCTGCTCGCGGCCGCACGGCCGGTGTTCGTGGAAAAACCCATCGAACGCCAGCAACCGGTGCGTGATCTGATGCTGGCCATCGACATCTCCCAGTCAATGGAAACCACTGATTTCACCGATGCCAACGGGCAGAAAATCAATCGTCTGGCGGCGGTCAAGGACGTGGTCCACGGTTTTATCGACAAGCGTAAAGAAGATCGTCTGGGCCTGATCGTGTTCGGCAGCGGCGCGTATCCGCAGGCGCCGCTGACACTGGATCACGCCAGCCTGTCGCTGTTGCTGGACGACACCGGCATCGGCATGGCCGGACCCAACACCGCCATTGGCGATGCGATTGGCCTGAGCCTGAAGTTGCTGGATCAGGCCCACGAACAGGAAAAAGTCCTGATCCTGCTCACCGACGGCAACGACACCAGCAGCGCCATCACCCCGGATCACGCGGCGTCGATGGCCGCCGCCAAAGGTGTGGTGATTCATACCATCGGCATTGGCGACCCGAGCGCCGAAGGCGAAGCCAAGGTCAACCTGCAAGGCTTGCAGCAGATTGCCGACGCCACGGGCGGCAAGTTCTTCCGCGCCGAAGACCGCACGGCGCTGGATCAGGTCTACAGCACCCTCGACACGCTGACCCCGCACCAGGTGAAAACCCTCAGCCACCAACCGAAAAGGGATCTGTTCTGGTGGCCGCTCGGCGCCGCTATCGGTTTGCTCGCGCTCTACCACCTCGGCGCCCTGCTGCGTCCGCACCTGACCCTCGCGCGTCAGCGGCAGGAGGCTTGAGATGGAGATCAACCTCAGCGACTTGCACTTCCTCCGTCCGCTGTGGCTCTTGCTCGTGCCGTTGGGTGCCTTGCTGCCGTGGCTCTGGAGGCGCAGCCGGGATGTGCAGCGGCGTTTGCGCAGCAACATTGCCGAGCACTTGCTGCCGCACTTGCTGATGACCCCGCAGGACCAACAGCGCTTGCGGCCGGTGCATCTGGTATGCGCGCTGTTGATGTTGGGCGCCCTCGCCGCTGCCGGACCGACCTGGGAGCAGGACCGGCCGGACTTTCTGGAAAATCGTGCGCCGCTGATCATTGCCACCGACCTCTCGCCCTCGATGGACGCCAGCGACGTGCCGCCCAGTCGCCTGGAAGCGGTCAAACACAAACTGCATGACCTGATCCAGCGCCGCGCCGGTGCCCGCAACGCGCTGATCGCCTACGCCGGCAGCGCGCATCTGGTGCTGCCGCCAACCGACGATCCGGCGTTGCTCGATACGTTTATCCAGGCATTGAGCAGTGACCTGATCGGCAAACCGGGGAAGGATGTCGGCGCGGTGATCGACGAGGCCAAACGCCTGTTGGCGGCGGAGAAAACGCCGGGCACGTTGTTGCTGATCACCGACGGCGCCGACACCTCGCAACTCGCCGGCCTGGGCAAGCAACTGAACGACAGCACGCTGCAAGTGTTGATCCTCGCGGTCGGTAGCGAGGATGGCGGGATCATTCGTGACGCCAATGGCCAGCCGCGCACCGACAGTAACGGCCGCCCGGCCCTTGGCAGTTTCGACCAGGCCGCGCTCAAGCAGTTGGCATCAGCCATGGCGGCGCCGCTGGGCAGCCTGACGCTCAATGACAACGATCTGGACTGGATCGAACTGCACGCCCGTCAACATTTCCAGGCGACCAGTGACGAGCAGCGTGAGTTGCATTGGAAAGACGCCGGATACTGGCTGTGCTGGCCGCTGCTGCTGATCGCATTTTTCAGCGTGCGCAAAGGCTGGAGCCTGAACTGGACGGCCGGTTTGCTGCTGGCACTGGGTATCGGTTTTCAGCCCACCAATGCCCAGGCCAACGCTTTGACCGATGCATTTTTTACCCCCGACCAGCAAGGTCGCTGGGCCTTCGAACATGAGCATTTCCCGAAGGCTGCCGCCCTGTTTGTCGATCCGTACTGGAAAGGCATCGCAGCCTATAACGCGGCGGATTTTGACCTCGCGCTGGCGAGTTTTGCGCGACTGGAAACACCCCAGGCGTATTTCTACCTGGGCAATATTTACGTGCGCCGTTTCAAGTTTGATCAGGCCATCGCGGCCTACACCCAGGCGTTGAAGCTGCAACCACAGTTCCCGGAGGCCACGGCCAATCTGGCGTTGGCCATCGCCCTGGAAAAAGACACCGAAAGCGCCAAACAGAACGCGCCTGAGGTCAAACCCGATGAAATCAAGATGGACAAGGCGCCGGGCAAGGGACAAAGCAAAGCCGTGGAGACCGAGCAGGCGACGTCGGACGCGTTGTGGTTGCAGAACCTGACGACATCACCAGCGAAATTCCTCAAGCAGAAGTTCAGCTTGCAGGATCAGGCGGGGGGCAAGCCATGAATCGAGTGATGGCCATCGCCGGCAAGCCGGCTCCTACAGAGGATTTGTGGCGATCACAAAAATTTGATTTCAATCCAATCAACTGTGGGAGCGAGCCTGCTCGCGATGGCGTCCGCTCACTCACCACAACACTTGCCGCCTTGCTCTGCTGCCTGATCACCACATCCGCCTTCGCCGCCGAACCCGAACTGCGCATCCAGACGCGCCTGCAACCCGCTGACCCGGTCATGGTCGGCAGCCTTCTGGAACTGCAACTCGACGTCCTCACCGACAGTTGGTTCACCGACGCCCCCGCCCTGCCCGACCTGAAACTGCCCGGCGCGCTGGTGCTACCGCCCGACGGCCACGCCGAGCACATCAACCAGACGCTGGACGGCAAGGCGTTCAACGGCATGCGCTACAGCTACCGGATCAGCCCGAATCAGGCCCGGGATTTTGACATTCCGGCGCTGACCGTGCAGGCCACGCCGGGCCAGGCCAGCGCCCCGTTGAGTGCGCAAAGCAAGCCGCTGCATTTCACCGCCAAGCAACCACCTGGATTCAAATCCGGCGAACCGGTACTGGTGGCGCAAGGGCTGCGTTTCACGCAAAAAGTCATCGACTCGGCAACGCCTTTGAAGGTCGGCGACAGCCTGACCCGGCAACTGACCTTACAGGCCGACAACGCAATGGCCATGTCGCTGCCTGCGCCGTCACTGGGCGATGTCAGCGGCCTGAGCCGTTACCCGAAGAACCCGCAAATCAGCAGCCTGGACGACGGCCGGGGCAACTTCACCGGCGGCCAACGCATCGACACCGTGACTTACCGTATCGACAGCGAAGGCCATCACAGCCTGCCCGCGATCGAGTTGAAATGGTGGGATGCCAGCAGCCAGCAAACCCGCACCGCGCAAGTGCCGGCAGTGAGCTTTGAGGCCATCGCCAACAGCGCTTACACGCCTGTGTTCTCGATTGCCGAAGACCTGAAACAAATGGGCGAACACAGTCGCGTGCGTTTTTCCAGGCACTGGCTGGTTGTCTTGCTGCTGCCGGCAGTGCTGCTACTGGGCTGGTTCGCAAGGCCTTTCATGCATCGCGTTTACCTGTCCGTGCGCGACCGACGCCGTGCCCGATACGCCGCGTGGCTGCAATCCGCCGACTACGCCTGGCGGCAGATTCCACGGCAAATCAACGCCACACCGGCGCAACTCAGCGCCCTGTACCTGTGGCTCAAACGCAGCCGCGGAGGCCTGAAATTGAGCGTCCTCGGACCGCGCCTGCAGGACCTGTTACGCGCCTGTTACAGCCGTCAATCGACCGAAGATCAGGCGCTGCGTCAACTCGGGCAATCCTTGTCTACGCTGCATAGTCAGGCGCGAGGCAGCAACGTCCGGACCGTTCCCGCACTGCGGCCGCTCAACCCCGTCCACGAGAAGGAATTCCCATGACGAACGCGACATCAAGCCACCATCGTTTCGGGTTGACGCTGCTCTTCGCGCTGATCCTGCCGCTGCTGGCGCACGCCAACGAGCCATTGCCGTCGTGGAATGACGGCCCGGCGAAAAAGCACATCATCGAGTTCGTCCAGACGGTCACCGACCAATCCAGCAGGGACTTCGTCAAGCCCGCTGACCGCATCGCCGTGTTCGACAACGACGGCACCTTGTGGAGCGAGCAGCCGATGTACTTCGAACTGCTGTTTGCCCTGGAAGAGGTCAAGCGCACCGCGCCGCAGCACCCGGAATGGAAAACCACCCAGCCCTTCAAGGCCGTCCTGGAAAACGATCACCAGGCACTCGCCGCCGCCGGCATGGACGGCATCATGAAGATCTTCGGCGCGACCCACACCGGCATGACCACCGAAGCCTTCGACGACTACGCCAAGACCTGGCTGAGCCAGGCCCGGCATCCGAAGACCGGCAAGCCGTACACCGAGATGATCTTCCAGCCGATGCTGGAAATGCTCGACTACCTGCGCGGCCAGGATTTCAAGACCTACATCGTCTCCGGTGGCGACACCGGGTTCATGCGCGCCTTCGCCGAGAAGGTCTACGGTATCCCGCCCGAGCAAGTGATCGGCACCACCTTCGTCACGGCGTTCCAGTTCAAGGACGGCAAAGCCTCGATCGTGCGCACGCCCAAACTGGCCCACAACGACGACGGCCCGGGCAAACCGGAAAGCATCGACGCGGTGATCGGCAAGCGGCCAATCCTGGCGTTCGGCAATTCCGACGGCGACCTGCAAATGTTGCAGTGGACTGCCGCCGGCCCCGGCAAACGATTCATGGGGTTGGTGCACCACACCGACGCCAAACGCGAATGGGCCTATGACCGCAAGTCCGATATCGGGCGCCTGGACAAAGCCCTGGACGAAGCAAAAACCCGTGGCTGGACTATCGTCGACATGGCGTCCGAATGGCGCCGGATCTATCCGTTCGAGGCAGCCGCCACTCCCGAGCAAGTGCAATAAAAAGCGTGACGCAGGACTGCAATAAACGTTTGTCGCACCACGCGACACTAGCGCAAAAGGAGCAAGTCAGATGACTCGCATACGCAAGTGGCTACCGAAACTCGCCCTGGTGGCGGCCTCGGTGATGGCGATTTCGGCGACTGCCGGGGCCGCCGAAAAACCCAATATCCTGGTGATCTTCGGCGATGACATCGGCCAGACCAACATCAGTGCCTACTCCATGGGCGTGGTCGGGTACAAGACTCCGAACATCGACCGGATTGCCAAGGAAGGCATGCTGTTCACCGACTATTACGCGGAGAACAGCTGCACGGCCGGACGCTCATCGTTCATCACCGGCCAGACGCCGTTGCGTACCGGCCTGTCGAAGGTCGGCGTTCCAGGTGCGCCGGTCGGCATTCAGAAACGCGACATCACCATCGCTCAGGCACTCAAATCGCAAGGCTACGCGACAGGCCAGTTCGGCAAAAATCACTTGGGCGACCGGGATGAATACCTGCCAACGAACCACGGCTTTGACGAATTTTTTGGTAACCTGTACCACCTCAATGCCGAAGAAGAGCCGCAACGACCGTATTGGCCCAAAGATGACCCCGAGTGGGTCAAGGCCAACTCTCCACGCGGCGTGATCCACAGCTTTGCCGATGGCAAGATCGAGGACACCGGCGCCTTGACGACCAAGCGCATGGAAACCATCGACGACGAAACCACCGCCGCTGCGCAAGCGTTCATCGAGAAACAGGCCAAGGCCGATAAGCCGTTCTTCGTCTGGATGAACACCACGCGCATGCACGCCTTCACTCATGTGCGTGAATCGATGGCGGGCCAGAGCGGCATGCCAGGCAACGAGTACGCCGACGGCATGCTCGAGCACGACGGCGATGTCGGCAAACTGCTCAAGACCCTCGATGATCTGAAAATCACCGACAACACCATCGTGGTCTACACCACCGACAACGGCCCGAATCAATGGTCCTGGCCGGACGCGGCGACCACGCCGTTCCGTAACGAGAAGAACTCCAACTGGGAAGGTGCCTACCGCGTTCCGGCCATGGTGCGTTGGCCGGGCAAGATCAAACCGGGCGAGGTTTCCAACGAACTGTTCTCGGGCCTCGACTGGTTCCCGACCTTGCTGGCGGCTGCTGGCGACGACGGGGTCAAGGACAAGCTGCTCAAGGGCTGGGCGCCGGCTTCAGGCGGCACCAGTTTCAAGGTGCATCTGGACGGGTACAACCAACTACCGTACCTGACCGGCCAATCGCCTAAGAGTGAGCGCACGCAGTTCTTCTACTTCAACGATGATGGCGTGCTCGTGTCCATGCGCTCCGGAAACTGGAAAGCGGTGTTCTGCGAACAACGCAAACCGGGTGGTTTCGAAGTCTGGGCCGAACCGTTCGTCTGCCTGCGCGTACCGAAAATCTTCAACCTGCGCATGGATCCGTATGAACGTGCCGACGTGGTTTCCGACCAGTATTACGACTGGACGGCCAAGAACGCGTACCTCGTATCGCTAGCGTCCACCCAGGCCGCGAGATTCCTGGAAACCTTCGTCGAGTATCCGCCTAGCCAGAAGCCGGCGAGCTTCAGCATCGATCAGATCCGCGCGGATGTGGATCGGCGGATTGAAGAAAAAGCCAAGAAATAACGTTTGACCGCCGCTCGCTCTGACCGGGCAAGCGGCCCTATTCCATGGTGCAAACACAAACCCTGTAGGAGCCGGCTTGCTGGCGATGGCGTTTTTTCAGGCGACACTTTTATCGACTGGACGGCCGCTATCGCCGGCAAGCCGGCTCCTACAATGGTTTTGTGTTTAATTCGAAATTTGTACAAGGCAATAGCCCTATGTCCTCACGTGTCGCCAGCAAGTCGTCGGCCATTCCTGTTCCTCATGCCGCCTCCCCCGCGCTGCTGATCCCGGCCCTGTTGCTGTTCGTCTCCGGTGCCGCGGCGCTGGTGTATCAGGTGCTGTGGATCAAGCAACTGTCGCTGGTGGTCGGCGTCGAGGTCTATGCAATCACCACCGGTATCAGCGCTTTTTTTGCCGGGCTGGCCTTGGGTGGATGGCTGTTCGGACGCTGGGCGGATCGCTTGCAGCAGCCCGTTCTGCTGTATGCAGGGCTGGAAGTGGTGGTGGCCGTGTTGGGTGTCGGCGCGACCTTCGCCATGAGCCTCGCGGCCAGCCCGTTTGCCTGGCTGGAACAACACATCGGTCTGGCCGCATGGGTATTGCCGTTTGCGTTGGGGGGTATTCCGGCGCTGTTGATGGGCGGCACCTTGCCGGTGCTGGTGCGCTCGCTGGCCACTGACCCGCAGCATCTGG
Organism: Pseudomonas sp. BF-RE-22; assembly: GCF_019956155.1. NCBI lineage: Bacteria > Pseudomonadati > Pseudomonadota > Gammaproteobacteria > Pseudomonadales > Pseudomonadaceae > Pseudomonas > Pseudomonas sp. BF-RE-22. The sequence continues at coordinate 20,860 of NZ_JAHBDD010000013.1, read as the reverse complement.
GCAAGGCTGGCGGCCAGCTTTACGCGGCGAACACCGCCGGGGCCATCGCCGGCACCCTGCTTGCCGCATTCGTGCTGATTGCCACCCTCGGCGTGCGCGGCAGTGCCCTGGCCGCCGCGATGCTGAACCTGCTGGCCGCCGCCGGCGCCTTGTGGTTTCAGCGTCACCGTTCACTACCGGCCGTTGCGCCGGCGAAACACACGTCGAGCAAAGCGCCCGACCGACTGGCCTTGTGGCTGTACTCGATTGCCGGCGGTGTGGCCCTCGGTTATGAGGTGGTCTGGTCGCAATCGATCGTGCAGTTCATGAGCACCCGCACCTACGCCTTTACCGTGGTGCTGGCGACGTACCTCACCGGGCTGTTTCTCGGCAGTGTGCTGCTGGCCCGTCGGGTGGAGCGCATTCGTGATCCCTGGGGAGTATTCGGGCTGCTGATCGCCGGCGCCGGGCTGGTCGCGTTGCTGGAAATCGCCCTGCTCGGTCGCTGGCTGGTGGTCGCGCAAAGCCTCGCCGAAGCCTGGGTGTTGTCGCTGGGTGCGAGTGAATTGCCGGGCATGAGCGCGCGGTTTGCAGTGGCGGCGTTGAGCATCGTGTTTGTGCCGACGCTGTTGTTGGGCGCGGCGTTCCCCCTCGCCCTGCGCCTTAGCGTTGGCCGCGAGCGGGTCGGCCAGGATGTCGGCGCTGTCGTGGCGTTCAATACGCTGGGCGGGATTGTCGGGGTGATGCTCTGCGGATTTGTGCTGATCCCGTGGCTGGGCCTGGTACGCACATTGGGGCTGTTGGCCATCGTCGCCGCCGGGATCGGGTACTTCGCGGTGCGCAAGGGTCACGGGGTCAAGAAAGGTCGGCGCCAAGCGGTGGTGGCTATCGGCTTGTTGTCGGTGGCGGTGGCGGTATTTACCCCGGTGAACAAACTCGCCAGCCTGCTCCCCGGTGCTCGCAACGCCACGCTGGCCTTCTATGAGGAAGGACGCGGCGGGACCGTGGCGGTGGTCACCCAGGGCAAGGGGCAGAAAGCCTTCCAGCGCTTGTACATTCAAGGCGTGTCCAACACCGGCGACGCCATGCCGTCCTTGCGTTACATGCGCATTCAGGCGCTGCTGCCGCTGCTGATCCACAACGGCGAACCGCGCTCGGCGCTGGTGATCGGTTTTGGCACCGGCATCACCGCCGGCGCATTGACCCGTTATCCGGGGCTGGAACACCGGGTGGTGGCCGAGTTGCTGCCTTCGGTGGTCAAGGCTGCGCCGCTGTTCAAAGGCAACTTCAATGCCGCCGCCGATCCCGGCGTTGACGTACGCCTGCGCGACGGTCGCCAGGAGCTGCTGCGCAACCCTCAGCGCTATGACTTGATCACCCTTGAGCCGCCACCGCCCTCCGCTGCCGGTGTGGTCAATCTTTACTCCCGGGACTTCTACCAACTGGCCGCCAGTCGTCTGGAGAAACAGGGGTTGGTCGCGCAGTGGCTGCCGCTGCCCACGCAGAACATCGACGATTCGCGCGCCCTGGTGCGCAGCTTTCTCGATGTGTTCCCGTACGCCAACGTGTGGACCAGCGAGTTCCACGAAATGCTGCTGGTGGGTTCGATGGAACCGATTGCGCTGGATGCGGCGAAAATCAGCGAGCGCTTCCAGCAGGACAGTGTGCGCAGCACGTTGCAGGACGTGGGCATCGGTTCCGCCAACGCCTTGCTCGCCACGTGGGTCACCGATCGCACGGGGCTGGAGCGTTTCGCCGCCGATGCCCCGCCGGTGACCGACGACCAGCCGCGTATCGAATATGCGCCGTGGGTGCGGGCCAAAGAGATCAGTCGGGTGCTCCCCGCCCTGCTGGACTTGCACGTCGCGCCACCGTTAGTGAATGCCGATGCGGGATTCATCGAGCGGATGAATGCGCACCAGCAGCGCTTGATGCAGTTCTATCGGGCGAGCCTGCATGCCTATGACGGCGACCGTGATGCGTGGGCCAGGGATATTCGCGAGGTGATGCGCGGGGATGGGGGGAATCCGTATTACCGGTGGTTTGTCGGCGACTGACCGTAAGACCTGGGGACTTTTCGACGCGAAACAGGTAGGGTGCGCAAAATCAATTTGCCATCATCCCCCTCGGTTTTAGGGTAGTTGTCGCGTCGCGGGTTTTCATGGAGTTGCACACGCAATGAGTTGCTGGACCGTCCTTGGCCTGCCGGCCGACGCCGATACGCGCCGTATCAAACGCCAATACGCGACCCTGCTCAAACAAACCCGCCCGGATGAAGACCCCGAAGGTTTCCAGTGTTTGCGCGAAGCCTACGAACAAGCACTGAACATCAAGGAATGGGAGCAATCGCGCGAAGAAACCTCGGGCGATGATGCGTCGTGGGACCTGACGGGCCTGTCGGTCATCGAGGTCAACCCTCTGCAAGTGGTCACGCATTCGTTGCACGAGGTCAGCCACGGCGAACTTGATCAACGTTACGCCACTGCCCTTGAACGGGGCGCTGTGGCTGCCATGGAAGACGCCGTGTTGCGCCATTGCGTTGAGCACACTGACACGTCCGAAGCCCTGATTGAGTGGGCGATCGACACCTTCCACTGGTTCAGTTTCCAGCAACGGCTGGAGCTGGATGAAGACATGGTCGAGCAGTTGCTGACACAGCGGCAACGTTCGCGGGAGCGTCGTGAAGCGCCGATATTTCTCGCGCGACAACAACTTCTGGCGTCGCAACCCGCCGCCACACCCGAACATCGCGCCGCCCGCCTGTTGCTGGCGCCGTCCAGTTTCAGTCAGCGCCGCGCCCTGGCCCGACGGCTGCGTGACGAAGACTGGGCGCAATGCCGGCTTCTGAGCTCGGCGCTGAATGCCAACCACCCAGACATCTGCGCAAACCTGCCCGGCGGCACGCCGTTCTTCTGGTGTGACTGGGAATACAGCTACGACAGTTGGCCGATGTACCTGGGCGTCGCCCTCGCCTGCCTGGTCGGAAGCTTCGTGCAGTTCGCGCCGCTGGGTACGCGCCTGGGCGGATTGATCGGCGTTGCGGTGTTCTGGTCAGTGATATTCGCCGTCGGCGGTTGGGTGCTCAACTGGCTGATGGGTCACGTCGTTCATCGTTATTGGCTGCTGGACGATCGACTGAGTGCACGCCTGTCGCCCTCGCTCAAGCCGCTGCCGTTTGGCGTTTTGCGCGACCTGATTCCCGACGCAATCATGGCGGTGGGCATTGGCCACGTGTATGGCGTAGTCGGCAGCGTGGTGTACGTCGCCATACGGATGGGTGTCGGGTTCATACGCCGTCGCGAGGTCAATCCGCGGGTGTCCTGGCAACGTACCCATCCCTTGTTCAAACGGTGTCTGGCGGGCGCCGGCATTCTGGTGCTGGTCTTGCTGCTCGGCGTGTTCAAAGTGATCTCCAGCCAGGCCACGGTCAACCGCAATCAGGGTTTGCAACAGTGGACCGAACGCTTGTGCAGTCGGATGCCGGTCACCGCCAAAGAGTGCAACGCACCGGCCACCGTCGAGCAGTGGTATGGCCAGGAGAAACAGCGATGAATCCGAAATGGCTTCTCCCGGTGGCGCTCTTTTTGGGGGTGATGTTGATGGGCCTGGCCGGTGCCTCAAAACCCGTCGCCCGTATTGATTTGTGGCTGGACAAATACGACGCGCCAATCACCGCGCAGGCCAATTCACTGAGCCCGGTGATCGACTGCATCAATCGCGTCGACGTGCATTGGCGCGTGGCGTACGAACTGTACAAATCGCCGAAACAAGTAGCGGATCCGGTCCAGGACTGGATCGCCAACCGGCATGACTTCGACGACGACGGTGCCAGTGATGCGCGCAGCATTCAACGGGACATCTGTTCGCCGAAAATCAGCGAAAAACTCAAGCTTCTGGAGTACGACACGCCGTTAACGCTGAAGGCCGACGCTTATGTGCAGACGCTGCTGCAAGTGACGCCTCTGACCGAACAAATGCTCTTTTACCGCCAGGCAGCTTTCTCGCCGCCCTCCTTTGAATTGCCAACCGGGTTTGCCACGCAGTTCGCGCCCAAGGCTGAGGCGTATCTGAATGCTTCTGCAGCGTTGAGACAGCGCGTCGAATCGCTGGACGTTGAACAACGACGGGTGCAGCTCAACCGGATAGAGGCGCGTCTGGGCAAGGACATTCACTGGTATTTGCTGGCTTACATGATTCAGGCCAGAGACACGCTGAACCTTGTAAGTGAGGGGGTGAAAAACCGGACCCTGACGCCCCAGGCGCTGGCGAAGACCACCGCTGAGCTGCAACTGGCCTGGGATTACCGGCAGCAGTTCACACGGCACCAGTTCCCGCAAACGCAGAAACGCGATGAAGTGCCGCGTTATCTCTGGTCGCACATTGCCGGGCCGGCGCAGAAGTACCTGGACGCGTTAAACACGCTGCACAAGGACTGGCGGAACAAGGCCGAGCCGCAACACTTGAGTGACGATTTTCATGCGGTAACGCGCGGGTATGACTCGTTGATAAGCCATTACAACCGGCAGGCGCGAGCCGAGTATTGAGTGCATGCCGGATCACTTTCGCGGGCAAGTCCAATCACCGCACCGCCGCTCCCACATCTGACCTGACCTTGATGTGGAAGCCGGCTTGCTGGCGAAAAGGCCTTCAGCTCCGCCGTATCATTTGGATTTGAGCTTCAAGTACGACTGATGCATATCCGAAGCCCAGCCATCGATCACGCTTTTCACGTCATCGGCCTTCATCACCTGCGATTCGTTTTCCAGCGGTTTGCCAGTGCCCTTACGCACGACCTGGGCCACGACTTTATTGCTGCCGCCGTCCAGGAACACCGCTTCGGTGGCCAGGTCGGTCTGCTGATCACGAATACCGCTGGCGGTACTCACCGCCGCTGCCACCAGCGCAATCGGGATCACTTCATAAGGCTTCAGCCCTTCGGTCTTGCTGCTCACGGCAGTGATCGCGGCGCGCACCACAATCACACCTGGGCCAGGGCCTGAGGCCAGCGGCAGGGATTTGCCGATTTCGCGTTTGAGCGCCTGATCGTAATAACTGGTGATTCCGTTCAGGGTGGTCTGAGGGATTTTTGCCGTCGGCTGAGGTTTTGGATACAGCTGGGTCGGCTCGATATACACGCTTTGGAATTTCTTGATGTCAACTTTCGGATCGATCCAGCGCATCACTACGGCACCCGAAGGTGACTTGGCTTCCTGGAGTTGGCTGTAATTTTTGAGGAAGCCTGAATACTCGTCTGGCTCGACCTTTTTGCTGGCGCAGCCAACTACGCCGATCGAGGCAATACACAATGTACTCATCATCAATGCAAGCTTCATGCGGTAACTCCTGTAGGGCGGTCGACTACGGTTTGGAAATGGTTTAACAGGTATAGCTAATGCAGCGCGTTTTGTTGTGCAGAATCACAACATTCATCTATCGCCGCGCAGAGGATCACACCTGTCATTTGACAGACGCCCGGCATCCGTCAAAGCTGCATCGAGCTAGAACGCGCGCCTGACGGCAAACGCACCCGGACTATGGAAGTCGCAATGCCGAAACATAAAAATAAAGCAGCCGCCCCAAACCCTGATTCGTCACCGACTTCGTTTTCTCGTTATCTGTTTCCCGTTCTCATCAGCGTGTTGCTCCTGGCGATCGCGGGCATTGGCTGGTTTCTATTCAGCAGCCAACCGGCCCCGGTGACCTATGCGCCGCCGCTCAGTACACCGGTCATTGCTCCTGAAAAACCCGTGGTCGCCGCGCCGGCGAAGATGGTCGATGAGCAACAGTGCCAGGCTTGCCACAGCGAACAAGTGAAGGACTGGCAAGGCTCGCATCACCAATTGGCGATGCAGGAAGCCAGCGCCGGGACGATGCTCGGCGACTTCAACAACGTCACCTTCAAGGCCGAAAACGAGACGACCCGGTTTTCGCGCAAGAACGACGAATTCTGGGTCAACACACCGGGCATTGATGGCAACAACGCTGACTTCAAGGTCGCCTACACCTTTGGCATCGCGCCGTTGCAGCAGTATTTGATTGAAGTCGGTGACGGTCGGTTGCAGGCGTTGGGCGTTGCCTGGGATACCGAGAAACACCGCTGGTTTCACCTCTATCCGGACCAGGGTGTGAACTTCAAGAACCCGTTGCACTGGAGCAAGCCGAGCCAGAACGCCAATTTCATGTGCGTCGAGTGCCATACCACCGGCTACAAACGCAAATTCGACGCGGCTAAAAACACCTTTGACAGTCAGTGGAACAGCCTTGGCGTGGGTTGTCAGGCGTGCCACGGTCCGGCGTCCAGTCACCTGGAATGGACCGCAAAAAAGACTGATCTGATCCACGCCGGTTTCGCCGTCGACCTCAAGGACAAGGACGCGACCGTCGAGATCGAAACCTGCGCCCGCTGCCACTCACGGCGCGCACCGCTGGGTGATGGTTTTACCGTCGGCAAGCGCCTGATGGATGACTATCTGCCCAGCCCCCTGACCCGCGAGTTGTATGCGCTGGATGGCAAGATCAAGGACGAAGTGTTCGAACACGGTTCCTTCGCCCAGAGCAAAATGTTCGACAAGGGCGTGCGCTGCAGCAACTGCCACAACCCCCACAGCAACGAACTCAAGGCACCGGGCAACGGCGTCTGCCTGCAATGCCACAACAGCGCCGGCAAAACCTCGGTGGCCGGTGTCGAGGGCAAGGGCTTGCAGGCGAAAAACTACGATTCTGTCGAGCACACCCGCCACGCCATGGGCCAACCGGGTTCGCAGTGCGTGGATTGCCACATGCCCGGCAAGTTCTACATGGGCAATGACTTTCGGCATGACCACAGCTTCAGCATTCCCAACCCTGAGCGGGCGAAAAAACTTGGCACGCCGGACGCCTGCCTGACCTGCCATCAGGGCAAGGCCGGTGACAAAATCACTGAACAATTCAAGCTCTGGAACACCGCAGCCGCCGCCGAGGCGCCGCGTTACGACGAAAGCCTGTGGCTGATTCGCAACGGTCAGCCCGGCGCGGCGCAAGCCTTGTACGAACAGCTGCAACGCAGCAACCTGCCGGCGATCCAGCGCGCAACGCTGCTGGCCGAGTTGCCGCTGTATCCCAGCGAACAGGCGTTGAAACTGGCGACTCAGGACTTGCGCAACCCGGCACCGCAAGTGCGTGAAAGCGCCGTTCGGGCGATCAGCGCGTTCCTCCCGCCGCCGGAGCGCGCACCACTGCTGACACCGTTACTGGGTGACCCGGTCAAAGCGGTACGCATCGCTGCCGCCCGGGATCTGCTCAGCGTCGCCCGCGACGGTTTGGGCAGCGCTCAGGCGAACTGGAACGCCGCCATCGCCGAGTATGAGGATGTGCAAAAGAGCCTGGCCGAACGCGCGGAAGCCAACCTCAACCTCGCCATGCTGTATCAGGCCAGCGGTCGCAGCGCTGAAGTTGAAGCGCTGCTGCGCACGGCGCTCCAGCGCGATCCGGACTTTTACCCGGCGCTGGTGACGCTGGTGCAGTGGCTGGAAGCCAGTGGGCGCGGTCAGGAAGCACAGGCCCTGCTGGAACAGGGCATCAAGGAGCATCCGGACGCCGCTTTGCTGTTGCATACCCAAGGGTTGTCGCTGATACGAGCGGGCAAAACGGCCCAGGCCATGCCGGTGCTGCGCAAAGCCGCTGGCCTGGAACCCCAGAGCGCGCAGTTCGGCTACGTGCTGGCGGTGGCGCTGCATGACAGCGGCAAGGTCGATGAGGCCTGCGAGGAACTGGAACGGTTGTTGAAGGTGCAACCGGCGAACCGCAATGCGCGGTTGTCGTTGATCCAGTACTACCTTGAAAACGGACAGGAGCCCAAGGCCCAGGTGCTGTTGCAAGGCTGGAAGAAGATGAACATGGGGGATCCGGCGTTGAAGTGATCCGAGGGTTGATTCGAGGGCCCCTTCGCGGGCAAGCCTCGCTCCTACAAAGATTACGCAATACCTGTAGGAGCGAGGCTTGCCCGCGAAAGCGTCACCATGGTCTTAACCTTGCGTCACCACGAAGAACCACTCTTCAACGCCAACTCCCGCCGACTGTTCGCCCGCATCGCCTTGATCAACGACACCGTGCCCACCAGCAGAATCGCGGCGCCGAACAGGAAGTCGATGTTGTACAGCTGGAAGTCCTCCAGCGGTCCCACCAACAGCACGCGGATCGCGCCGATACTCACCAGTGTCGCGAGAAAATCGATGCCCGGTTCGTCACGATAAAACACGTGCATCAGCGGCAGGCAGATCACCAGCAACAACAGCAGCACAATCACCTTGAACGAGCCTTTGCGCTCGACACTGAAGGCGCACTCATTGGCCGCATAGGGCTTGTAATCGTCCTCGCGAACCAATGAATTTTTCTCGTTGATGTACTCGACCCGGTTGTACTTTTGAATCGGTGTGAAGGTATTGGACATCTCCATGAGGGTGGTGATGCGTTTGAACTTCAGGTCGATCCGTTCATTGCCCTTGAGGATGTACAGCACCGGTTTGTAGCCGTAGCGCCAGGTGTCGAACGGAAACGCCGCCGCCCGCCCCTGCACGCCGATAGGCCGGGATTCAAGCTCGGCGTAGGCACTTTTGTCGAGCGAAGAGAGGTTGCGACTCAGCGGTTTGATCCTGACCTGCTCAAGGAAGATCGGCGTGACGCCGTAGGACCATTGAAGAGGTTCCAGGCGCAGGCGCAACTCGTTGCGGCCCAGGTCATACCGATCGAAAGTGCGCTCGGAGACGATGACCGCCCCCGAGAGCATGAAATCGCCCCGTACATTGTTGGTGATGCGCAGGGTCAGGTGATCCTTGCCCAGCGCCGCCGCATCGCTGGCCGGTGGCGTGCCGCACCAGGCAGAACTGTCGGCTGACGCCCCAAGTTGCCCGTCACGGTTCTCCTGGAACAGATACACATAACTGCCCCACAGGGCCGCCATCAGCAACACTGCGACCAGCCCTAAAACTTTCTTGCCCGCGCTCAAACCAGACTCCTTTCTTTGACCCGCTTCCTTATGAGGCGCGGACTCTATCAAAACGGGGTCCCCGGCCAAAGCAAAAAGTCGTGTGGTTGTCAGCGCCGCCGAAACAACGGTCGAGGCTCGATCACCGAGCGGCCATACAACACGCTCATGCCGGCGAGGCCCTTGAGCGCGTCTTCGGCGGACTTGTCCTCGCGCACCGCGAAGCTGTCGAAACCGCACTGGCGCATGTGGCTGAGTTGATCGCGCAGGACATCGCCAACCGCGCGCAATTCGCCGGTCCAGCCCAATCGGGTACGCAGCAAATACGCCTGGCTGTAACCACGACCGTCGCGAAAACTCGGGAAGTCCAGCGCAATCAGCGGCAGTTGGTCGAACCACGGCTTGAGGCTTTCCACCTCATCGTCCGGCCCCAGCCACACGCCCTGCTGCCCGGGCGCCTCCAGCCAGCAGGCCAGCGGCACTATCACCGGACCTGAAGGTAATCCGGTGGCTGGATCCCTGACCAGGGTCCACGGATCGGCGCTATCGATCCGCGCCACACCGGCCTCCAGTCGTAGCAGATTGTTCATGCCGACACCTCCAGCAACTTCGGATAGACCGCCTCTTTGAACGGCTCCAGACCAAGGCGCTGCAACGTGTCGACGAACAGTTCCTCACTCTCGCGGTAACGCACGAACGTGGCGATGATCCGCTCGATCACGTCGGGCACCTCAGCCGCGCTGAAGGACGGGCCGATGACTTTGCCCAACGCGCTGTTCTTGCCCTGAGCGCCGCCGAGGGTGATCTGGTACCACTCGCTACCGTTCTTGTCGACGCCAAGAATGCCGATATTGCCGATGTGGTGGTGGCCGCAGGCGTTCATGCAACCGGAAATGTTGAGGCTGATGTCGCCCAGATCATGCAGATAATCCAGGTCGTCAAAACGCGCCTGAATGCCTTGCGCAATGGGGATCGACTTGGCGTTGGCCAATGCACAGAAATCGCCGCCGGGGCACGCGATGATGTCAGTCAGCAAACCGACATTGGCACTGCCCAACCCATGCTCGCAAGCCACACGCCAGAGCGTGAACAGGTCCGACTTCGGCACGTCCGGCAGGACGATGTTCTGTTCATGGGCAATGCGGATTTCGCCGAACCCGAATTGCTCGGACCACGCGGCCACGGCATCCATTTGTTCGCCGGTGACATCGCCCGGCGGCGAAGCACTGCCCGGTTTGGTCGACAGCACCACACTGGCGTAGCCCGGCACCTTGTGCGGCTGGACATTGCGCGAAACCCAGCGGGCGAATGCACTGTTTTCGGCCAGACGGGTGCCGAACTCCAGGTCGGTACTGGACAGCGAACGGTAATCCGGCGGCACGAAGGCACTGGCGACACGCGCATATTCATCGCCGGTCAATTGCGCCGGACCGTCCTTGAGGTACTGCCACTCCTCCTCCACTTCCCTGGCGAAGGCTTCGATACCGAGCGCCTTGACCAGAATCTTGATCCGCGCCTTGTACTTGTTGTCCCGCCGACCGTGGCGGTTGTAGACACGCAGCACCGCTTCGACATACGACAGTAAATGCTGCCACGGCAAGCCTTCGCGAATCTGCAGGCCAAGAATCGGCGTGCGTCCCAAACCACCACCAACGATCACCCGCAGGAGCATTTGCCCGTCGGCGCCGGGGTAAAGATAAAGGCCGATGTCGTGCATCATGATCGCCGCGCGGTCCTGTACGGCCGAGCAGATGGCGATCTTGAATTTGCGAGGCAGGAACAGGAACTCCGGGTTGATCGTCGACCATTGGCGCAGGATTTCCGCCAGCGGTCGTGGGTCGATCAACTCGTCCGCCGCGACCCCGGCGAAGGCTTCGGTGGTGATGTTGCGCACACAGTTGCCGGACGTCTGGATCGCGTGCATTTCTACCTGGGCCAGGCGTTCGAGGATTTCCGGCACCTGGGCCAGTTCGATCCAGTTGAACTGCATGTTCTGGCGGGTGGTGAAGTGGCCGTAGCCACGGTCGTAATCCCGGGCGATGCTCGCCAGCGTACGCATCTGTTGCGCGCTGAGCGTGCCGTAGGGAATGGCCACGCGCAGCATGTACGCGTGTTTTTGCATGTACAGGCCATTCTGCAAGCGCAACGGCAGGAATTCCTCTTCGCTCAACTCGCCTGCCGTGAAGCGTTCGACCTGATCACGAAACTGCGCAACCCGCTCGAAGACCAGCGCCCGGTCATAGTCGTCGTACTGATACATGTGGCTACCTCATCAGGATGGGACGGGCTCTGTGGCTCGTTTTCGATGAGGCGACTATGAGGGGCACCGGAAAAACATTACAGATTCAGGAGGCTTCAAAAAAACCATATCAGTTTGATGGATCACTACTGAGGTTGATTCGGCATCTCATCAACGATGGGTGCGTAAATCCTTTTGAAGCGCCAATCGTACGAATCACCGGCCTTGTTGGTGCCACACTCCCAACTGCACGACCACGTCATCAAGCCTCTGATCCCGTTGCTGTCTTTTACCAGTCGTTTGAGTGCATTTTTCACAAAAGCGGGATCAACTACATACCCGTTGGCGGCGGCATCGATACTGCTGGGCAAGCCGATAACGAATTTGTCGGCAGGGATTTTAGTGAACCCATAAGTACCTGTTACCAATGCAGTGGTCAGGTAGTAGAGGAACTCTTCCTTGCGCACGCCATCGTTTTGCGCCAGCCAGGGTGGATTAAGGCCTGGCACATAAAGCCCATCACCGTTCTGGTTGTAGTATTGCGGGGCAATGAAGTCGTAATGGTCCTTCAGCGCAGTCAAATACGGTACGTACTTGCCACTCGATACCAAGTGCGGAAACTCCGGCGCCATGCTGATGATGAAATGCTTGCCTTCCTTCGCGTAGTGCTCCCTGACCAGCTTCAACGCAGCGGGAATTACCTTGTTGTTATCGGCAAAGTCGATAGCAGTCTGCTCCAGATCGATGTCCAGCCCATCAAAACCATAGACTTCCACCAATCGGATAATTTCAGTGGCAAGCGCCTGTTCCTGACCATTGCGCAGCTCAATGTGAGCTTCGGCGCCCCCCAGTGAAATCAGCACCGCGCGACCTTGCTTGTTGAGTACGCCGACCTGACGCCGAAACTCCACATCGGTCTGGTTGTATGGCTTGAATGTCGGGATACCGGCGCCCTTCATGAACGCGACGGCCACAACGTTGTATTCGACGGGGATGTCTTCCAGTTGCACTTCACCCGTCACTCCGCCTTGATACCCGGCACTCGGCCCCCAGTTATGCCAAAAACCCATGAATATCTTTTTACCGCGAATATCGGGCATCACGGACGCATCATCGGCAGGCACCTTGGGGCCTGTATAAGTGAAAGTTGTCATTGGTTCACCCTTGTGTTCAGAACATCCTGTATGAAAGTGCCCCTCCTGATCGCCATGACCTGCAGGGCTGACTTGCCTTGAACGCAACCACTGGAACTCACCACTACCCAATGCGTCAGCGGGTTTATTAAACCGCTGGATTCAATCCGCCGATACTGTCAACTCTGACAGGTACGGCGCCGTTATCTGATCCGTATTAATTGCGCTTTCCTGAATCTGTTTTGTTTTCGAGGAGGTTTCTACAGTTCACGGCATGCCAGTCCGGGTGGCCTGGCAAGACTTTGCAACCGTGGAAGCATTGACCATGAGCACAGCAACAATCGGACAGGCCTATAACTACAAGGTCGTCCGCCAATTCGTCGTGGCGACCATTTTCTGGGGCGTCGTGGGGATGGCGATGGGGGTGTGGATCGCCTCGCAACTGGTGTGGCCCGAGATGAACCTCGACCTGCCGTGGACCTCGTTCGGACGTTTGCGTCCGCTGCACACCAGCCTGGTGATTTTCGGTTTTGCCGGCAGCGCGCAGTTCGCCGCCAGTTATTACGCAGTGCAGCGTACCTGCCAGGTGCGGCTGTACTCGGACACCCTCGCCGCCTTTACCTTCTGGGGTTGGCAATCGGTCATCGTGGTGATGCTGATCACCCTGCCGCTGGGTTACACCACCACCAAGGAATACGCCGAGATCGAATTCTCCGGCGCGGTGTGGATGACCGTGGTCTGGGTGGCGTACGCCATCGTGTTTTTCACCACGGTGGTGCAACGCAAGACCCATCACATTTACGTCGGCAACTGGTTTTTCGGCGCGTTCATCGTGGTGATCGCCATGCTGCACGTGGTCAATCACCTGTCGATTCCGGTGGACTGGTTCAAGTCCTACCCGGTGTATTCCGGCGCCACCGACGCCATGGTGCAGTGGTGGTACGGGCATAACGCGGTGGGGTTTTTCCTGACGACCGGGTTCCTCGGGATGATGTATTACTTCGTGCCGAAACAGGTCGGGCGGCCGGTGTACTCCTATCGCTTGTCCATCGTGCACTTCTGGGCGTTGATCACCCTGTACATCTGGGCCGGCCCGCACCATTTGCACTACACCGCGTTGCCGGACTGGGCGCAGTCATTGGGCATGGCCATGTCGCTGATCCTGTTGGCGCCGAGCTGGGGCGGCATGATCAACGGCATGATGACGCTCTCGGGTGCCTGGCATAAATTGCGCACCGATCCGATTTTGCGTTTTCTGGTGCTGTCGCTGGCCTTCTACGGCATGTCGACTTTCGAGGGGCCGATGATGGCGATCAAGACCGTGAACGCCCTCTCCCACTACACCGACTGGACCATCGGCCACGTGCACGCCGGCGCCCTCGGCTGGGTGGCGATGATCACCTTCGGCGCGGTCTACCACATGATTCCGAAAGTCTTCGGCCGCGAGCAGATGTACAGCACGCCGCTGATCAACCTGCATTTCTGGCTGGCGACCATCGGCACCGTGCTGTACATCGCCTCGATGTGGGTCAATGGCATCACCCAGGGCCTGATGTGGCGCGCGATCAACGACGACGGCACGCTGACCTACTCCTTCGTCGAAGCCTTGCAGGCCAGTCATCCCGGATTTGTAGTGCGGTTTGCCGGCGGTGTGTTCTTCCTCAGCGGCATGCTGCTGATGGCGTACAACGCCTGGCGCACCGTGCGGGTTTCCGACGTGGCGATGGCTGAACGTGATGCACGGATTGCCTGAGGCGAGGAGCTGAGATGTTCGAGATCGTGTTGAATATCGTGGGTGTTGCGGGGCTTTGGCTGGCGGTCGAGTACTGCCTGAAGCAGCAGACGGCAGAAAGTCTGGAGGAAGCGAGCCTGATCCCGTTTGCCGATGACCCGGAGGTGGCTCGACGGGTGGAGTTGGCGACGGGGAAAGTGGTGAAGGCGGTTGCGCCGGAAGTGGCAAAACCGGGCTGGGTGAATCTCGAAATCTGATGCACCGCAGATCCATTGTAGGAGCGAGACCGGCTTGCCGGCGATAGCGGTGGTTCAGCCAACATTTATGTTGATTGCCGAACCGTCATCGCGAGCAGGCTCGCTCCCACAGGGGAAAGGTGAAAGTCCGGAGAGATCAGCTCCGATCGCGGGGGATCAAGCTCTGCAACTGCTGCGCCAGAAAATTCGCGTCGAAGGCAAAGGTGTCCGGGTCCTTCAAACCATTGGTCTTGCGCCACTGCCAGTTGTTGGACGGCGGCAGGCACACCAGCGAAATGCTGCCATACCGCGCGGCGGTCAGGCCCATCACCGCCAGGGAAATCTGCCCACCGGTACCCATCACATCCGGCACGAACTCCACGGGTTTGCCGGCGATCACGATGCCCAGTTTCTCGGTCTTGAACGTTGACGTCTCGACCGGAACGCTCGGCCCCGAGGCGACATACGCCTCGCGACTGACTTCCAGCAGGTTCGGCGCCCGGACCGGTTCCAGCCATTGCTGGATCTGATCGAACAGCTCGCCAATGCGCGTCGCCCACACGGCCGATTGCGACTCGAACAGTTGTTTTTTGTGCGCTTCGCTGTCTGCGTAGTGGCGAAGCATCTCGCCCAGTTGCTGTACGTCGTCCATTGCGGTGTTCCTTTGTTGAAACAGTGCTGCGGACTTTGAGCATGGCAGATGCGCGCGGCGGGCGTACGACTAAAAGCGTGAGCGGTATTGACTGGGGGTCATGGCGAGGAATTTGCGGAAGGCGCTGCCCATGTGCGACTGATGGGCGAAACCGGCATCAAGGGCGATGTCAGCCAGGCTCAGACCGGTGCGCTCGATCATCCGCCGTGCCGCCTGCAGTCGTACTTCAACGAGGTAAGCGTGCGGTGTCAGGCCGATGGCGCGGGTAAAGTCTCGCAGAAAGCGCAGCTCGTTCTGGCCGTAGGCCGCCGCCAGTTGTTGCAGCGTGAGGGGCAGATGGAATTGTTCTGCGATCAGGTCCAGCACTTGGGCGAGTGCGGCTGGCGCGGGCCGATGAGCCATTTCGACCTGCGGTTGCGCCAAACCCACGAATCCCAGGGCACATTGCTCCAGCGCCAGAAGGTCGCGGTGTGGGGCCAGTAACAAACGCCGCACTTCGCGTGCCAGGCTCAGCGCCTGTCGATTGCCGCAAGACTGGACGCGATGGCCAACGGAGGGCAATTGTTCATCGGCAAACGATTCGTCCAGCTGCATCAGCAAGTATTCGCCACCGCTGGACGATTCGGAAAACACTTCGACGCCCACCGGGGTATACGCCAGAACACCGGGCAACGTATCGAAATCCACCCGCCGATCAGAGTCAATCGCGTGCACGCCCTGCTGGCGCTCCAGCGTCACCCCGATGGTGCGCGACTGCGCCGGATCGCGTGCGCTGTAAGCGGCACGGGGCAGAAGTTGCAAGCTGACTTTAGCGCCCGGCAGCCGTTGGCTCAGCATGTGAAATTTCCTGATAGAAAGCCGTGAAGCGCCACGGGATACTCCCAGACAAAGGGTTGCCATCAACAGGAGCACGCCATGCGTACCATCGGCCTTATCGGCGGCATGAGCTGGGAGTCCAGCGCCGAGTATTACCGCCTCATCAACCAACAGGTACGCGACCGGCTCGGGCCGTTGCGTTCGGCGAAACTGCTAATGTACAGCGTCGACTTCGGGCCTGTCGAACAGGCCCAGCATGCCGGTCGCTGGGACGATGCGGCGCTGATTCTGGTGGATGCCGCGCGGCGGCTGGAGGCTGGCGGCGCCGATTGCGTGGTGCTGTGCACCAACACCATGCACAAGGTCGCCGGGAAGATTCAGGCGGCGATCAACATTCCGTTCCTGCACATCGCCGACCCGGCCGGACAGGCGGCGGTGGATGCCGGCGCACTGAACGTCGGGTTGCTGGGGACTGCGTTCACCATGGAACAGGACTTTCTCAAGGAACGCCTGACGTCGATGGGGCTGAGCGTTCTGGTGCCGGACGCCGAGGAGCGTCAAGCCGTGCACCGGATCATCTACGACGAGTTGTGCGTCGGGGCGATCAGCGAGGCCTCACGCCGGATTTATCAGCAGGTGATCGAATCCCTGAGCCAGCGCGGCGCCCAGGTCATCATCCTCGGTTGCACCGAAATCGGCCTGCTGATCAAACCCGAACACAGCACCCTGCCCCTGCTCGACACCACCGAACTGCATGCGCAGGCGGCGGTGGCGTTTGCACTGGGCGAGTGAATCAACCGGCCTTGGGCGTGCGGCGCAGACGCGCCATGCTCAAGGTGTCCACCAACACTCCGTCACGCACGGCGTAGTCCCGAAACAGGCCTTCGGTTTCAAAACCAAACTTGCGGTACAAACCGATGGCTGCTTCGTTGTCGGCGTACACCGACAGCTCGACCCGTTGCAGATTCATCCAGTTGTCGGCGATGTCCAGCGCGGTGGCCAACAGCTTCGAGCCAACACCCTTGCCCTGCCACGCCTCAGAGACTCCCATGCCGAAATTGGCAGCATGACTGCGGCGGATGCGCGAAAACTGCTCAAGACCGATGTTGCCGATCACCCTCCCCTGACTCAGCGCCACCAGTTGCACATGCCGTTCGTTGCCCGGATCCAGGCGTTTGCGCCAGACCTCGATGGACTGAAACGGCATTTGCAGCACTTGCCGGGTAATCGCTGGCTCGTTGTAAAGCGCGGTGATGCCTTCGAGGTGGGATTCGTTGAAGCGTTCAAGCGTAATGACAGCGTCAGTGACGGGCATGGGTGATTCATCCTTGATACAGACATGGCCGCTCACTCTACAACGCAATCTTCCAGCATGACGAGAAACTACTGTAGGAGTGAGCCTGCTCGCGATAGCGTCCGGACAGTCAACATCAATGTTGAATGTTATGGCCCTATCGCGAGCAGGCTCACTCCTACAGTTGGTATTGCTCAGGCTTCGAACCACTCCCGCCGTTCATTGAAGGTGTTTTGAATCAGCTCGACGATCATCTGCACCTGCGCCTCATCCTGCGACTGCGCATTGACCGCCATCCACACCTGGCGCTGCATCGGCTGGCCAAACAACCCCGGCAGAGCGATCAGACCACGGTCGAAATGGCTCATGTAACCCGGCAGCAAACCGATACAGGCGCTGCATCGGATCATCTCCAGCATCAGCTCATAGGCATGCAACTGCACCACCCCGGCGAGGCGCTGGTCCACCAGCGCATTCCACGGCACAAAGCTCTCGACCTGACGATGAGGCTGCCATTGCACCAGCAGGAAATCGGCGAGGTCATCGAGGTTGTCCGGGCGTGATGCAGTGCGTGAATAACGCTTGGCAATGTGCGGCAGGTAGTCGAGCCGCGCCAGGCATCGCGGCTCGTCGACGGCAAAACTCGGGCCCGGCAGCGGTGAATCAGTGTCGGCCAGCCACACCACCACATCGGCGCTGACGGCGCGCAGGGCCAGCTCGCTGTCGAGGGAGATGATCTCCAGACGCACACTGGCGTTGCGGCGCAGCAAGGCCACCAGGTCGCGACCGAGGATGTCATGCAGGATCGATTCGGCGACGGCCAGGCGCACCAAGGGCTGTTCGATCACCGGCAAGTCGCGTTCATGGGCCAAGGCAATCAGCTGCGCCTGAAGCTGCAAGCCTTCACGACTGAGGGCAACCCCATTGTCGCCATGGCTGAACAGCGAGCACTGCAGGTGCGCTTCGAGTTGCGCCAACTGCTTGCGCAGCAACGTCGCCTTGATGTTGAGACTGCGCGACGCCTGCATGAAACAACCGCAGCGGGCACTGACCATGAACGCTTGCGCCAGTTGCGGATCAAGCGCGGCGGCCTGCGCATGTTTGGATGACGAGGTGTCTACCGGCGAGCGGTATTCGGCAGGGCTCTGGCGCCCGGCGGTTTCCATGAATGACATCAATGACTCCCTGTCGATCTGTCCTTTGAAAACCTCATCCTGCGCAACGTTCATGAACCTGATGTGACAGCGTCATCACGCGCTGGGGGACTGGCGGAAACTCACCGCCAGGCGATTCCAGCTGTTGATGGTGGTGACGGCGATGGTCAGGTCGACCATTTCGCTCTCGCTGAACTGTTCCCGGGCCTGGGCGTAGACGTCGTCCGGCACATGGCTTTGCGAGAGCAAGGTGACCGCTTCGGTCCAGGCCAGCGCCGCGCGCTCGCGGGGGTTGAAAAAGCCGCTGTCGCGCCAGACCACAATCGAATACAGACGCCGGTCGGTCTCGCCGAGGCGTCGCGCGTCCACCGAGTGCATGTCGGTGCAGAAGGCGCAGCCGTTGAGCTGCGAGGCGCGGATCTTGATCAGGTGCAGCAGCGCCGGCTCGATGCTCAGGTTGCTGGTCAGCGCCTCCATGGCGATCATCGCTTTCATCGCTTTGGGCGACGCGCTGTAGTAATCCAGACGGGAAGTCATGGCGTGCCTCGTGGATTGATAGATGTTTTCACGGTAAGCGCTGATGCGCCGGCGTTACAGATCCAATTGCGCGAAATACCGGTGGACCACTCCGAGCAGACCAATCCGCGGTTTTTCCCCCACGCAACTTCTGCACGGCGGCGCTTGCGCGTAATCTGGCGCGACGCACACGCGCCTTAACCGCCCAGGAGCCCCGCCGGTATGGAACTTCATGTTGTCATCAACGGCCGCAAGGACCTGGCAGGCCAGTTGTACAACCAACTGCGCAGCGCCATCGAATCCGGTCGCCTGGCAGCCGGGACGCAACTGCCGCCCAGCCGTCTGCTGGCCGAACAGCTGGGCATCTCGCGCAAGACCATTTCCGACACGTACGCGCAACTGACCTATGAAAACTTCCTGACCGGGGTGATCGGCAAAGGCACCTACGTCAATGCCCGGACGGCCAAAGCGCAGCCCAAGCAAAGCCATTCGCAGTTGGCGAGCGCCGAGGTCATCGAGTCGTGGCGCAATTTACCGGTGTTTTTGCGTCACCCGACACTGGAAGGCTCGCTGCGTTATGACTTCATCGGTGGCGCCACCAGCAAGGGCCAGTTTCCGCAGGACGATTGGCGGCGCTGTACCTCCCACGCGCTGCGTCAGATGTCCGGTTCCAAAGGCTTCTACAGCTTGCCTGAAGGTCTGCCGGCGCTGCGCAATGCGATCGCCCGGCACATCGCGTTTTCCCGTGGGGTGAATTGCCAGGACGAAGACGTGGTGGTGTGCAACGGTGCGCAACAAGCGCTGGACCTGATCTCCCGCGTGATCACGCGCCCCGGCAGCATCGTCGCCATGGAAGACCCCGGTTACCCGCCCGCGCGCCTGCTGTTCGGCAGCCACGGCGCCACGGTGATCGGCGTACCGGTCGACGAAGACGGCATCCAGGTCGACAAAATCCCCCTGGGCACCCGGCTGATTTATGTCACGCCGTCCCACCAGTTTCCGCTCGGCATGCCGATGAGCCAGGCACGTCGCGTGGCGCTGCTGGAGCGCGCCTACGAGTTGGGCGCGATCATCATCGAGGACGATTACGACAGTGAATTCCGCTACGAAGGCCGGCCCACCGACTCGCTGCAAAGCATGGATGAGCGCGGGATCGTCGCCTACGTCGGGACCTTTTCGAAAACCCTGCTGCCGGAACTGCGCCTCGGCTACGCAATTTTGCCGCCGGCGATTCTCGAAGCGGTGATCCGCGCCAAGCAACTCACCGACCTGCACACCTCCACCCTGCCCCAATGGGCGCTGGCCAAATTCATCGCCGAAGGCTGCCTGCTCAAGCACATCCGGCGCTGTCATACGATCTACGCCGGGCGTCGCGAACGCATCCTCACGCGTATCGCCAGTGACCTGTCACCCTGGCTCGAAGCGATCCCGAGCACGGCGGGTTTCCACATGGTGCTTATGTGCAAAGTGCCTATCGATATGCCATTGCTGATCGAACTGGCGAAAAAGGTCGAAGTCGGGCTGTATTCCATCGATACCTTTTACTACCAGCGGGCGCCACAGGCCGGGCTTCTCATGGGGTTTGGCGCCATTGAAACCCTGGACATCGACACCGCGCTGGACCGCTTGCGTGACATTTTTCAGCAAATCGCCTGAGCGATTGGTCTGGGTTTTTATCCGGCAATTGGCTATTGGCGGTCCGCAAGTGCAGGCCTATCCTCGTAAGCGTTATCCCTCAATGAGCAGGATTCGTCCGGCCTGATTCAGGAGTGTGAGCAATGTCCAACGAAGTGATCAACACCGTAAAGGTGCAGGCCGCAGCCGGCCGCTCGGACGAACTGGGTAAGCAACTGCAAAAGATTGTCGAAACCCTGCGTGAACAACCGGGCTGCGAATCCTATATGGTCGACCGCTGCCCCGAGGACAGCAACCGCTGGAACGTCAGCGCCCGCTGGCAATCGGAAGCGGCCATGCAATCGCATTTCAACACCCCACAGGCGCAAGGTTTCATCGACCTGATCGATTGCCAATTGGCGAACGCCGTGGACTTCAACAGCTTCCCGATCCGTTAACCCCCCCCTGTAGGAGCCGGCTTGCTGGCGATAGCATCACCTCGGTGTACCTGATGCACCGCGGTGATGCTATCG
>NZ_JAHBDD010000012.1:0-100827 GCF_019956155.1 Pseudomonas sp. BF-RE-22 | reverse complement strand
TTTTCACCACTCATCAGGCCGAGCGTTAGCTCGCCTTCCGCTTTTGATCTGAGCGCCCCCTCGAGAGGCCGAGTGGAGGTTCTGCGCAGTGGGCAACCCGGCATGGATGCCGGGTTAGCCGCCCCCGGCCATGGATGGCCGATGGCGGCGGGCCCACGGAGCAGGGCCGGAGCGAGGGTATGCCGAGCCTAGGCGAGGCACCGAACGAAAGGGGCAAGAGCGCTTGGTTACTTGGCGCTTCTCCAAGTGACTCGCCGTAAGGGCGAAACCAATAGCCGCCGTTACCAAAGAAACGGATATGTACACAATCAAAACGACCGAACGCCAGACCTCAAGACCGCTTCGCCGGCAAACCAGCGCCTACAAGGTCAGGCTCAGGATTCAACTGCTCCCACAACTCCACCGCACCGGGAAATTCCGTGCCGTCTTCGGCGCTCAAATCATCCGGATCATAACGACTCAAACACCCCTCCCCCAATGTCGCGGGAGCCTTGGAAGTAGCTTTGTCCAGTGGATCAGCCATGGTCATGTCCTCAGTGCAGAAACGGCGAAGGGCCTGGAACGATTGAACGCCCAGGCCCTTCGAATTTCAACCGCGTCGTGTGACGGTCAGAACACTACAGTCTTATTACCGTGCACCAGCACCCGATCTTCCAAGTGATAACGCAGACCGCGGGCCAACACCATTTTCTCGACATCACGACCGAAACGCACCATGTCTTCGATGCTGTCGCTGTGGCTGACGCGCACAACGTCTTGCTCGATGATCGGGCCGGCGTCCAGCTCTTCGGTCACGTAGTGACACGTCGCACCGATCAACTTCACCCCACGCATGGAAGCCTGGTGATACGGCTTGGCGCCAACGAACGACGGCAGGAAGCTGTGGTGAATGTTGATGACCTTGTGCGCATACTCGCTGCACAACTCGGGCGGCAGGATTTGCATGTAGCGGGCAAGTACCACCACTTCGGCATCGTGCTGTTTGACCAGACGCGAGACTTCGGCAAACGCCGGCTCTTTATCCTGCGGATTGACCGGTACGTGGTAGTAAGGAATGCCGTGCCACTCGACCATGCTGCGCAAATCATCATGGTTGGAAATCACGCAGGAGATTTCGCAATCCAGTTCATCGCTGTGCCAGCGGTGCAGCAAGTCGGCCAGGCAATGAGATTCACGGCTTGCCATCAACACCACGCGCTTCTTCTGCGCGGTATCGGTAATGCGCCAGTTCATCGAGAACTCTTCGGCAATCGGCGCGAACGCCTCGCGGAAAGCCTCGATACCGAAAGGCAGCGAGTCGGCACGAATTTCGTGACGCATGAAAAACCAGCCACTGAGATTGTCCGAGTGGTGGCTCGCTTCAGTGATCCAGCCGTTATGTGACGCCAGAAAGTTACTGACTTTAGCAACGATGCCGACGCGGTCCGGGCAAGCAATCACCAGCCGAAAAGTGCGCATGAGGGGGAAACTCCAGAACTTCGCAAAGGCCGCCATTCTAGCGATTGCGCAAAAAAACTGCAGTATTGATGACACCTCGCGTTGCACGAAGGCCGTTGGCACAAGCGTTGAGGGCTGTCGGTTACCTGCGCGATGGTGATCCTGTCAGCATTCTTCAAGCATTCAATTGTGAATATCTGTGATACCTGCGTCACACTATTTAACTGTACATCCAATTTGCGCCCTATTCATCGCAACTAATTTAAATAAACCCCGGTTAAATGTTTACTTGATGAAACACCCTGACTATTATTGCCGCACTGTCCCCTGCCATCCAGCGCACAACATAAGGTAGTCCCCATGTCCTTGATCAACGAATATCGTGCCACCGAAGAAGCTATCAAAGAGCTGCAAGCCCGTTTGAAGAACCTGTCCCAAGACGACAAACTGCAAACCGAGCTGGAATTCGAAGGCAAACTGCGCACCCTGATGGGCGAATACTCCAAGTCCCTGCGTGACATCATTGCGCTGTTGGATCCAGAATCCAAAACCAAAGCACCACGCGGCGGCGCAGTAAAAACTACTGGCACCAAGCGTGCTCGCAAAGTTAAACAATACAAAAACCCGCACAACGGCGAAGTCATCGAAACCAAAGGTGGCAACCACAAAACTCTGAAAGAGTGGAAAGCCAAGTGGGGCGGCGACGTGGTTGAAGGCTGGGCTACCCTGCTGGGCTAAGCCGCAAAGCTTGTCGCAGACCCATCCGCGACAAAAAAGAACGCCAGCAATCGCTGGCGTTTTTTTATGCCCGAGATTCAGGCCCGTGCATTTTCATTTTCAAAGATTCAAACGTTTGCGCAATGCCTGGACATAATTGTTCCACTCATTGAGCACCTCTTGCTGGAATGGCGTCGCAGTAATGTTCAATTGGGCTGCAGCTTCTACAAATGCTTCCAGGGTATTGGGCGCCCCGCACTCGGGCGCTGACAAACGTTGCTGACAGAATACTCGCCAGCGTTCTTGCTCTTCGAAACTCAACGTTTCGGGAAAGTTACGTGCGCGATATCGAAACAATAATTCAGGCAAACGTTCATCATCGAAAGGCCATTGCTCTTGCGCTAATTGCGCCGGGTCAGCCGCCCGGACTTGCTCACAAAGACGCCGGTCCCGATCACCGATAAAACCATCGTATAACTGTTGTTCAGGGTCTTGGCTCTGGGCGAAATCCTCTCGGGCATAAATGGCCTGAACTTTATCTCGCCAAATTGTTTGTGCGGCACTTAGTCGCAGCGTGCGTTCCTGATAAAGCGCCATATCCAGCCCCAGTCGTTGCTGATCATCGGGACGAAGCACCGACAACGGCGCCACCACCGGGCATTTGTTGATGTGGATGAGTTTGAGCGGCACCGGCAGTTCGCCTTCGGCCAGTTCATCGCGACGGGTATACAAACGCTGGCGCAAGGTCTCGGCATCCAGGTCGAGCAATCCTTGGGGATCCAGGTGCAGGTCACAAACAATCAACGCGTTCTTGTTGCGCGGATGCCAGGCCAGCGGCAACACCACGCCGACATAACTGCGTGCCGCCGAAAAGCGCCCGGAAATGTGCACCATCGGCTGCAACAGCCGAATCTGATCCATCACCTTTTGTTTGCTGCGCAACTGAAACAGCCAGTCGTAGAGCTTCGGCTGTTTTTCCCGGATCAGCCGTGCCAGCGCGATGGTCGCGCGAACGTCCGACAGCGCTTCGTGAGCATTACCGTGATCGATGCCGTTGGCAGCGGTCAGGCGTTCGAGCTTGAGCGTCACCCGTCCTTCATCGTCCGTCGGCCAAACCAGGCCATCGGGCCGCAAGGCATACGCCGCACGCACCACATCGATCAGGTCCCAACGACTGTTACCGCCCTGCCACTCGCGGGCATAGGGGTCGAAGAAATTTCGGTACAGGCTGTAACGAGTCATCTCATCGTCGAAGCGCAAGGTGTTGTAACCCGCGCCACAAGTGCCCGGTGCCGCCAGCTGCGCGTGTACCCGAGTCATGAAATCGGCTTCGCTCAAACCGTGTTCGGTCAGTTGGCCCGGCGTGATACCAGTGATCGCGCAGGCCGCCGGATGCGGCAGGATGTCTTCACTGGGCTGGCAATAAAGATTGACCGGCTCGTCTATGACATTGAGATCAAAGTCAGTGCGCAGCCCCGCCACTTGCAGTGGACGGTCGCAACGCGGGTTGATGCCGGTGGTTTCATAGTCGTACCAGAAGATCGAGGTCACGGGCTATTCCTGAACTGAAGATCGGCGAAGTCTAGGCGTTCACATCCCGCCCCGGCCAGTAATCTTGCATTCAATCACCTCTGACCACGCACCGTGCAATACATAGTTATGTCGTTTCCCCCCGTGAGGCTGCTAGCATCGGACACACAGAGAATCCCGATCAGGCCACATCACCAGGTTGCCCATGCTCGAGACCACAGCACTGCAAAGGAAAGCGACGCTGTCCCCGCCACTGGATACGCGGTATCAGGTTGAAACGCCGGAAGGCATCGACTTGCCACTGCGCCCGGCCGGGTTGATGGTCCGTGCGCTGGCGTTCTCCATCGACCTCGGGCTGCGCGGGCTGATTCTGGGTCTGCTGTTTATCGTCCTCGCGTTTCTGGGGAAACTCGGCGCCGGGCTGGGCTCGATCCTGCTGTTCGCAGTGAGCTGGTGGTACATGGTGTTGTTCGAAGTGCTCAATCAGGGACGCTCGCCGGGCAAGCAATGGATGGGCCTGCGGGTGGTGCAGGATGACGGCACGCCGATCGGCTGGTCCGCTTCGCTGTTGCGCAACCTGCTGCGATTTGTCGACCTGTTGCCGTTCGGCTATTTCCTCGGCGCCATCAGTTGCCTGCAACACCCCAGCTTCAAACGCCTCGGCGACCTGGCCGCCGGCACGCTGGTCATTTACCGCGAACAGCCGCTCACCCGACCGCAAGTACCCGACGCCGAACCGCGACGTCCGGCCTTCGCCATGACGCTGACCGAGCAACGCGCCATCCTAGGGTTTGCCGAACGCCAGGGTGAACTCTCCGAAGCGCGGGTCAATGAACTCGCTTCTATCCTCGCCCAACCGTTGAACGTCCCAGCGCCACGGGCGGTGGCGGAACTCAACGGCATCGCCCGCGGCTTGTTGGGCCCCGCATGAAGCAAAGTCTTTTCGAGAATCGCCACAAGGCTGAATGGGCGCAGTTTTCCCTCATGCTCGACAGTCTGGAGCGCAATAAAGACACCTCACGTGTCGCCAGTTTTGCGAAAGACTATCGCCGGCTCTGCCAGCACCTGGCGCTGGCTCAGGAGCGTGGATACAGCAGTTTCCTGATCGACTCGTTGCAGCAACAGGTCCTGCGCGGGCATCAACAACTTTATCGACATCGCAGCCGCCTGGGTGCCAATGTGCTCGGCTTCATCCTCGCGGATTTTCCGCGGCTGGTGCGCGAACAGTGGCGCTTCGTGCTGGCCGCCAGCCTGATGTTTTTCGGCAGCCTGATCGGCTTCGCACTGTTGGTGTATCTGTTCCCGGACCTGGTCTACAACCTGATCCCGGCGCAACAGGTCAGCGACATGCAAAGCATGTACGACCCCAGCTCCGGACACCTGGGTCGCTCCGCGGAACGGGCGGCCAGTGAAGACTGGGTGATGTTCGGCTTCTACATCATGCACAACATCGGCATCGCTTTTCAGACGTTCGCCAGCGGTTTGCTGTTTGGCCTGGGCAGCGCGTTTTTCCTGTTCTTCAATGGCTTGATGATCGGCGCGGTGGCCGGGCACCTGACACAGATCGGCTACGGGCAAACCTTCTGGTCGTTCGTGATCGGCCACGGTGCTTTCGAACTCAGCGCCATTGCCCTGGCGGGTGCCGCCGGCCTGCAACTGGGCTGGGCATTGATCGCACCGGGGCGCCTGCCACGCGCCGAAGCCTTGCGAGTCGCGGCGCGCAAAAGCGTATTACTGATTTGCGGGGTCATGCTGTTTCTGTTGATCGCTGCATTCATCGAAGCCTACTGGTCATCCATGACCGGGCCGGCGCCGATGACCAAGTATCTGGTCGGCGCGACGCTGTGGTTTTTGGTAGCAATGTATCTGCTGTTTGCCGGACGGACTCGTCATGCGCCTGAGTGACGCGACCGTGGTGATCCGCCCTCGAGCAACCTGGGAAGCCATGGACCTCGGCGTCCTGCTGAGCCAGCGGCACCGACGCCTGTTGATGACCAGTTGGGCCATCGTGACCTTGCCGGTTTTCGCCTTGCTCACCTTGTTGTTGTGGGATTCACCGTCCCTCGCCGCCTTCATTTTCTGGTGGCTGAAACCGGCGTTCGAACGCCTGCCACTGTACATCCTGTCCAAAGCCATGTTTGGTGAAACGCCCACTTTGAAACAGGCGCTGCGCCAATGGCCGAGATTGCTCAAGCCACAATTGCTCGCCAGCCTCACCTGGCGACGCTTGAGTCTGAGTCGCAGTTTCCTGATGCCGGTGGTGCAACTCGAAGGCCTGAGTGGGCAAGCGCGGCAACAGCGCTTGCAGGTGCTGTTGCAACGCGACGGCGGCGCGGCGCGATGGCTGACGATCATCGGCGTGCATCTGGAAAGTGCACTGTGGGTCGGCCTGATGGTGCTGTTTTATCTGTTCCTGCCGCAACAGGTTGAATTGGACTGGAGCTGGCAAACGCTGCTGTCCGCCGCCACACAAGACTGGCGCTGGCTGGAACACCTGACCAACGTGTTTTACGTGTTGGTGCTCGTGGTGTGGGAACCGGTTTACGTGGCCTGCGGCTTCAGCCTTTATCTGAACCGGCGCACGGTGCTGGAGGCCTGGGATATCGAGTTGGTGTTCCGTCGTCTGCGTCAACGTCTGAGCAGTACCGCCGTCGCCCTGCTGCTGGCGGCATTTTTGCTGATGCCAGCGGCGCAAACCGTGTGGGCCGCCGAGCCCGCAATCTCACCGGACAGCCCGCGTCTGCTGGACCAGCCTCTGACCAGCCAGGCGTCCCGGGACAGCATCAAGGCGATCCTCGATCAGCCGCCATTCAAGAACAAGGAAACGGTCACCCGCTATCGTTTTGGCGGCGAAGACAAACCGGCCGCCGAAACACCGGACGATGGCAAGGCCCCCGAGTGGCTGAAGGCGCTGCTCAAGTTGCTGGATAACCAGCGTTTCGGTGCATTGGCCACCCTGATTGAAGTGCTGCTGTGGGGTACGCTGATCGGGGTCATCAGTTTGTTGATCTGGCGTTACCGCGACTGGTTGCAGGCGTTCGTCAGTCGCCGACCGAGGTTGCCGCGCAAAGTTGCACGGCCGCTGCCACAGCAAGCATTCGGCCTGGATCTCAACCGTGAAACCCTGCCTGCCGACATCGCCGCCAGTGCGGAAAGCCTCTGGCAAACCAACCCGCGTGAAGCTCTCGGATTGCTTTATCGCGCCCTGCTCAGTCACTTGCTGCACGACTACAACATGGCACTGAAACCGGCCGACACCGAAGGTGAAGTGCTCGAGCGCGTTGAACACCTGCAGCAACCGGCGCTGCTGACTTTCAGCAAAAAACTGACGGGGCACTGGCAGAACATGGCCTACGGGCATCGCCTGCCCCCCGCGCAGGTGCAACAGGAACTCTGTGATGGCTGGCGGGCGCTGTTCGGCCCGGGAGCGGCGCATTGAACCGGCGTCTCTGGCTGGCGGTCGGCGTGTTCATCGCTGTGCTGTTGGCTGCGCTGAGTGTTTATCTGTTCTTCAAGGCAACGCCCTATCAGGCAGACATCGATCACGGCCCTTCGCCCGAAGCGCAGGCCAACCCTTATCTGGCCGCCGAACACTTCCTGCGCAAACAGGGCCTGACTGTCGGCCATGCCAACAGCCTCGACGTGCTGCCGACGCTGGACCCGCGCCAGCACAGCCTGTTGTTGCTCGGCGACCGGCACAACATGACGCCACGGCAGATTGACCAAGTGATGAACTGGACCCGCGCCGGTGGGCGTCTGTTGTTCATCGCCGAATCACTGTGGGATGAAAAACTTGGCCAAAGCAATGACTTGCTGCTCGACCGGGTGCAGGTGCACCAGTCACTGAGCAAAGACCTCAAGGACCCGCCACCCGCTACCGGTGAGGATCCTTACCCCAACCTGACCAAACTGTATCTTGAGGATGAAGACGCCCCGGCCTACGCCACCTTCGATACCGCGTTCCATCTCGAAGACCCGAACAATCTCGCGCAAGCCTGGGCCAACAGCGGCAAGGCCACGCACATGATGCAACTCAACCAAGGGCTGGGCTCGATCATTGTGGTCACCGACGCCGACCTGTGGAAAACCCCGGCCATCGACCAGTACGACAATGCCTGGCTGCTCTGGTACCTGACCGCGGACACCCAGGTGACGCTGCTGTTCAACACCGATCACGACAGCCTGCTGACCTTGTTGCTGCGCTATTTCCCTCAGGCATTGGTCGCGCTCATCGCCCTGATCGGCCTTGGCCTCTGGCATGTCGGTGTGCGCCACGGTCCATTG
Source organism: Pseudomonas sp. BF-RE-22 (assembly GCF_019956155.1). Taxonomy (NCBI): domain Bacteria; kingdom Pseudomonadati; phylum Pseudomonadota; class Gammaproteobacteria; order Pseudomonadales; family Pseudomonadaceae; genus Pseudomonas; species Pseudomonas sp. BF-RE-22. The sequence goes on along the minus strand of NZ_JAHBDD010000012.1, from coordinate 92,859 downwards.
ATTGAACCAGCGCCGAGAGCCCGTCGACAACTTCAGGAACACCTGCGTGCCAGCGCCGATTTCATCTTGCGCCGCAGCGGTCAGGACAGTCTGCTGCAAGCCTTGCAACAAGACATCTTGCGCCGGGTACGGCGCCGTCATCCCGGTTTTGATCAACTCGGCGTCGCCGAACAATGGCTGGTGCTCGCACGCCTGACCGGCCATCCCACACGCGCTATCAGCCAGGCCATGAGCCCGCGACCGAAGCAACGGCTGTCCAGCGTTGAATTCAGCCGTCAGGTCGCCCACCTGCAAACCTTGAGGAACGCCTTATGATCTGGAGCGTTGCTGTCGTTAGATCTATATGATATTAAAATCATAGCTCTGTTCATGGGGAGTGAAGGGTCGCATGGTTAGCCTTTACACAGACCAAGCAGACAGAGTCACAGAACGATTGGCCGACGACAGGGTGAAAGATGGAGCTAGTGTGGGGCACCGAGGATTTCGTAATCGCAGGGCAACCTTACCAAGGGTTTCCGATTCTGCTATGGGACTCGATGGAGAGCTGCACTCAGGCCAATCTATTCTTCCGTCGTTACCTCCTTCGTGGGGAGATCGGCTCGAAGCAATCCTGGCCCAGTACAGGAAGAGCGCTGTACGACTTCTTCAGCTTCCTGCAAGCCCATGACCTCGATTGGCGGGACGTAGATCGTGGTGAGGCCAAGAGCCTTGTAGCTGCCTACAGGGACTACTGCCTGGTGACTTGCGAACTGGCCCTCAACACTACCCGCCAGCGACTGACGTACATCTGCAAGTTCTACGAGTTCGCCCTGGAGAAAGGTTGGGTTAAGCGCCTGCCGTTCGGTCACGAGGAGCGAACTGTAAAGCGCGAATCCAGCTTCCTTGAGCATGTTAATGCCAGTGGTGGCAAAGCCTTGGTAAACGATGTGATGCCGCGTCGTCACAAGCCTCTGCCCAAGTTTCTGAGCATGTCCCAGACCAAGTCACTTATGTCCGTAGCGGATAATCCACATCACCGAATCATGATTCAGCTGGCCCTGCGCACAGGTCTGCGTCGTAACGAATTGGCGACTTTCCCACTGACGTATGTTTTCGACCCAGACAAGGCCGGACGAACCGAGCGCAATCTTCGCATCCGACTGGATCCTTTCGACGGCAGCGGCATGGAGACCAAGGGTAGTAAGGAGCGAGATATCTGGGTCAGTCGCAAGTTCATGTCCGAACTCCACCGCTACGTGTCCAAGGTACGTGGCGAGCGGGCGTCTCTGAGCAAGAACCAAAAGCCACTGTTCCTCAACCATCTCGGAGAGCCCTACGGCAGCGCCGGCAAGAGCCTGAACCGGATCGTTAGCGAGACCGGGAAGCTCGCTGGAATTGACGTCAATGCCCACATGCTGCGTCACACCTACGCAACCCACACCTTGGTCAACCTTCAGCGCAACCCACAGAACGGGCTCGATCCCTTGGTGTTCCTGCAGGGTCAACTTGGCCACAGCTCGGTTCAGACCACCATGATCTATCTGCACTTGGTCAACGAAATGGCCGATGAGGCCGTGTTTGCCTATGACGACGAATTGAATGAGATGGCGGGAGCGGCTTGATGGGTAAGCGTAAGGTATTTACCAAGACTGACCTCAGCGTCCCACAGGTCGAACACAGCGTGGACGCGGCAGGTAATGTGATCATCTTGCCTGAGGCTATCCCTCCAGCAAACACAGTGGTCTCATTTGGGCGCAACTCATCCAACGCCAGAGCATTCGATTTTGCTCGGTGGTACGGTTCAGGTATTGATCCCATCACCTACGTCTGCCAGCGACAAATCGAGCGCTTCCTAGCAGGGCAAGAGGGCATCCTCTCGGTTGCTACAGTGGTGAGTTATTGCAACAGTGGATTAGTGAAATTCCTAGATTTTTGCGTGCTCCAGGCGATGGCCTTAGCGCGTGAGTTGACGCTGAATGATGTGAGTCGGAGCCTTATCGACAGCTATCTAGGCCATCTCGCTGGACAGGCATTATCCACCCCTGGACAGAAAACCTATTACGCGCGTGCCAAGGCGGTGCTTCATGCCCTTGGGACGCGGGGCATTTTCCCGCTGGTCACGTCTGGCGATGATGCCACCTTTCCGCGCAACCCATTTCCGAACTCCAATCGCAAGTCCAAGGGCGAGACGCCCCTATCCAAGCGTGAACGACAAGAGTTCGCAGCGGCATTGCGGCAGGCCATAAAACCCATTTTTATCAATGACGCGCCGCCAACCAGTGAACTATTGGCCTACAGCTTGCTGGTCGTGGCTCTGCATACCGGACGTAATGCCACTCCATTGCTAGAGATGGGCCGCAATTGCTTACGTCCCCATCCCAAAGACGACACCGTCTTCCTAGTGCTATGGAAGCGCCGTGGCTACAACACCAGCAAAGTAGCTATTCGAACTGAGTCGAAGGCCGAGCGCGTGCTGGAGGCAATGCCCAGCGTCAGGGTCAACGTGGAACGCCTGATCCGTCGCGTGATGAAGTTGACTGAACCCCTGGATTCAGAAGCTCCGGACGACCTCAAGGGTCGCGTGTGGCTGTACCGCAATCGGCAAAGAAATTCAACGAGTGAGGTCACGTCACTATCCGGAGGAATGTTGGAGGCAGGCACGGCCAGCCTGGTAGCTGAGTATGGGTTGAAGGACACCGACGGAAAACCGCTTCGTATCAACATCGCTCGCCTACGTAAGACTTTTGCAAACCGCATCTTTGAGCTAACTGATGGAGACCTCGCAACCACCGCATCTGCTCTCGGCAACACCCCACGGATCACCGATCAGAACTATTTAGCTCCCAACGAGGATGCTCGGCGAAACTGGCGGTTCATGGGAGAGTTGTTGGTGGAGGAGCTTCTGACTGCGACTATCGGTGCAACCTACAAGGAAAACCCCTTAGGCCGCTGTGCAGATCCTGTAAACGGCCAGTTCGCCCCGAAACGCGAAGGCGCAACCTGCATGAATTTTATGAACTGCGTGCGCTGTAAGCACTACGCAGTGACCGCCGAAGACCTCTACAAACTGTTCAGCTTCTACTTCCGCGTTCTGGCTGAACGCTCCCGTATGGACAAGCGTCGGTGGGCACGTGAGCTTGCCCACATCCCTCGCCTCATCGACGACTACATCATTGCTGAGGGACTTCGCCGTGGCACCTTCAAGCCTGCTGCAGTGGAGGCCGCGAAGCAGCACGCTCGTACTCAACCTCACCCGTTCTGGTCTGTTGAGCTTATTGGCAGCTTGGAGGTCTTCTCATGATTGAAGACATCTCAGAAGATCTACCTTTTGCGACCATCACCGCTCAACCTGGAGATGTGCGCGGCCTGTCCGATTCAGAGCAAGATAGGCTGATCATCAGTGCCAATCAAGTTGATGGGCATTGGGTGATTATCAGCAGATATAGTGATGACGTTTGGTATCTCAATGGCTTCCCTAAAAACGTTGCGATCAGTGATAGACGGATTGCTTTCGATACGGTGCCCCCAGTGTTTCGTCAGGTTGTGAAGGCAGTGTTTTATCGTTATCTGAGACGAGGTCGGGAGGCAGGTAATCGGCCTAGAGGCGCGACAATTACCGGTCTCTTCACTGGGCTGTCACCCTTCCTACGGCACTTGGACGCTCTGAAACTTAGCCAGCTTGGCAGTGTGACACCTGTGCTCGCCGCCACGTATGTCAAGGCCTGTAAGGCTCATTTACAACCTCGCAACGGTAAGCCGTTATCAGCAGACGGCTTGCACGCTCGATTCAAGGCTGTAGAGGCGTTGTATGAGTTGAGTCAATACACCGATGACAAGTTTCCACAGCATCCTTGGCCTGAGACTTCTGCAAGAGCAATGGCGGGGATACTCGGTACGCCCAATGGGGGGAAGACACCACTGATTCCCGATGATGTGTTCTGTACTTTATTCGAGGAAGCTCATCAGCAGGTGGAGCGAGGTAAGCTACTGCTAGATCTGCGCGATGACTTGGATAATATCGCCTCGAAAGCAGGGTTTCAGAAAAGATTCGACGTAATCCGAGCTAAAAACCAGCACTTGAGTGAGGTGGGTTGGGAGGGTGGCCTTAGGAAGTTCAACAAATCGCTATTAGACCTACGCACAGCCTGCTACATCGTTCTGGCGAGCACCTCGGGTTGCCGTAATCACGAATTGGCTAACCTGCAATCGGGGGCGCATCGGCGCACCGAGGATGATGACGCGACGATTTACCATTGGATGCGATCTAAATCGGAGAAGACTGATGAAGGAATCCATGACTGGATGATCCCAGAGGCAGGGGTTCGGGCCCTCCGCGTCATCGAGCGCTGGGCTACGCCATACCAAGCGATGATTTCCGACGAAATCATTCAGCGACGTCTAACAAACGCGCAAGATCCAGAGATCACTGAAGCCCGTGCGCATCGTAACTCTGTGTTTCTAGGCTTATACCCCAAAGAAGGTAATCGAGTTCGTACACTTTCTAACGCGGGTTGGGACGGCCTTTTAAAGGCATTTGCCAAGGACTGCGGATTGAAATGGAAGCTCGCCAGCCACCAATTCAGACGCAAATTCGCTAACTACGCCGCCCACAGCCGCTTTGGCGACCTGCGCTACCTCAAGGAGCATTATGCTCACTGGTCGCTGGACATGACCTTGGGATATGCCATGGACGAAAGCTGGGGACAACATCTGGATCTTGATTTGTACGTTGAAATTCAAGGTGAGATGGAAGACATCAAGCTCGGCATCGTCGACGGATGGATTGGTGATGAACCCTTGGCCGGAGGCTACGGGCGCGCCATCAAGGGCTGGCAACGAGAACCGGAAAACCTGCTGATCTTCAAAGATCGTACCTCCATGCTGAAGTCCATCTCTGAGAGCACAGCGATCCGCAGCAATGGCCATGCCTGGTGTACGGCAGACAACGACGGTTGTGTCGGCAACACCCTTGAGCGTACCCGTTGCAGTGGTTGCGACCACTCCGTGATCGGGAGTACTCATGGGCCCATCTACCAGCGACTCTACGATGACCTTAAAGAACTGCTGAACTGCAAAGACATTGGTGAAGGAGGTCGCCAACGCGTTGAGCGCGACCTGAACCGCTGCCGAGAGGTTTTGGTACAGCTGGGCGTGCCTCCAGAGGCTCTAAGCGCATGAAGAGCAAGGACAAATCAGCCAATTACAAGCCTGCCGTGGATCGAGCGAAGGATCTGAAGCTAGCCATCTATTGTATCCAAAATGGTCGATCTCGTAGCGGGGAAACTAAGGTGACCATCGCCGCTGTGGCTCGTGAGGCCGGAGTATCGACGGCGCTCATCCATAATTACTATCCAGCAATCGCAGAGGCTATACGAGAGCTCCAGGGACGATCCAGTCGTGCCATGCGAGATGTCAAACATCAAGATCTTATTGCCGAGCGTCAGAAGTCTGCGGGCTACCGTCATGAGATTGAGGAGCTTCGGGCCAAGCTCGCGACCATCGCATCCATCAATGAGGTACTGCTGGACGAGAATCAGACGCTCAAGGCTAAGGTGAAAGAACGAAACGTGGTTGAAATGGTTTCGTCCACCCGCATAGATAAATCTCGCATCTGACGAAGTCTCCACTAATGGAAATCAAAAAAATCCGAATATCGGTCGCTGTGGGGATGGCATTTACCTGCCCCCCCTCAGATCCGGACTTACGGAACTACCACCTGAAACTCCTACAACCTCGGGTATGTGGTGCGAAACGATCCTCATCCGCATCGCTGAATCACCCTCTTTCACCCTGCCTTTCTTAAGCTCAACGATCACTATCTGCAGGCCTGAGCTTAACTAACAGGGCACGCGACACGATGCACCTCAAGATGCTGCACCCGAGGTTGTCTTCTGGCGACGAGGTAGCGTTGCGCAAAACGTATGATCTTTTCGCACAGGGAGTTGTGTCCCGATCATTTGATCATCGCACCTTTCGGTAATCATCAACGCTGCGGTAGTGGTGGCATGCCCTTGCAGGGACGGCTGTCGTTAACCAAGCCATGTCTACGACAGGTCTTGGCCCTGCGGGCTTCCATCCTCATGCCCTCCGACCTTCCAGGTCTGCGCGCTCCGCTTGCCTGGCAACGTGAGTCACTCCCTATCAGCAGCATTAGCCACGCAGGGGGAAGACGGCCTTTATAGTGATCAGATCCCTCCTAACAAAGGTAGCCTCCGCTTAAGGGTATGCTCATAACATACTGATTTTTCGTCGGAAATCTCGGAAAACCCACCTTTCTTCCTTGACCCCTGCAGCCCCGTAGGTTTCATTTCACACCACAACCTCGGAGAGATGCAGTTTGAAATCTAGGATGCTGAGCTCGCATTTAGGTCTGTCTTTTGCGTGCCCTACCGGGCCGGCTGTCGTGAACCAGGCCCGGCGATGCTCGCCGTTGTCCCGGCCCTGCCGGGCTTCCATCCTTAAGTCTGCGCGCTCCGCTTGCCTCAAAGAAAAGCCGTAGTCGCTTGCTGGAAAATAAGAGGTCTCTCCAAGCTGGGAGACCTTGCTAAGGGAGAACCCTGAGATGCATCAGTCACCATATCCCCCCCCAATGAAAATGCGTTCCATGTTTCGACAGCAATGGAGAGCGGTATGATTTTTTTATGGCGATGCATCGAATTCGTTTGGCGTGACAAAAGATCTGGCTCAGAGCAAGCGAGAGATCGCGCCTTCATTGCTGCCCTCAATAAGCTGCAGTCGCTCCGCGTGACACCTGACGGCGGCATGTCGATAAATCCAGACGAGATACGAGAGCAAGTGATAGCGAGTCGACGATCACTCAAACGATTCGTGCGATGACCATCTGCGGTCTTGCTGGCGGAATGAGCCGAGCCGTCGGCTCGAAGGAGCGACGGTTGGACAGCATTGGATCGTGCTCGACTACCGCCTTGTGAACTACGCCAGCACTCGAATGCGCTCATGAAGCGCAAAGCCCCGGTTCTAGGTAATCCTAGGTCTGAACAGATCCCTGCAAGGGAATCCGCACCGGGGTTGTGCTCTTCAATGGACAGCAGCATCAAATAGGCTGCGTACTTTCGCCGAAATTATCTATTCAATCGTCGTCCGCGTGTACGTCGTGACCTGCAAGAATTGCGCGAAATCGGCGCACTGCGGTCGATAGCCATTCCGACTCAGGCATTCCTTCTGCCCGAAGTAGCGTGGCGCTCTTCGTCAAGACAATGTCTGCGTCCAGCATAAGGTCAAGTGTGCTTCGGTCGCAGATAATACCGGGAGGCAACATGGAGCAGCTAACGATGACACTGCGTTCATGCTATCGCACATGGACTATCTTTCAGCCGGGCCTTTGGGCCCGAAATGGCGACCGCAGTCTTGGAATTCGCAGGTTGTGATGCAGTTTTCAGATTTTTTCCGAGTTTGCCCCCCTGACTGCAATCGGGAGCCTACGTAAAGTCGACCACAACGCTTAGGCGTTCAATCCGACCTTAAAGGAAAATGACATGACCAAGAAAGCTTCAGGCGCAAAATCGCAGCCTATGACTCAAGACGCCAAATCCCGCATCTACTCCGCGACGGCTCGAGAGAATGACGGCATTATCCCTCCGAATAGCTTTGCTTCCCGAGCAGCGAGTGCGGCAGACAAAACAAAAAAATGAAGGATCAGTGCCCAAGGGGGATTTCCTCCTTGGGTCAGGTGATTGTATGAAACTTCCAGTCTCACCCTATCCCTCTATAGGCGAAATCGTTTACGAGGTTGGCACCCGTAGCGGCCTTGTTCTTTCAACTGATAACACTGGCTTCTACGATGATTTAAAGGCATTCAAGGACGAGCGCAAGCGCCCTGGTCTCGATCCGATTGAAATTCCAACCACCATTCTGTGCAAGCTTGAAAAACGATTGGCCGTCTTCATTGGGGATGAGGTGTTTGCTAACGCAATTTTTGTAGCATGGCGTCGCTGGCTCGAATATTACGCGTCCCTTATCCCCCGACACGATGCAGGCTTACTCAACCGGCGAGAAATGATGTACCTGTTGTGGCCGACAATTTTCGCGTTTGGCGGCAGCTTAGTGTTGAGGATGACTCATCACATTCTGCCAGTCGTATCTTTGGATAAATTGTTGTCTGACCCAGCACCGCTCGGTTGTCTCATTAAGGCTTTCTGCACCAGGGGGGTTCAGGACTACGTCCAGATTTGTGAGTTTCGGGCAGAGGTGAATGCAATCGACCTCGACAATTGCCGAGATACTCTCGATGCATGGCTCAAAGGCTCGGCAGTTCCTAATCTGGATAGAGCTGAAGAAATACTGCAGGCGCTGGGTCTCAGCGATCAGTTCGCTCCCAAGCTGTGGATGGTGGCCTCCAGGCTCCTAGGCCGTACCCCCTTGAAGTATCGTGAGTCGATCTTAAATCACCTGAATCTTCCCGAGGGTTCCGGAACCATCGAAGAGGCTTTCTTCTGGCGCAAGCGAGAGCTATCAATGGAGCGGGGAAAAGCTCTAAATATCGGCCCAGATCGACCGTATTCAGCACTTCGAGAAGCACTCTACGACCCGGCTATACCTAGAGATGCGGATGCCGTTGAGGACATGCTTGGCCGTCTTGAAAAGACGTGGGAACCCATTGCTGAGGAGACATGCCACATCACGAAATGGCTTCGTGGACGCTTTCTAGTTCTGTCCGGACAGGAAGAAGAAGCCATGAAATGCTATCAGGATGCTTACGTGCATGGTGTGGGAAGGGAAGGTGATGTCTTCAGCCACGTCCTGCCTGAAGCTCTCGCACTTGCCAGCAGGCTGGGTAAGAAAAAGTGGGTAGCTCGGTTCGACTCGTTGCTTGGTCTTCATTGGAAGGGGGACTGGGATGGTGACCCTGAGTCGTTTGAGGGGCTTTTCGAAAAGCATTTCGATAGTCGGTTGCTGTACAGAAAAGATGAGTCCAAATAGGAGTGATGGCGTTACGGTTCATGCCCCTTTGGGGACGGCTGTCGTAAACCAAGCCCCGTCTATCGACGGGTCTCGGCCCTGCGGGCTTCCATCCTCATGCCTTACGACCCTTGGGGTCTGCGCGCTCCGCTTGCAGGATAACCGGGGCCATTTCCAATCGGCTGTCTGAACGAAGCCGCCGTCTACATGATGATCTAGGCCCTTTCCAGCTAAGGGTATGCTCGTAAGATACTGATTTAAAAAGGGAAAGAAAAAATATATTTGCCTTGTCTCCTTGACCAACCCTATCTCATGGTCTTCATTCTAGGTACCACCTAGGAGAGATGCAGTCATGCCCTTTTTATCCGTGTTTCATCCTGAAAGCGCTCCTGTATCGCTCGGCGATAACCTCCACTACGTCGTGTACAGCGCTCTGCAGTGGAATGACGCCAACCTGCGGATTGATGACCATAGAGGTCGATGGCTGGCAGATCACATTCTTCATTGACTGTGGCGATCTGGATTACTGCGACAACGGCGTTTCCCCTGACGATAGACGATATGAGTTCAGCTCAAAAGATGCATTTGATTCGGTCGGGCTTTTATCCCCGGACGAGCATCGACAGGTAGAAGAACTGCTTCGTCATATGTGAACAATTTGTAATTGTTCGACCACACTGCGAGGCTAGGAGCACGGCATGAACGACGACTACGTAGATAAGGCCAAAGGCCTTTTGTCTGCTATTGGCATCCATCAGCTTTCGGAAGGTGTATGGGCATTCACGGATGTTCACACTGCCAACCAAGCCTACATCCACCACTCACTACAACCAGTCGCCCTTGCTGCCTACGCGGCAGTTAACCCCACGTTCGCTGCTGGCCGTTTTCCAGGATGGGCGTTGGTTGATATGGTCGATAAAGTGCCTTGCATGGACGGTGGTGAGCTTACGGCGCTGGCGATGGTTTGCGGAGCATCCATCCCTACACTCCCCTGTGCATCAGAGCGCGGACATATTTTTGGGCAAGCTCTGTGGGGAATCGTAGAGGCTTACTTGCTTGATGGTTGTTTTGAGCACGTCGAACGCCCCTATGGAAGTCCAGGCAGGCATTACAACTTGCGGCCTCGCGGCTTCAATTGGGCTGGCGGAGAAGAGCCAATGCCCGAATCCTTGAAAGCAATGCGCAAAAGCTATCGCGCAATGTCGCCGCTGCAACAGGTCATGGTTTTAACGATTATGCACTTGTACAGCCAGGGTAAAGACAAGGCGTATCTGACGGGGGGCTGTCCGACGAAAATTCCTGCCGCCGAGGCAATGGACATCCTCCGCAGTAATGGGTCGGCGCTCTCGGCCTGGGGTTACTTGGTTACTCATTACGCGGGCTGGTAAGTCATGGTTTTTTGAGCCCCCATGGCGGCAGAGATGGTATGTCGTCGGATTCACAAGAGTTGATCCCGCTTTAATACCCACCCGTTGTATGCCGAGAGCGACCTGCACCTGAGTCGAAGATACGATTTGGCCTTATGAAGGAGTGCTAGCGGCAATCACCCCAGGTGCTTTCGATTGTTTCGCTATTTTTTTGACCGCAAAACAGACATCCGTTAATGACCCCAAAATGGGTCATTAAATGGCAAAAGCTAGGTTAGTGTCCCTTTTAAGGGACATTAAGTGAGGTCGTGCCTAGCCGAATCATCTCGCACCGGATAGTTGGGGCGTTACAGGCGCGATGCGCCTCATTAACGCGCTTAGAAATGAGCGACTTCAATCGTCCACGAAGTAAGGGCTGGATTGATCAGGCGTGCGTTAGGCACGGCCCTACGCACATCCTCCACGGTGCTCTCAATTGCGTGATTTGCAGAGGGGGCTTCACGGACGAATTCCAACGCCAAGCGACCTCGCTGTCGGACTCCGACCAATGCATCATCGCAGCCTTCTTCCGCCAAGCGATCCAATACCGCATCCACATCCATGTCGCCCGCTGGTAATAGATATTTCAGGGTGAAAGTACACTCCATCGCTGGCCTCCGGCTCTGAGCTCTTGTGCCTCCATCATAGTGGGTGAGGATGCCTACAACTGGCGTAGTCGCATGATGGCGTCCGTGATGCCACGGGCATTTGTGTCCAGCGTTTCCATGGCAGCAACCGCGTTGTCGGCGACACTCCCCACTCCATTCTCTGAAAGCCACTTGGTAACTTCTTCTATGGCCGCAGCTAAGGCATGCTGATTGTGCAGGAGCAGTGTGAGGGCGTCCGCTGTGGCTATGTTGGCGTCAGAGTTATTTAGCATGGGTATCGTCCGTGAGTAACCGATGCGCGAAGCCTAGCTGAATTTGCCCTTGGCTGGATCCACCGCTCCCGATTCTTGCTCGTTACATCCTTATTTTTTAATGGAAACGATTGCGGCTTTGCCATCCTTTACCTTAAAGGAAAACGATACATGGTCTCCGACCTTCAGACCTGTCAGCTGATCTTCCGTCACTGAAAAGGCCATGGTCATTGGAGGCCACTGTACGGCTGGAACCGCTCCGTGGGAGATGGTCACCGTATTCTTCGTAGTATCTATAGCCTTGATCGTTCCCTCGGCATTGGCAACTTGAGCCTGTTTTGAATCTTGTTCCATCTGCATGCCCTCCATACCGTCCATTTTCATGCCCGGCATATCCTCCGCTTGGACAGAAAGTGAAAGCGCAAATACGGTGCTTGCAACTGCAATCATGGTCAGTTTCATACGACTTTTCCTTGAGGGTTGATGGGTTCAACTATGAGGTGCCGGCGACGCATCAGGCGATAGGCTGCCGGAATGACAAACAGGGAAAGCAAGGGGGCCGTGATCATGCCGCCGACCATAGGCGCGGCGATGCGGCTCATCACTTCGCTACCAGTACCGCTGCCCAACAAAATGGGTAAAAGGCCGGCAATGATCACGGCAACGGTCATGGCCTTGGGTCGAACGCGCTGCACAGCGCCTTCGCGAATGGCCGCAACCAGCCCGCGCTCAGTGTTGTCGCCGAGGTCTTCACGCTCGGCCCAGGCGTTCTTCAGGTAAAGCAGCATGATTACGCCGAACTCGGCAGACACCCCGGCCAGGGCGATAAAGCCGACTCCGGTGGCGACCGACAGATTGAATCCCAACAGATAGAGGAACCATGCCCCGCCCGTCAGTGCGAATGGCAGCGTGGCCATGATCAACAACGCCTCATCGAAGCGCGCAAACGTCAGGTAGAGCAGCACGAAGATGATCAACAGCGTGGCTGGCACCACCAGTTTGAGGCGTGCGTTAGCCCGTTCCAGAAATTCGAACTGCCCTGAGTAGCTCAGGCTCATGCCGGGCTGCAACTTGACCTGTTCATTGACGACCTGGCGTAGATCGGCGACCACAGAAGCAATGTCCCGGCCACGCACATCGATATACACCCAGCCTGAAGGCCGTGCGTTCTCGCTCTTGAGCATTGGCGGCCCGTCGCTGACCTTGACCTTCGCCACAGTGCCGAGGGTGATCTGGCTGCCTAACGGAGTGTAAATCGGTAATCGCTCCAGGCTGCCGACCGAGTCACGCCATTCACGTGGGTAACGCACGTTAATCGGAAAGCGTGCGAGGCCTTCAATGGTCTCCCCGACGTTTTCGCCGCCGATAGCGCCGGCAACGATGGACTGCACATCAGCGATATTTAGTCCGTAGCGGGCGGCGGCCTTGCGGTCGATATCCACGTCGATATAGCGGCCACCGGTCAGTCGCTCGGCCAGAGCCGAACTGACACCGGGTACACCCTTGGCCACCCGCTCGACCGCCTGAGTAGCGGCATCGATCTCCGTCAGGTTGGTGCCAGCAACTTTCACTCCGATGGGACTCTTGATCCCAGTGGCCAGCATGTCGATGCGGTTTCGAATCGGTGGTATCCAGATATTGGTTAACCCAGGAACTCGTACCACTCGATCCAGTTCTTCCACCAACTTTTCCTGGGTCATGCCTGGGCGCCATTGCTGATGAGGTTTGAATTGAATCGTGGTTTCGAACATTTCCAGCGGTGCCGGATCGGTAGCGGTTTCGGCGCGACCTGCTTTACCAAAGACGTGTTCGACCTCTGGAACAGTCTTAATCAGGCGGTCGGTTTGTTGCAGCAATTGCGCCGCTTTCTGCGCCGACAATCCCGGCAGGGCTGAAGGCATATAGAGCAGATCGCCCTCGTCCAACGGGGGGAGAAACTCGCCGCCCAAGCGCGACATTGGCCATAGCGCACTGACAAAAACCAATAGCGCCACCAGCAGCGTGATCTTTGGTCGACGCAAGACCGCGTCCAGAGCGGGCTGGTAGATCCGGATCAGCCAACGGTTTAGCGGGTTATGTTGCTCAGTGGGGATTCGACCCCGAATCCAGTAGCCCATCAGCACTGGCACCAAGGTCACTGACAATCCTGCCGCTGCGGCCATGGCGTAGGTCTTGGTGAAAGCTAATGGGCCGAACAATCGCCCTTCCTGTGCTTCCAGGGTAAAAACTGGAATGAACGACAGGGTGATGATTAACAAACAGAAGAACAGTGCTGGGCCTACCTCCGCTGCCGCTTCAGTCATCACATGCCAATGACGCTCTCCCTTCAGTTCCTCCCCAGGATTGGCCGCATGCCAGGCCTCGATCTTTTTATGGGCGTTCTCGATCATCACCACGGCGGCATCGACCATGGCGCCGATGGCGATGGCAATCCCACCCAAGGACATGATGTTGGCGTTGATCCCTTGGTAACGCATTACGATGAAGGCAATCAACACACCCACCGGCAGGGAGATGATCGCCACCAGCGATGAGCGCAAGTGCCACAGGAAGATCCCACAGACCAATGCGACAACGATGAACTCTTCGATGAGCTTGTGACTGAGATTTTCCACAGCACGGTCGATCAGTTTGCTGCGGTCATACGTTGTGACGATTTCTACTCCAGCCGGCAAACTGCTTTTCAGTTCGTCGAGCTTCGTCTTGACCGCCGCAATGGTCTCGCGAGCATTCTTGCCGCTGCGCAAAATCACCACGCCGCCGACGGTCTCGCCTTCGCCGTCGAGTTCAGTAATGCCACGCCGCATTTCCGGCCCCAACTGGATCGTGGCGACATCGCCAAGACTCACCGGTACACCTCCAGCACCGAGCTTCAACGGGATAGCACGAAAGTCATTAAGCGTTTTTAGGTAGCCTGAGGCCCGTACAATGAACTCAGTCTCTGCCATCTCCAGCACGGCACCACCGGTTTCCTGATTGGCCTTGCCGATAGCCTCGGTTACCTCAGCTTGAGTGATACCGAGGCTGGCCAGTTTGAGCGGATCAAGCTGCACCTGGTACTGCTTGACCATACCCCCCACAGTGGCCACCTCCGCAACGTTCGGCAGGGTCTTGAGTTCGAACTTTAGAAACCAGTCCTGAAGTGCACGAAGCTGTGCCAGGTCGTGTCCGCCACTGCGATCTACCAGTGCGTACTGATAGATCCAACCCACTCCCGTTGCATCCGGCCCCAACGCTGGCTTGGCGCTGGCTGGCAACCGACTTTGTATCTGACTTAGATACTCCAACACCCGTGAGCGGGCCCAGTACAGGTCAGTACCGTCCTCGAACAGCACGTAGACGAAGCTGTCACCGAAGAAGGAATAACCGCGCACCGTCTTTGCGCCTGGCACCGAGAGCATGGTGGTCGCCAACGGATAGGTCACCTGGTTTTCGACAATCTGCGGCGCCTGGCCTGCGTAAGGTGTACGGATGATCACCTGCACATCGGAGAGATCCGGCAGCGCATCGATGGGCGTGCTCTGCACCGACCAAATGCCCCAAGCCGTGACGAACAGTGTCGCCAGTAGTACCAGGAATCGGTTGGCCACCGACCAACGAATGAGGGCAGCAATCATGGCTGGCCCCCCGATTTATCCAGGCGCTCAACACGCAAGCCATCGTCAGTCTGGCTCACCGCGACCCGAACCTTGTCACCCGTTTTGAGGCCCTGCATCAGGGCCGGGTTGGCGAGTGGGAAAGTCATCGTCATGCCAGGCATGCCCAGCGTCTTGAAGGGGCCATGGGCGAGCGTGACTTCTTTGTCGTTGATCTCAACGATCTGCCCATCCGCCTCATGAAAACTGGAGGTTGCTGCGCTGGGCGGTGACTCTTCCTCCGAGCTTGCAACGATGCCCTTGAGACTGGCCTCCGAGTCGAGCAGGAACTGGCCAGACGTAACCACCTTCTGGCCTTCTTCCAGACCTTTCACTATCGCCGTCTTGCCATCGCTTTCCTGCCCGAGGTGCACTTCCACTGGACGGTAGCGGCCCGCGTCTTCGGCGAGCATCACCAAGGCACGTCGGCCAGTGCGAATGACAGCCTCGCTCGGCACCCACAACACACTTTGCCCGGTCGAGCGATTCAGGCGTACCTGCGCCGTCAAACCCGGTCTGAGGCGCCCGTCGGGATTGGGGAGTTCTACCCGCACGCGAAGAGTACGGCTGTCCGGGTTGGTCTCGGGCAAAATCGCGCTGACTTTGCCGCTGAGCATTGTCCCTGGGAAGGCTGGCAGACGCGCTTCGACCGCCTGCCCCACGGTGATCGATCCGGCATCCGATTCTGGAACGGCCACGGCTAGCCAGACACTGCTCAAGCCATTGACGCGTGCCAGAGTATCGCCAGTAGCCACAGTCATACCCGCACGTACATTCAATTCTTGCAGCACACCACCAATTGGGCTGGTGAGAGTCAGGTAGGGCTGAACCTTACCGCCACGCTCTACCTGAGTAATCAGTGCTGCCGGCATCCCTGTGAGCTGCAGTCGCTGGCGGGCCGCAGCCAACAAATCAGCATCCCCGCTGCGCTTCAATGCAAGAAACTCTGTCTGGGCAGCCGCCCATTCCGGCACCAGGATATCCGCCAATGCCGCGTTGGCTTTGAGCACATCACCGGGAGCGTGGGCATATACCCGCTCCACAAAGCCTGTGGTGCGTGCCTGAATCACAGCGACATCACGTTCGTTGAATCCCAAGACACCCGTCACATCGAGGCTGGAGTCAAAGATTCCACGGGTGACTGTTGCAAAACGCAGACCGAGATTCTGGGTCAGACTCGGATCGATACTGACGGTCGCTCGATCCCCTGCGCCACCGGCGTACTGAGGAATCAGTTGCATGTCCATGAAGGGGGACTTACCCGGCTTATCGAACTTTTGCTGCGGGTACATGGGGTCATACCAATACAGAGCCTTGCGTTCGTTAGGTGAATCGAGGCTCTGCTCCTGGGCAGAACTGGATACCCCATTCATGCGCTGTTGAGCGAACCAGTAACCACCGGCAATACCGAATGCCAGCGAGATGCCAACCATCAATGCCCCATTCCATTTAAGGTTCATTGACTGGCCTCCCCATAAGCAAAATACAGACGCGCACTGGTCAGCGCTCGCTGCTCTTCCACGTCGATCTGCTTGAGGCGGGCCTCGATGAGTTCACGTCGAGCAGCAACAACAGCGTTTAAATCGCCTTTGCCGGCACGGTAACTGGCCATGCTGAGTTCGACCTTTTCCTTGGCCAGCGGCAACAGGCTTTCCTGGTTACGGCGTACCGCACGATTCAGGCGCTCATAGTCAGCCAGTTCGTTTTCCAGTTGCTGGGTATGCTCGCGTAACAGGGCTTCGCGCTCGGCCTCAAGCTGACTGAGTTCCGCCTGTTTGGCTGCGATTTTGGGGTTTTGGCGAGAGTCAGGAAACAGCGGCAGATCCCAGGAAAATTGCACGCTGACCATATCGCCGAACTCACGGCCACGGCGCTGGTAATCCAGTTCCCAGCTCCAGTCTGACTGTTTCTCCGACACGGCTTCACGAACCTTGGCTTGCGCTTCGCGGGTCATCGGTGCAAACGCTGCCAACTCGGGATGGTGTTGCAGTTTATGGGCGTAGCTTGAGGTATCGACGGGCCATACAGGCAAGCTGCCCACAGGCTTGTCATCGGCGGTGGAGCCAATCCAGCGTTTGAGGGCAGCTCGGGCCTGTACGCGCTGGCGAATCAAATCGTCCTGCTGCTCCGCCAATTGAGCCGCTTCTTGCTTGGGCGTCACCGCATCGGCGGGTTGAGCGCGGCCCCCGGCAATCTGGGCCCGGACGGTATCGGTCAATAATCGGTTTTCTTTGTAGAAGTCCTGGAACAGCGCATCTTTGCGCTCAACCGCGTAGCTACTTATCCAGGCCAATGCCGTGGCCTGGCGTACCTTCAGACGTTCGACTCTACGCTCCGCAGCAGCGCGATCAACGGCCGCATCGGCGACCTCGATGCGGGCTTTGCGCTTGTCGCTGTTGGGCATGTCCTGACTGACCCCGACCATTTGCATGGTCATGAAGTCCCGGTCGATGCTCCAGCGATCCGGGCCTCCAATGGGGTAGTTCTGCACACCCACCAATAACTTGGGATCGGGTAATTCACCAGCGGGGATGGCTGCACTGCTGGCAGCCTGAATTTTCGCGTCTTGTGCGGTCAGCGACGGCGCATTGTTTTCGGCCAGCCGCAACGCTTCATCGAGTGTCAATGCGGCAGCGAAGCTCGGCAATGCCAGTACGCTTGCCGCCAGACTGGCCACGAGGAGCCAACCTGTGCAATAGCACTTGGGGTTCATGTTCACGATTCCTGTGATGATCCACTGCGCGCTTCATAAGACATGCACGCAGATATGCCATCCCGCTAATGCGGAATGAGGCTCAATGTGGGACAGGAATCAAACGCGAGGCGGTCGCCAAACCCCGGACGAGGTCTTTACAGGTAGGGAATCGCTGAAAAATGAAAGCACTACGGGGCTGAATACGGTTACAGGAGGCTTTAGGATCGAGACTTGCAACATGCCGCCCGTCTTGCATTCCTGGCCCGGCTTACAAGGTTTGCCGTGCTCGGAAGGGCTTTTCATGTCGTTGCAGCAGTCCATCCCCATATCGTCCATCATCGCCATGCCCATCGTCTTCATAGGGCACGGTTCTGTCGGTGCCTGAACGCCCGCCATCCCGCTGAGGGGAAGCGCCAAGCTGATCATGAAGATGATGCAAAACCGCAGATAGCGTTTCATGGGCTGGAGTGTAGTCGCTGCAAATGGCTCTTACAATTGGACACGGATCAACAAAAAGCTATCGTCAATCTCCAAAGCAAGCAATAAAGCCTATCAAGAATTAAGCCAGTATTACGCGAAAAAACTAGCCGTTGAGCCGGAACTGGCACTACGTGGCAGCCCCGTAGGCATGTGTTCGCGTTCGCGCGTCATCACCTGAGTGTCGTATACCCATAACGCTTAACGCGATCTCCGCTGATCCATCACTACATTTCGACCTGTGTGCCCAACTCGATGACCCTGTTCAATGGCAACTTGAAGTACTTCAGGTTGCTGTTGGCGTTCTTGAGCAAAAACGCAAACAAATACTCGCGCCACTTTGCCATACCAATGCGCTTGGTCGGGATAACCGTCTCACGGCTCAGGAAATAGGTCGTGCGCATAGGACTGAAATCAAGTTCGGGCAAATGGCAGGCACGCAACGCTTGGGGGACATCGGGCTCTTCGGTAAAACCAAAGTGCAGACTGACCCGAAAGAAACCTTCGCCAAAGGATTCAACTTCGAATCGACGGTCGACAGGCACTCGCGGGCTGTCTTCGGAGACCACAGTCAACAACACCACCTGCTCATGCAAGACCTGGTTATGCAGCAGGTTGTGCAGCAGCGCATGGGGAACAGCATCGGCCCTGGCTGTCAGGAACACTGCCGTACCTTGCACACGATGGGGTGGTTGCGTACGAAGACTGCTGATGAATATCGGTAAAGGAAGTGAGGTTTCATCCAGCCGCTCGACGATGATCTTGCGTCCCCGCTTCCAGGTTGTCATCAAGATGAACAGGCCGATACCGGCAATCACCGGGAACGCACCGCCCTGAAAAATCTTCGGCGCATTGGCTGCGAAATACAGACTGTCCACCAGCAGAAAGCCAAGCAACATCGGGATGGCCAACCAGCGCGGCGTTTTCCACAGGAGCAGGACGACCGCCGAGGACAAAATGGTGGTGATCAGCATGGTTCCCGTCACCGCAACCCCATAAGCCGCAGCCAAGGCGCTAGATGACTCGAAACCGATCACCAGCAGCACAACACCCACCATCAACGCCCAGTTGACGGTGCCAATGTATATCTGCCCCTGCTCCTGGCTGGAGGTGTGCTGGATAAACATGCGAGGTACGTAACCCAGCTGAATGGCCTGGCGAGTCAGCGAGAACGCGCCGGAGATTACGGCTTGAGACGCGATGATCGTCGCCAGCGTAGACAGAGCCACCATCGGCAACAGCGCCCAGTCAGGTGCCAGTAAATAGAACGGATTGCGCACCGCTTCCGGGTTTCCCAGGATCAATGCGCCCTGGCCAAAATAATTGAGTGCCAGACCGGGCAAAACGAGAATAAACCAGGCACGTGAAATCGGTTTGCGACCAAAGTGGCCCATGTCGGCATACAAGGCTTCAGCACCGGTCAGTGACAGGACGACAGCGCCCAGAATCGCCACACCAATGCCCGGATGAACAACGAAGAAACGCACCGCCCAAACGGGATTGAGCGCTTGCAACACTTCGGGCTGCTGCAAAATACCGTAGATCCCTAGAGCCCCCAGCACCACAAACCACAACACCATGACCGGGCCAAACAGGATGCCGATCCGGGCTGTGCCGTGTTTCTGGATCAGGAACAACGCTACCAACACCACCACTGACAGTGGCACAACCCAGTGCTCTATGCCGTCAAACGCCAACTCAAGCCCTTCAACCGCTGACAGCACCGAAATGGCTGGGGTGATCATGCTGTCCCCGTAAAACAATGCAGCACCGAACAGTCCCAGCAGAACCAGGACTTTGCTCATGTAGGGGTAAGGTGCCGCCGCGCGGCGGGCCAAAGCCGTCAACGCCATAATGCCGCCTTCACCCTGATTGTTGGCGCGCAGGATGAACAGCACGTACTTGATGGAGACAACCCAGATCAGTGACCAGAAGATCAACGACAGAATGCCCAGTACGCCGTCGTGATTTAACTGAACGCCGTAGTGACCGGAAAACACTTCTTTGAGCGTATAGAGGGGGCTGGTGCCAATGTCCCCATAAACCACTCCGACAGCGGCAACAAGCAAGGCCACTCCTGACGTTTTGGTTTCGGAGCCGTCATTCGCACTGGTCACTGTTTTACTCAAGGGGCGTTTCTCTCAAACGGCGGGAAGGAACTGCATGCCATCCTTGGGCAATACGTTTTGCCAGAGCCGTTGGAGGCTCGGGCACATGGTCGATATAAAATCGCGGCCAGTATCGTTGCGAACGAAAGCAGCAACCGTAAAGAATGCGTAAAAATTTAATGCGTTCACGGAGCCGATTGCCTACCTTCACCACCGACAATTGACGGTTGTGGATTCAACCACCCAGTAAAAAAACGGTTTAATTCAGAGAACGTAAGCCCACCAAACACCCACAGCAGCAATAAGCCAGACTAATACAATGACCACCGCAGCAAATCTGCTCACTGGCCGCTTCTCACGGCTTTCCTCCCACTTGATCGTTTTGACCAGACACTCCTTTAGCACCTGCGCAGGCATCAGCCGGATAGCGAGAAGTATGCCAAGCGGCAGAATGATCACGTCGTCCAAATACCCCAACACAGGAATGAAATCGGGAATGAGGTCGATAGGACTCAACGCATACGCCACAACAAAAACCGAAATCCATTTGGGTAACCAGGGTGTTTGTGGATGTTGATAACAAAACCAAAGCACCATGGTTTGCCGCTTTAGCGTTCTAGCCCAGCAACGTAGACGATCCAGTATGCGTTTCATGTCGTAATTGCCGTTACCTGAAGGAGCGTGTCTGCGAGCGTAGCGTCTTGGGTGATGAATCGATTGGGTCATCAATAGCATGTCGTGATCGGCCGCATAGTCACATGTGGGTACTGCCCAACGCAGCGCTCAATCCAAAATAGTCACTCACTATTCACATATCCTTTCGTAGGGGGTGATGGCCCCAACATTGGCTGTATTTCCCCACTTCCCGCATTTACCTTTCGTGCTGACGTTATTGCCAAGACATTCAATTTGCCCCGTTTCAAGCATTGAAACAGTCGAACATCGGTTGGATTGCTAACCTGGCTAAGCCCTGAGTTGCTGGCATAGAGAATGCTAGGTCTTCCTCTACGATTCGTTGAGTGATTCAAGCGGATACAACTGGCTAAGCAGTGCGAACAGGACACTCCCATGCAGCCATTATCGGTTTTTTTCAGACGTCAGCCTTGGGAAGCAGCCGACTCAATTGCGCCGACCAAACCGCCCAACCTCTTGCGTTGGTTTTCGATCATCAGCTTCATCCTGATCAGCGCCATAGCCATTGGGCTGGGTTTTGTGTCGACGCGCTTTCTGGTCATCGAAAGCCTGGAGCGCGACGCGCTGTTGTCAGCGCAATTTATCCAAACCATTGCCAAAGGTGAATTACGTCACCACGGGTTGGACGGGATGCGGATGGGTGACGTTTTGGCCGCCACCCAATATGGGATGCTCTCAGAAGAAATGGCGCTGAACAGGCACCGGGCCCGCTCTGAGTTCCTCGACCACCTTTCGCACCTCCCGGACTCACTCCTAATCAGCATCTACTCGCCGCTTCGGACGGTGATGTGGTCGACCAATCCGCAACTGATCGGACAACGTTTTCTAAACGATAAGGCACTTGAAGCGGCATTCAGCTCGAAAGACCGAGTTTCCACCAAATACAGCAATGCGGATGAACGCCGGCCCGAACAGCAGTTCTTGCTCGCTCCCAAAATGTTCTTTATAGAGAGCTACATCCCCTTGGTAGATGATCTGGGCAATACGCTGGCGGTGGTGGAGATTTACAAGGAACCGGCCGATCTAAGCGAACGGCTCAATCGTGGCCACTGGATAATTTGGCTGTCTACCGCCGTGGGCGGCCTGCTGCTTTATTTCGGGCTGTATTGGCTTGTTCGACGGGCATCGATTCAATTAGCGTCACAGGAAGCCCAGCTCGTCGCCAACAAGACCTATGTGGGCTTGGTCGAGATGTCCACGGCGGTCGCTCATAGTTTGCGTAACCCGCTGGCCTGCATCCGCTCCAGCGCAGAATTGGCAAGCGAAATGGACGGCCAACCCGCGACGAAGAACATCGAAGATATTGTTAGCCAAGTGGATCGAATGGCGCAGTGGGTACACGAATTGCTGATGTGCTTACGACCGATCCGTGGAGAGGCAGAACTGGTAGAGCCGATGATTGTGGTACAGGCGACACTGGCCAGCTACAGCGCACAACTAGCTCAATCAAGAATCCAGGTCGAGTTCAACAATGAGCCCACCCCACGGATCATTAGTAATCCGCTTTTACTTTCCCAAATTCTGAATAGCGTCATTGCCAATGCCGTCGAGGCAATGCCGGGCGGCGGAAAGCTAACCATCCAGGCGGGTGTGGATGACACCCATCAATGGTTGCATCTCATCATCGCTGACACCGGGGATGGAATATCACGGCAACAGGAAATGATGGCTTTCAAGACCTTCTACACCACCAAGCAAGGTAAGCTGGGTATAGGGTTGATCATGGTGAAGCAGATCATGGAAAGTTTTGGAGGAGAAGCCAGCCTGACCCACCACGAAGACCAGGGAACGTCCGTGCACCTAAGTTTCAGGGTTGTGGAGAGAAGAGCCAGTGGGTTGCGCTAACTGGCCTCCACAAATGTGAAGAGGCTGCTTGAACTTAAGCCCAGTCCAGGACTTGGCTGGGCTTTTTGCATTAGTGACAGCGGTAGTCGTCACTTGTGGGGTCGCGATGGCAACCTCTATCTAGCACTCAGTGCCTCGTTAGGCGGTCAGTCCCATCCAGCCATGGAACCCTACATAGAGGCCAACACTGATGATTAACACGCTGGAAAGGTAAGGTGCGCGACGAGCAACGGTGCCCAGCCATGGCCAGCGGTTTGAAGCCTGTTTAGCACCAATGGCCGCAGCAGCACCCACAGTCACCAACGTGATCGCCAAGCCAATGCTGAAGCACAGGACGAGCATGCCTCCCAGCGCGACCTCTTTAACCTGAAGACACAGCAACAGGACGGTAATGGCGGCAGGACAAGGAATCAGACCGCCAGTCAGACCGAACATGACGATCTGGCCCGTGGTGACCTCTCGGTTGGTGAAGCGCTTACGGATATCGTTGGCATGCGCACGTTCATGCGCATCCTGGTAGCCATCAATCGACAACTCCAGGCCTTCCAGTTCGGAATGTGCGTGCCCATGGTCATGCTCCTGGTACTCCAAGTCGTAATCATGGGAGTGACCCGCATGCCCGAGACTCAAGCGAGCACTGAATTCATGAGGCTCTGGAATATTGACCTTCGATTCCAGGAAGCCTTCGCGCTCGACGAATGAAAACGTTTGAGTGCTGCCGTCTGGACGGGTAGTAGTGAGACGAACGTCTGAAGCAGGCCAGATATGCCCGGTCAACGCCTTCAAGCGCCAGTGCGGTGGCATACCCTCTTCAAAGACAGACAGTTCGATGCGCCCGTGGCCGGTATCGATTCGATGGGTCTCATCATGATGACCATGCTCATGCTCGCCGTGGTGGTGATGATCAACTTGCTCGAACTTGAACATCTGCTCACCGCGCCAGGTACGCCACAGCATCCACAGGGCAATTACGATAATCAGTGCAGAAGACGCGAGCTGGAAGTACGGCTCAGTGGTTTGAGCGTCCAGACCTTTGCCCAGGTACATACCACCGATGGCGACCAACCACACCACAGCGGTGTGCGACAGCGTCGCGGCCAAACCCAACAAAACAGCCTGTTTTACCGAGCCACGGATGGCCACGATAAAGGCCGCCATCATGGTTTTTGAATGGCCCGGTTCTAGGCCATGCAAGGCACCGAGCAAAATAGCGCTCGGGAAATACAGCCAGGCGTGAGCCCCGCCTTGTTGCAGCAGTTCAGCGAAGTTGGGCATGTCAGACCTAGAGGTACTTGGTGATTTGCTTGAAGGCTTCCAGCGGTGCGCGCTCGCCATTACCTAACGCCGAAACGGTGTCCTCAAGGCAGTGATCGATGTGATCCTGGATGAGCGTGCGCTTCGCCTGGCAGACCGCTTTTTCGACAGCGTGCAACTGCTGAGCAATGTCCACGCATTCACGACCCTCTTCGATCATGGTGATGATGCCGCGTAAATGGCCATCAGCCCGCTTGAGGCGCTTGATGATCGCCTCGTGACTTTGGTGGGTGTGCGGATGGCTATGTTGGTGTTCTTGCTCACTCATGGCTTGAGCCTCGGGCCTCAATGAATTACGCCGGCATCCTATCCCCCCTGGGGGGATAGGTCAAACGTATCAAAACCCGATAAGACGAGTTGAAGCCCGAACGCCATGTTCAGCAGAACACTCACAATGACGGTGGTACTCACGTTTGTTCTTGCCATGTTTGTGGACAGGGCCGGGCGATCTCTTTGCTTTCACTCGTGGTCAGCAGGCCACGCGGGTAGGCTGATCATAAAGGTCGTATAACCTTCTCTGGAGTCACATCCAACGGTGCCGTCATGGGCGTCAACCAGTGATTTGACGATTGCCAGCCCTAACCCCGCATGGTTCGTAGCGCTCTCTCTCCGTGCGGGATCGACTCGGTAAAAACGGTCAAACAGCCGGGGCAGATGCTCTACCGCTATCTCCTCGCCGGGGTTTTTCACTGAAAAGCTGATCATGTCGCCAAGGGGCTCGATTTTCACGGAGATCGTACAGTCAGGTGGGGTATACCTGAGCGCATTGGACAGCAAATTTGAGATCGTCCGATCCAGCATCGTCCTGTCACCATTCACCGCGCCGTGCCCGACTACCTGCAGCTTTACCCCTGTGTCGTCTGCCAGAAGCTGGTAATACTCGAACAATTTTTCGACGACCGAACGCAACTCGACTTTCTCTTTGGCAGGTAGAACCAGACCGTTGTCCGACTTTGCTAAGAAAAGCATGCCGTCAATAATGCTGGAGAGTCGGTTCAGATCTTCCAGGTTGGAATAAAGATTCTCTTCATAATCCTCTGGTGCACGTTTCTTTGTGAGGATGACTTCGGTGTGTGTGCGCAGATTGCTGATAGGAGTACGTAGCTCGTGCGCGATATCGGCTGAAAAGTTAGACAACCGAGCAAATGATTCTTCCAGGCGAGCAAGCATAGCGTTGAACGAAGTGACGAGGAGCTCTAGCTCGCGAGGCACGGAGTCCATGGGAATCCGCTCTTTCAGCGATCCGGCTGACATCGAGGCCGCGACTTGCGTCACTTGGGCAACTGGCTTCAGCCCGCTCCGCGCCACCAGCCACCCTAAACCTGCGCTGACCAAGGCGCTAATTGCCAGCCCGATCACCAACCACCAGCGCAGAGTTTCAACGAAATGCATATGGCTTGTGACGTCTAGACTCAACCACGCGGTCAGTGGCTCAGCTTCATTCGCCAAATGAACTTGGGCTTTCATGCCTCTGTACATATGGCTTCCAGCTGTCCACTCCCACATATCTTCCCTTGGATCACCAGAGGAGGAAGGAGGATGTCCAACTGCATTTGAAGTTGCGAAGAACGTCTTCCCTCCCTTCGCGATAATTGAGGCTGAGAGTTCCTGGTGAGCACCTAGGAGAGCTTGCAGTTGCAACACAACTTCTGAAGGTTCTGCAGAGCCAGCTTCGCCATCCATTATTTGCCGAATGGATTCGAGCTTTTCCGTCATCGATTGACGGTCGAGGGCCTTGAAGTGATGTTGGCTGAATCCGTCAAAAGTAAAGCCTGCAACTACCAGCACGGCGACCACGGCACAGACAAACATCATGCTTAAACGGAGGGTAAGAGATGCGCGCTTCATTCAGTATCCGGAGCATCTAGCATGTACCCCATTCCCCTCGCGGTCTGAATCATCTTGGTGTCGAAATCGTCATCGATTTTGGCCCGGAGCCGACGAATCGCGACTTCGATCACGTTAGTGTCACTGTCGAAGTTCATGTCCCAAACCTGCGATGCGATCAGTGATTTCGGCAAGACTTCTCCCCGACGGCGCATCAGCAGCTCTAGCAGCGAAAATTCCTTGGCGGTAAGGTCAATGCGTCGACCTGAGCGCGAGGCCCGTCGCTTTAGAAGATCGACCTCCAGATCCCCGATCTTAATAGATGTCTGGTTGGGTACGGCGGCGCCACGGCGAAGCAAGCTTCTGACGCGGGCAAGCAATTCAGAAAATGCGAAGGGTTTGACTAGATAATCGTCCGCACCTAACTCCAAGCCTTTGACTCGGTCATCAACTCCGTCCCTGGCAGTCAGAAACAGCACAGGAACCGAGTTCCCGGCTGTGCGGACAGATCGAATGATCTCCCAGCCATCCAGGCCCGGCATCATTACGTCCAGGATTAGAAGATCGTAGGCCTCATTTAGCGCCTGGTGTAACGCCTCTGTTCCCGTCACAACCCGGTCGACACTGAAGCCGGCCTCCAAGAGGCCTTGCTGTAGGTACATTCCAATTTTGGGTTCGTCTTCTGCAACCAAGATTTTCATGCAGGGGCTCCGGTTTTGCGGTGTTCTAGTGTGCTACCAATCTGACGACTGTGCGGAAGCTTACGCAAATGTAATTGCCCCAACAGCAAACGGATAGCTCCTAGTCGGCAGCTTACAAAAACGTAATCGGCAATCTGAGCTTTTTGCGCTTAACCTGCCTTCCATCCAGTGCGGAAGCACGACTCCTGGCCTACGGCCAGTGCATAGAGCGCAACCACACACTAAAACGTGACGAGGTGCATCGAATGTTCAAACGAAAGCTATCGCTTGCTATGGGATTGATGATTTGTGGGGTTGTGCAGGCAGCTGAGCCACTCACAATCGATGTACATCGGGACGCGAACTGCGGGTGCTGCAAGGAATGGGTCAAGCACCTCGAATCGAATGGATTCAAGGTGGTCGACCACGTGGAAACCAACATGAGCGCTATCAAGCAGAACCTGGGCGTGCCACAGGGACTCGCTTCATGCCATACGGCTGTGATTGACGGCAAATTCGTAGAGGGTCATGTCCCAGCCGATGAAATCAAGAAGCTGAATGGTCGTTCAGACCTCGCAGGAATTGCAGTGCCAGGCATGCCCGCAGGTTCTCCTGGTATGGACTACGGCCAGAATCATCAACCTTACCAAGTCCTGGGGCTCACCAAGGCAGGTGCGCAAGAAGTGGTCGCTGACTACCCCATCAGCCGATAGTCGTTGCTCAGATCTGAGCGCCCTTGGGGCCGCTCGGATCTAGCTCCTGGATCACCCTTGAGCCATCTCGATTGAGGGGCTCAATGTTCCTAGCCAAGCCACCAAGCAAACGATGACGACAGCACAGGTCGATTCGATCACCACACTTTTTCTCAAAGCAGTTGCTGCTAGAGAAAAATCACCGGCCACCACAGACCGCTCTAGTGAAGGGCTCAGGTAGAAACGATTGAGGGTAGCCAGCCCGATCATGCCCACGAAAAGTAGGATCTTCACGAGTAGGAGAGCGCCATAGGTGCTGGTTACGACTTCGATTACTGTCGGCCCGACGATGAAGAGATAATTAGCGACGCCAGTAACTATGATCGTACCAACAATGAATGCGCCCGCTGTTTCGAATCCCCTGAGCGCTCGCGATAGCACTCTTACCAATTGCTCCGAATTAGCCCCCCTAATACTCAACATCAGACCAAACGCCGCGAGAGCTCCGATCCATCCGCCAGCGGCAAGTAGGTGCAGAATATCAGCGGCAAAGTGCCAGAATCGCAGGGCGCCTTCATCCATCGCCCCGTGACCTGTCCATGGGATTGTCGCTAAGGCAATGCTGCCCGCAATGGTAGCGACCCAGAGACTGCCCGTCGGCCATCGCCTGTTCTGGCTTCCAGCAAAAATCACCACTGCTAGCGAGATCATGCGTGTCACCCAGCTGTAGCCGACCTCAGTCTCGTACAGCATCATTTCCATGTGAGGTCGCAGCTCCGCCCAGTCGGATGCGCCGCTCATATTTTTTGTCATAACTACAAAAGCTGCTATGGACAAAAGCATACCTATAACAGCGGTGCCAGGTAGTAGCGACCCAAAATGCAACAGCGTCCCCGATACACGCTCTTTTCCCCGAAAGCTGTATAGCCCAAAGACGGCAAGACCGAACAGGAGCATAAGATCCAGGTAAAGCGCGAGGCGCAGTACCACATTCAAAGGGTCGCTCATGCTTATTTCACTTTGAAAGTAACGCTGCCGGTAATCGGATGGGTATCGGAGGAAACCGCTCGCCATTCCACTTTGTAGGTGCCAGCTGTGAGAGGAGAGGCCGGGGTCAAGACCATGGTTTTAGGATCGTTACTGCCGGCCACGCTGGCTTTCACACCCATAGGCGAGTGTGACATGCCAGGCATGTCGGTCATGATCAACTTGGCTCCTGAAAACTGGGTAACCAAGTTTTCAGAAAAGTGCAGCTCAATCTTTGCTGGAGCTGGGCCGCTCTCGCCTTCAGCCGGAGTCGAAGACACCAGTTTCGGGTGAGCCTGGGTAACTGCACTGAGCAGAAGGCTGGATGAAAGAGCGACGGCCACAACACAGGATTTAAATACAGACATGCAAGGCTCCTCACAGCGCGTAGCTGTTGTAATGAGGTTATATAATTATTTGGTGCCGCTAACTGTGGTTTAGAACCACACCCGTACGCCGAGCACCAGGCGTGCTTCGTTACTGTCGTCGCCTTCCTCGCTGGCATAGTCAGCGGTCTTTCCATAAGCCCGATTCCAAGTCACGCCTACATAAGGTGCGAACTCTGGACGGATTTCGTATCGGAGCCGCAAACCGACTTCACTCTCAGACAGCCCTGAACCAACTCCACGTTTGGGATCGTTTTTGCCATAGAAATTGAATTCTGCCGTCGGTTGCAAAATCAGCTTATTGGTTAGGAGAATGTCGTAGTCACCTTCCAGCCGCGCTGCGGTCTGGCCGCCTTCACCCAAATAAGCAGTAGCCTGGGCCTCGAAATTGTAGAGCGCCAAGCCCTGGATACCGAAAGCCGCCCACGTTTGAGGGTCGCCTGGTTTGAAGTCTTGACGAACGCCGCCGACTAGATCCCACCAAGGGCTGATGGCGTGTCCCCATAAAGCTTGAACCTCAGCTTCTTCAGTCTTCCCATTGGTACGCTCGCCTTCGGAGCGCAACCATAGACGATCAACATCTCCCCCTATCCAACCTTGGGCTTCCCAATTCAGTGCGCTTCCATCGTCAGCATCCTGCCATTCCAACTTCTCAAATATAAAAAATGAGTTGAGGGCTGTGTCATGAACCGCGTGACCACCAGGGGACTTATAGACAGCGGCTCTGTCGGCATCAGTCAATTGCGGTATCGGCGTCCGGCTTTGGGTCTGCGGTTGTTGCTTGGCGGGCTGCATACCCTCCATTTTGCTGTGATCCATACCCTGCATCTGGCTGTGATCCATACCCTGCATCTGGCCGTGATCCATAGTCTGCATCTGCCCGTCTTCGGTACCCTGGCTTGTTTCAGCGGCTGCGGGGAAGACAAAACCAGCGGTCAGAGCGACCGTAAACACAGCTGAGTGCATGCGAGTCCCGCAAAGAAAATTGCTCATAGTCGACTCCTTATTCCTCTACACGCACTTCGCGGAACATCCCCATTTCCATGTGGTACAGGAGATGGCAGTGATAGGCCCAGCGTCCCAGTGCATCGGCTGTCACTCGGTAACTGCGCTTTGATCCAGGCGGCATATCAATGGTGTGTTTGCGGACAAGGAATTGCCCGTTTTCATCTTCAAGGTCGCTCCACATGCCATGCAAGTGGATGGGATGAGTCATCATGGTGTCGTTGACGAGAACGATCCGGACTCGCTCGCCGTATTTCAGTTTTAAAGGCTCGGCGTCCGAAAACTTCACCCCATTGAAAGACCAGGAAAATTTCTCCATATGCCCGGTCAAGTGCAGTTCGATAGTTCGACTTGGCTCACGGCCATCTGGATCCTCAAACGTGCTCTTTAGGTCGGAATACGTCAGCACCTTTCGACCATTCTCGCGAAGGCCCATGCCAGGATCATCAAGCTTTGGCGACGTCGACATTGCCTGCATGTCGACGAGAGGATTGTTGGATTCTGTGGCTGGGTGCGACTGCATTTCTCCCATACCACTCATGCCGCCCATGGACATTTTGCTGTGATCCATCCCAGCCATGCTGTCCATGCCGGACATGTCTTGCGTAGCGCCATGGTTCATGCCTTTCATGGCACCGCCGTCCATGCCTGACATGCCCTCCATTGAGCTGTCCCCCATGCCGGCCATCTTGCTGTGATCCATTCCAGCCATATCGCCCATACCAGCCATCGCGCCATGATCCATACCGGCCATACCCATGTCGGCCATGGTGACGAGAGGACGTGGGTCTAGCTCAGGTACTGGAGCGGCCAAGCCAGACCGGACGGCCAAGGTGCCTCTTGCGTACCCCGACCGATCCATCGACTGCGCAAACAGTGTGTAGGCGTCCTGAGTTGGTTCGACGATCACATCGAAGGTCTCAGCTGTGGCGATCCTGAACTCGTCCACGCTTACGGGCTTAACATACTGGCCATCGGCAGCCACGACAGTCATCTTCAAACCCGGAATACGGACATCAAAGTAGCTCATGGCCGAACCATTGATGAACCTCAACCTAAGCTTTTCGCCAGGTTTGAAGGTGCCCGTCCAGTTGGAGTTCGGCGCGTGGCCGTTCATCAAGTAGGTGTATGTCGCGCCACTGACGTCTGCAATGTCAGTGGGATTCATCTTCATTTCTGCCCACATCTTGCGGTCAGCGACGGTAGCTGACCAACCTTTGTCAGCTACGTCATGTATGAAATCACTGACTGTACGTTTGTGGGTGTTGTAGTAGTCAGACTGCTTCTTCAATGTTTTCATCAACGAAGCAGGATCTTCATCCGTCCAGTCAGTAAGCATCACCACGTAGTCACGGTCATACTCAAATGGCTCGGGCTCTTTCGCGTCGATTACCAATGGGCCGTATACACCTACCTGTTCTTGGAAGCCGGAGTGACTGTGATACCAATACGTTCCATTCTGCTTAACCTTGAATTGATAGACGTACGTGCCGTTAGGCTCGATCCCATGGAAGCTAAGGCCCGGCACACCGTCCATATTCGCGGGGAGGATAATCCCGTGCCAGTGGATTGATGTCATATCCTTAAGGCGGTTCTTGACCCGCAAGGTCACGGTATCGCCCTCACGCCAGCGCAGCTGAGGCCCCGGAATCCCGCCATTGATTGTCATGGCAGTCCGGGCATTCCCAGTGATATTTACCGGTGTTTCTCCGATAAAGAGGTCGAACTCTGTACCTGACAGGACATTAGTCTCGCCCAAGCTACGGGCCGCCCATATAGGTGTATGCCAGAGGCCTAAGCCACCGAGAATCCCGCCTGCGGTGAGACCTTTCACAAAGGTGCGCCGAGAAGTTTTGGAATGCATACCGATTCATGTCCCGTCAGTCGGATGTCAGGTGCACGCACGTTAGCGTGTTCCCGAGGGTTCACGCTTTGGATAGCTAGTGCGCTTGATACATTGGAAGATGCCATAAGCCAGCAAACGGGGTGATTACATTTCCGTAAGCTGGGCGACTCAGCATTGATGCTTCTGCTCTTCAGCCGTGGGCTTTTCCTGTGCAATATCCTCTTGCACTTGCGATTGTGGGACGGGTTTTGTGGTGGTCATTGCCGTCTCGCGAGCTCGTTCCATGCGCTCAACCGCACGGTCGCCGCCACCTTCGGCAAAGGCCAGGGACGATATAGCCAAACTGAGTGTAAGAATCACAACGTTGGTTGCTTTCATAGTGCATCTCCTTCAAGGAATTGACTCTCGATGAAACCAGAGAGTTTGAGCGTCAGCTCGATGAGGATGATGAGGGGACGCACCTGTCAGCACGCTTAGCCGGTGATTACACTTTTGACAGCACACGGAGAAACTCAACATCTGAAAGATCGACGGGCGTCATAAAATTTGACCGCACCACAGAACCGACAGCCGGCTGCATAAATTGATGTAGATCAACCGTGGCATTTCAATGTGGCGTATGTTGAAAAAATAAAATCCGCTAATCAGTACCGGAGATTCTCCATGTTCTGGTTTCGCCATCGTCAACCAACGTTCATACGCCTCGCCATCGTGCTGTGGGTGTTAGCGTTTGGTCTGGCAGCGACCCAGGGATGTCTGGCACAGCCCAGCCACAATCCGGCTACAACTCATGTCTCGCTGATCACCGCGCAAGATCACGATAGCCACGACGCCCATGCCATCGGTTGCCTTCAGCACTGCGCCGATGCGGCAATAGCTGTAAGTCCTTCGCTCCATCTTCAAATATTTGACCTGTTCAGTTGGACGTTTCTGCTCCTTATCCCAGCGTTGCTAATTTTGTATCCCGCCAATCCCTCCGCTTTTGCCTTTCTTGCATTACTGCGCCCTGTACCGGCCAGACCTCCTGCCCGCCTGATTTTCGTCCGTTTCAACGATTAAACCGACCTTCTGCGCGCCGATCTTCGGCGCACTGTCTGACTGCGCCAACCTGGCGCGGCTCGGTATTACCTGAGTTGTCCTGACCCTTTGGAGATTGCCATGCATGCCACATTGAAATTTATCCTCGCCACCCTGCTCGTGAGCAGCCCACTTATCGCCTCGGCAGTCGATGAGCATCATCCGGAGGGGCAGACCGCGCCCGCCAAGACAAGCGAAGCAGCTACGCCGATGCAAAACAATGTCATGACCGAGCAAATGCAAAAAATGCAGGCTGCACACGACAAGGCAGCCGCCGCCAAGACCCCTGCCGAGCGACACGCCGCCATGCAGGAGAGCATGAAGACGATGAAGGACAGCATGGCCATGATGCATAAGAACTGTCATGGCAAGGGCATGGGCATGGACGGCAACAAAGACGGCATGGAGATGGGAATGATGAACATGATGATGAAAATGATGGATCAGCAATCGAGCATGATGAACATGCCGATGAGCAAGTGACGCGCACAAGTCTGTAGGCAATGCAGCGACGGTTTTACTTTAGCCAATATGCCAAGGGTAAAACTGCCGCCCGTTGCACCTTTACGACGTATCACTAAACAGCACTCCCTCAGGAGTACAGAACCATGATGAATTCACCACATTCCGCTAACACCTCTCCAACATTTTGGAGGAGCAAACCCGGCATAGCGCTGGGCATGCTGCTGGTGATCGTGCTGTTCTATCTGGCAAGAGAACACTACGGCCATATGCTGGGCTTACTGCCTTACATGATTTTGCTGTTGTGCCCGCTGATGCATTTTTTCGGGCACCACCACGGTGGTCACAGCCATCACGACGACACCTCAGCCTCAACCAAGGATGCGAACAGGAGTTAGCTCATGCACACCCCTGAGCTTCGTCAAGAGCACGACTTAATACAGAAGTCTGAACCTCAACCCACCGGCACCCATGATCCGGTATGTGGCATGACCGTCAGTAACGACAGCCAGTTCAGCACGGAGTATGAGGGGCAAAACTACCGGTTCTGCAGCCAGAAATGCCAAACGACCTTCAGGGCCGAGCCCGAGCGTTATCGAATATCTCAACTGAAAATCGAACCAGTCCATCAGAGAACAGTAGAACCGGTAACGGGCGCCGCTGAATACACATGTCCCATGCATCCGGAAATTCGCCAGATCGGCCCCGGCGTCTGCCCTAAGTGCGGCATGACCTTAGAGCCGGTGATTCCCGAATTGGAGGAAGAAGAGAACTTAGAACTCAAGGACTTCACCCGGCGCTTCTGGTGGACATTGCCACTGACAGTGATCGTAACCGTGCTGGCTATGGGTGGCCATGCTCTGGAGCTGTTCCATGGCACCACGCAAAATTGGGTCGAGCTGGGATTGGCTACACCCGTCGTGCTGTGGGCTGGCTGGCCGTTTTATGTGCGTGGTGTGCGTTCGGTGATTCAGCGAAGTCCGAACATGTGGACGCTAATCGGCCTCGGCACGGCGGCGGCCTTCCTTTACAGCGTCGTGGCCACCCTGACCCCCGATGTATTCCCCAGCAACTTCATGATGGAGGGCCGCATCGGTGTGTACTTCGAAGCGGCGGCTGTGATCATTTCACTGACCCTTCTCGGCCAGATGCTTGAGCTCAAGGCTCGCTCGCAAACCTCAGCTGCCATCAAGTCGTTGCTTGGACTGGCACCCAAAACTGCCCGACGGATCAATGCTGATGGCACGGAAGAAGACATCCCGCTGACACACGTACACAGCGGCGACACGTTACGTGTGCGACCGGGCGAAAAAGTGCCTGTCGACGGTCAGGTGTTGCAAGGCGAAAGCGCTGTAGATGAGTCGATGCTCACCGGCGAACCAATACCGATCATGAAGAGGGCCGGCGACGCGCTGATCGGAGCCACCCTCAACATCCACGGCAGTCTGGTGATGCAGGCGCAGAAGATAGGATCAGCGACCCTGCTCGCACAGATTGTGCAGATGGTTGTGCAGGCACAACGTTCAAAAGCGCCGATGCAACGGCTGGCAGACGTGATTGCCAGTTACTTTGTGATAGTAGTGATTGCTATCGCCGCGCTGACTCTACTCGGCTGGGGGCTTTGGGGGCCCGAGCCAAGTTGGGTGTTCGGACTAATCAACGCTGTCGCGGTCATGATCATCGCCTGTCCCTGTGCCCTTGGCCTAGCGACACCGATGTCAGTCATGGTTGCCACCGGCAAGGCTGCTGGCAGCGGCGTATTGTTTCGCGATGCCGCCGCCATCGAAAACCTGCGCAAGATAGACATCTTGATAGTCGACAAAACTGGCACCCTCACTGAAGGTCGACCAGCGTTCCATAGCGTCGAGGCCGTACACGGATTTACTCAGAATGAAGTGTTGCGCTTGGCCGCAAGTCTCGATCAGGGCAGTGAGCATCCATTGGCCCACGCCATCGTCGAGCAGGCTCGTGCCGCAGGGCTAAAACTGGTGACACCTGAAACCTTCGAGTCAGCCTCAGGTATTGGTGTAAGCGGTCAGGTCGAGGGTCGCCGCCTGATGCTAGGCAATACCGCGTTGATGCAGGAGGCCGGCGTTTCCACAGAGAGCTTGCAAGCACATGCCGAGAAGCTACGCGGTGACGGTACGAGCATCATGTACCTGGCAGTCAATGGCGCCCTTGCGGGTTTGCTGGCTGTTGCCGACCCCATCAAACCCACCACGAAGCTGGCCGTCGAGCGTCTGCAGGCGGATGGCGTCAAGGTCATCATGGCCACTGGCGACGGCCTTACGACTGCTCGCTCGGTAGCTCGCCAGTTGGGCATCGAGGAGGTGCACGGCGAGGTCAAACCGCAAGATAAAGAACGTCTGGTGGCATCTCTGCAACAAGCCGGACACCGCGTGGCGATGGCCGGCGACGGCATTAATGATGCCCCCGCACTGGCTCGCGCTGATGTAGGTATCGCCATGGGCACTGGCACTGATGTGGCGATGAACAGCGCTCAGGTCACCCTGGTCAAGGGCGATCTGCTCGGTATCCTGCGTGCTCGCAGCCTGTCAGTAGCAACGGTGAGAAATATGCACCAGAACCTGACCTTCGCCTTCCTTTACAACGCTATGGGCATCCCACTGGCTGCCGGCTTGTTCTATCCACTTACCGGTCACCTTCTGTCACCGCTCATTGCCGCACTGGCCATGAGCGTGAGCTCGGCGTCGGTGGTATTCAACGCCTTGCGTCTGCGCCAGGCGTCCTTTGATTGAGTGAAAACGACCGCTTGACCTTGCCATGGCGGCAAGGTTGACGATAAGCCAACGCCGCAGAAAAGCCTCATGCGTCAGTCTTTCCATGATCAACTTTGTTGTGAGGAGTCATCAATGAAAACTGTTGAACTGCGAGTCCAAGGCATGAGCTGTGGTTCATGTGTCAAACATGTCACCGAAGCGCTGCGCCCAGTTGAAGGCGTGAGTGACGTAGCGGTGGATTTACAAGCCGGACAGGTGAAGGTCAGCGGCGATTCGGACAGCCATGCGCTGCTTGCAGCCCTGGAGAACGCGGGCTATCCAGCACAGCTGGCGACAGTGGAAAGCGTAGAAAGTAAGAAATCCTCCGGTTGTGGCGGGAACGGCGGCGGTTGCTGCTGTCGGTAAGCATTATTTATAAACAGGAGAACTCCCATGAATGCCAGTCTGCGAATTGCTGCGTTCACGACACTACTCATGACCGGAGCGGCACAAGCCGCTGAAGTCATCGACGTTTACCGCGATCCTAACTGCGGCTGCTGCAAGGACTGGATAAAGTATCTTGAAGTTAATGGCTTCAGCGTGCGCGACCATGTCGAGCCCAACATGAGCGAAGTCAAACAGCGCCTCGGCGTCGCTCCACGCTTGGCCTCCTGTCATACCGCGATGATTGACGGAAAATTTGTCGAAGGCCATGTACCGGTAGCGCAGATTCTCGACCTGAAGAACCACCCCGACCTCGTCGGAGTTGCGGTGCCGGGTATGCCCGCTGGTTCGCCTGGAATGGAGTACGGCCAAACCAAACAGCCGTACCAGGTCATAGGTCAGACCCTAACGGGTACCGATCAAGTAGTCGCCGATTATCCTAGCAATTTACGTTAACCAACCCTGCCAGTGTCTGATAGTCCTGAGTCGCCTTAGCCTGGAAGCCGATGCGTCCGCTGAAATCTCCTGCTTCTTCAGCGTTCTCAAAATCACTGGCGTAGTGCAAACCATCTCAGCCCTATCGCTACCATCATGACGCTTTAGTCAAATGCTTGAAGCGTCGTCATCAGAAGTCTTCCTGCACCTCCCGAATGTCGACTTCGCCCATCGCTCCCAGGTGAATGTTCCGACAAGGTAACTTGGTGATGAATCCGCATTCGAAAAGCATCCTTGGTATTTCCGATAACAAGCTCGACACCTCCCATCTCTCGGTCAGCGGCTTCATTACCTCTGTAACGAATGAATCGAGGTCGAAGTCCTGCGTAGCGACAAATGGCCCGGCGCGGTCGTACCCTTCGAAAATGCCCGAGGCTATGCAGATGATTTCGCCTGCCTTGACGATCATGACACCACCTTGGAGTTACTCAGGAAGCTTCATCCATGGCGAAGAAAAACACGACCATCACTGCAGCACGTGGGGGGGCAAATGGTGGTGCCCCCGTGAAAGACGCAGGAACTCACGGAGGGTTGAGCGACCGTTCCCTCGCTGAAAAGTCGCAACTACGTACCGTGAGTTCACTGTTGTCAGCACCCAAAATCGTCCCTCGCGTTCAGCCTTAATAACGTCTGAAGTTCGGATTAAATGACCATCGCCGAACCGACCGTACTGGTCTTCGCGTTTGTGGCCAAAAACCACACCGATGCCAGTGCGCGCCCTGATGGCGACTCCGCAGAGGTAGGCGGTAACGGGCTCGTCAAACCCTTGCCCCTGAGCTTTGATGATTCGCATAAGTTCGAAATCTGTATGGCGCTTTACGTGAAAACTTACTTCAATCGTGTTCGGCATAATTGCGTTCCTTTGACCGCTCGTATGGCGCGACTAGGAGTTCGACACGGAATCAACCAAGCTGATGCCGTGCCGAAAACCTGATGGATTTCAGGCTGCGCGGATCATGCCCGCTTGAAAAATCGGGCTGAGATTGGTCAGCAAGTTACTTTGGAAAGCAGGGTTGTGGGAGCTGTGGTATGTGGAGCCTGTCTCTACTTCCACTAGACACACCACGCCCTCGTTCTCGTCTTCACCAAGTGTCACCTTGGTCAGAGTTTCCATGCGCCAACCTTTTGTGCCATTCATGTGGGCCGGCGTGACTACCTGAACATCGGTGACGATGGTCTCGGCGTCTTGGGCAATCAAAATTTGCTGTAGCCGATTTTCGTTGTCGACCATCAGCGCCGCTTCGGTGATTTTGTCTTGGTACTTTGCTTGGACGGTCACGTGATACCAATGGGTTCGTAGCACTCTGGATACCTTCTGCCAATGGCATTGACCTTCGCCAAACATGCCCGGTAGACCGAGCATGTCGTCGTCGTGTGTTCTAAACATCGTATGTCCTTGGGTCTCAAGAGGCCGCGTTACAGAGCGCAGATTAGAAGAAGGAAAAAATAGTCTTCAGGCTCGCAGGTTGTTCATGACCTGGGCCGATCAAGGCGTAAATGGTGTTTCTGGTTTCGAACACGACACCGTCGTTGAAATTGGTGCACATGCTTGAGCGAACCCAGTCGCCTTGCTGAAAACGTCCCTGACTGTCCTCGACCACATTGTGAGCAAACACGATCATTGGGAGCTGACCCGCTGCATGAACCTTGGAGAGTTCGTCGGGAGTGACTTCGATGCGAAATATTGTCCAGTCCGTGATCAAGCAGTACGGCTTTCCGGGGAAGCGTTGGCTCACCAGCGCTCGTGCTTCTGAGCTGCTCGACAGGCCTTCAAGAGGCGTCCGTGGCCCTTTCATAAAGTCGGGTTCTTCGACGCTAGCCATAGGGTGTCCTTTGATTAATAACCAGGAAATTGACAATTCAATCCTGTTTGTTGCCGTTCGCCGTCGTGCGGATAGGCCTCCCGCACGCGTGCTGCGTTGCGCTATTTGCGACGATCTAAATCATGGAAGGCCGACCTTAGACCTCGGCACGCACCGTAATACGGATCATAGCCCGTGTTATGGTGCGTCGCAATATGGCTTTATCCTCGATTTACTTGAGGAAAAGTCATGGAGGCGGCAGAAGCACTAGCTGTAGTGGTACGCGCCGTGCGTAGAAGAAAAGGCCTATCTCAAGAAAACCTGATCAGCATCGACCGTTCCTACTGGGGCCAGATAGAGCGTGGGGAAGTAAATATCACGATTGACGTCCTCATTCGGCTAGCAGCGCTACTGGAGGTAGAGGCGGCTTCGTTGATCCTCATGGCGACCTCTCTGCAGTCCAATGAACCATTCCGGGAAGGGCTGAAGCGTCTAAACAAGCAGTTGAATAAGATTAAAAGAGATGGCGTCGATTCTGAGATGGAGTCGTTGTCACGTGCTGGGAAGCTACCACCTGGCCGACCACCTCGATCCGGGGCGGCGGACAAGGCTGCAGAGGCTAATCGTCTGAACAACGAAGGAGTATCCGTGGCCGAGATTTCGGAAGCATTGGGGCTGTCGAAAACTACCGTTCGCAGATATCTGAAAACAACCACACCCGAACATCCGTGATTTCCGAATGACCTCTAAATGACCAGCACCCGACTGAAAATGTCACAGGAGGGACTGCTGTGGAAGGCTGCTCTGGAACACCTTGGCCCCATAGATCTCCATCAAGTGGTGGTCGAACTATGGACAATAACCCGGCCACCCGCCCGCACTACTGTCGAGTATCTGGACAGCGACTACGTCGGTGGTGACGTGCTGAATTTACTGAGAATTGCTCAAATCGCTGTCGGCGCGGTAGTGCCTTACAGGCCGGTTGAGTCAGGCAGGATCGCGATCTATTCCGCTCACGCCGAGCATCTTGCACAT
Source organism: Pseudomonas sp. BF-RE-22 (assembly GCF_019956155.1). Classification (NCBI taxonomy): domain Bacteria; kingdom Pseudomonadati; phylum Pseudomonadota; class Gammaproteobacteria; order Pseudomonadales; family Pseudomonadaceae; genus Pseudomonas; species Pseudomonas sp. BF-RE-22. The sequence goes on along the minus strand of NZ_JAHBDD010000012.1, from coordinate 53,432 downwards.
GGGTTATTGCAGGCCATGCCGGTCGGAAAGCTTCCGCCCAGTTTGAAGGGGGCCCGGCTTGAGGCTGAGCTGGGAATGTAGATCGAATGCCGTACTCCGGCCCAAGCAGGCCATTTCACTCCTATTCATGCTCAGCTTGGCCTCGACCTGTCCCGAGTGGCCGGGTAGGTCGGGTAGGTCGGGTAACCAATAGATTTTTTCGACCCAGGTACTTCAGCGAGTCGCCTAACCAGGTAATTAGATGGTTGTGAGAAGTTTCCATACCGGGCACTGCGATGTGATCGTGGCCTTCTCTGGAGTCAACCATCTATTTCGAAGGAAGACCGAAGCTCGCGATAAGGCTTGCCGTCGCTAGAGTGCACATCACAACGAGCAAAGGTGTTGAGCCTAGTTTGTCCAGAATCACAGCCGCTGCTACAGGGCCTACTGCTTGTGCGACCAGCATTGGGCGGGCCAATAAGCCCATGCGAGTACCGTAGCCATCTTGCCCAAAAAGAGTCAGTGGTAATGTCCCACGGGCGATGGTCAGAATCCCATTTCCAGCGCCGTATAGCGCCATCGCAATGAATGCCAGCCATGGAATAGCCGGTATCAGCAGCCCGATTCCTATCCCGCTTAGCAATATCGCCGCCTTGGCAGATGTGGTCGGATGCAAGTTTCGCCCAAGGGAGAGCTCTGCAAGCCGGGCTACGACTTGAGATGGCCCTATCATCATGCCGATGGCCAGTGCGGTGGCTGTAGCGATGCCGAGCAGTTTCAGCACATCAAGCAAATGGACAGAAATTGAAGAGATCACCAGCGACTGGAGTGTCAGTAGCGCTGCCAACAGCAGAAAGAGGCGATTACCCGATTTTGTGTCATGGGCGGTGGCGGCGGAAGAGGCGTGTGTAGGAACTGCCGCCCTGCTAGGGATGCACTCACTCTTTGGAATCAACAAGAGATGAATCGGTAATCCTACGACCAGATGAGCTGCGGCTAACGTGACGCAGCTATATCTCCAGCCAATCTGATGTTCTAGGCCAGCGATCAGTGGCCAGCCCAAAGTGCTGGCGAACCCACCCAGAAGAGTGAGTCCGGTCATCGAAGTGCGCGCGCTGTCCCCAAATAGACGTCCAAGAGTCGAGAATGCGGCGTCATACAGGCCGGCAGCCATGGCGGCGCCAATGAATGTCCAGGCCACGTAGTAGATGACCAGGTTGCTAGCCACACCCATCAGCAGCAGCCCCAGTGCCATCAATATCGAACTGGTTGCCAGGACGGGGCGGCCACCGTGCCGATCTATCTGCCTCCCAACCATGGGAGAACAAGCCCCTGCAACCAACAAACCCCATGAAAGTCCGGCCACGGTGCTGGTAATCGACCATCCCATCTCTCGTGCAATCGGCGTCGCGAGGACTGCGGGCAAGTAGTACGTTGTACTCCACGCGAGTATCTGTGCGATGCCCATCGCCCAGACCAGCCCAACTCGATTGACTGTGCCCTGTCTGCTGATTGGATAACTCACAAGGTGCGAGCCTATTTTAGTTGTTAGATGCAACAAATTAGCGAGGCCTGTACAGCATCGTCAACCAAAATGAAGAAGTGGTTGACCGTTTCCTGAAACCAAGATTATCGTTGCACCTAACAACTAATTTGTGATGGCCATGGCAAAGCGAAAAAAAGACCAGCTGACTCAGGATTCCGAAGATCTGTACGAAGCCTTGAACCAGCTCGTCCGGGTGTATCAGTTCCGCGACCGGGATCGCATCTGCTGCTACGACGTTTCGGTCACGCAATGCTATGCCATCGAGACTCTGGTCAAAATGGGCCGACTCCGCCTGCAAGCGCTGGCAGAAGAGATGTTTCTGGATAAAAGCACTGCAAGCCGGGTGGTCGATACGCTTGAGCGCAAGGGTTATGTGTCGCGGGTGGAGGACTGTGAGGATCGTCGTGCAGTGCAGGTTGAGGTTACTGAATCTGGTCATGAGCTTTACCAGAAGATCCGCGCTGACCTGATCGCTGAAGAGCGGGCAATGATCGAGCAGTTGTCACCCGAAGCGCGGCAAGGCGCGTTGAGCTTGCTGAAGCAGATCACTAGGGCGACTGAGATTCGCTGTGGCCTGGTCAGTGGCTGCTGCCCGTCGGTGCCCGAAATGAAATAAAAGGTAAACCCCTTTTTTATCTGAAATGTTGTTACTACCAACTGGATGGGTTCAAGCATGCACATTCGATTCGCCGAAGTCAGGGACGCTGCGTCGATAGCTGGCATCTACAACCAGGGTATTGCGGAGCGAAGCTCTACATTCGAGACCACGTTGCGCGGGCCAAATGACATGCTTGAGCGCATTGCCTTGATGGAGCGCTATCCGACCTTGGTTATGGTTAACGATGCGGATGAGGTGGTCGCTTGGGCAGGTTTGAGTAGTTACCGTTCCCGTACCTGTTACGACGGTATCGCAGATTTTTCGATCTACCTGGATCGGAGCATTCGAGGCCAAGGACTAGGAAAAGTTTTGCTTCAAGCGCTACTGGATGAGGCCAAAACCCGAGGTTTCTGGAAGGTGCTATCACGCATTTTCACCTTTAACACGGCCAGTTTGGCGTTGTGTCGTTCGTGTGGGTTTCGGGAGGTAGGTGTGTACGAAAAACATGCATGCCTTGAAGGTCAGTGGCTTGATTGTGTGATCGTTGAGCACCTAATTCCTGTTAATCAGCCGCACTGAAGCGAGGAGTCAGTCATGGACAGTAAACTTCCTGTTGCCATCATTGGTGCCGGCCCTGTGGGGCTGGCTGCTGCCTGCCATCTCATCGCGAGGGGGCTGACACCTTTGATCTTTGAAGCGGGGCCCAGCGCAGGGGCTAGCATCGAAAACTGGGCGCACGTGCGGATGTTCTCTCCATGGGGGTTCAACGTCGACAAGCAGGCTGCCACGCTGCTCACGGCCCAAGGATGGGTGGCGCCCGCTGAAGACGTTTATCCCACCGGACGTGAACTGCTGGATGAGTACGTATATCCACTTGCAGCGCTGCCATCCGTGAATAGGTACCTGTGCCTGAACACCGAAGTCCTGGCGGTGACTCGGTTCGGCCAGGACGTCATGAAGACGAAGAACCGTGCAGCCGCATCATTTCTGCTACGGGTCAGGACACAAGAGGGCGAAAAGGATGTGCTCGCCAGTGCAGTCATAGATGCATCCGGTACGTTCCGCTCGCCAAATTGGATGGGGGCACATGGTATTCCTGCCTTGGGCGAGAAGGGCCTGGCTGATCGCATCGCTTACGGCATTCCCGAAGTGCTTCATAGTGAGCGGCAACGCTATGCAAATCGGCGAGTCATGGTGGTTGGCAGCGGCCATTCGGCGTTCAATGTCTTGCAAGATTTGACTCGGCTTGCCCAGCAGGAGCCCCGCACGAAGATCTATTGGGTGATTCGTGGCGCATCTTTGGATCGCATATTGGGTGGTGGGGCAAACGACAAGCTGGAGGAACGAGGAAAGTTAGGACAGAGGGTTCGCCAACTGTTGAACGATGGGGCCATTGAGCTGTTCACTGACATCGCCATCGACAAGGTTAGTGCATCTATCAATGGCATCGTTGTCGAGGCGGACGGCCATGCTCTCCCGGTTGCGGATGAAATCGTGGTCGCAACGGGTTTCCGACCTGAATTGGGACTACTTGCCGAACTGCGCTTGGCGCTAGATTCAGCGACTCAAAGCCCCATTCATCTTGCTCCGCTGATTGATCCGAATGAGCATAGTTGCGGCACTGTTCGTCCACATGGTGCCGTCGAGCTGGCTCATCCTGATGAAGGGATCTTCATCGTAGGAATGAAGAGCTATGGCCGCGCCCCGACCTTCCTCCTCCTGACAGGCTATGAACAGGTGCGTTCGGTGGTAGCGGCGCTGGCCGGTGATTGGGATGCGGCCAAGCGAGTTGAATTGGTCTTGCCAGAGACAGGTGTGTGTAGCACGCAGTTCGATGATTCTGAGTGCTGCGACCGAGCGGCAAGACCTGGTTGCTGCGAATCAAGTTGTTGCACCGTTGCGGATAAGGCTAAGGATGTGGCGCCGACCAGGTAGGCGTGCATCATTGCTTTAGTTGCTCATCGCTGCGCGACTATCAACATTTTTTTACCCGTGATGCGCAGATGGCGTAGCAAATGTGGAAGGATGACTTCAGCGTCAGGCCCTACACCTCTGAGAGTTGCTGAGGCGAAATTGCGCTGCTTTGGTAACCCCATAAAGTACAGGCCTGGGATGTGCAGTGCTCGTCCATCGCGCTGCATTAATCGCCCTCGATCATCCGTCACCGCGAGGTCTTCTAGAAAGGAAATATTTGGGCGGAAACCAGTGGCGAAGATTAGGCAATCAACGGCTTCGTGGTGACCATCCGTCCAAACAACTCCGGTTGGGGTTACTTGCCCGAACATCGACCGCTGGTTGAAAAGTCCTGACTTCAGTGCCTTTTTGTAAGTACCGTCATCCAGTACCGGAGTGCTCTGGTCATTGAGCCAGCGGGTTCTTTCCAGGCCTGTCCATTTCAGCCAGGCGTGGAAATCTGCGCCGAGCAGCTTCTGCGGAAAGAATCGAATCGCCTCGCGCGTGGCAAGCGTGACCTCGGCCACCTTGGCTAGCTCGTAAGCAATCTGCACCGCCGAGTTCGCCGCTCCAATCACTACAATGCGTTGACCACGGAGCATTTCCACATTCCGATACTCGGCACTGTGAAGGCGAACACCTTGGAAGCTTTCGAGCCCAGGAATGTCCGGTGTATAGGGACGACTGAATGCCCCCGATGCCACGATCAGCGCCCTGGTAAAGAAGCGCTGCCCATTGGCAGCCACTATCTGGAACCCCCCAGCTTCCTCATCCACCTTTATGACCTGTATCCCCGAAAGAATCGGCAACTGGAAGAAGCTGGCGTACTGCTCCAGGTAGCGCACTACTTCATCGCGGGAGGGGTAGCGCCCCGGTTCTCCAGGAAACGGCAGTCCCGGTAGAGAGGAGTAGGCTGCCGGAGAGAACAGTTCGAGGCTGTCGTAGTAATTACGCCAGTTGCCACCTGGTTGCTGCTGTTCATCCAGGATCAGGAAATCGAGTCCCTGCTGTTTCAAATGCCAGCCACAGGCCAGTCCTGCCTGCCCTGCGCCTACTACGACAACATCGAATGGGTGATCTATTGCGTTCATGTGTGCGCACCTATACACATTTTAAGGTAAGAAAAAATCAGCGAGACCCACCTGGGCAGCACAATAAAGCAATGCTCTTGGTGTGATGGAGGATGTCCTCCAGTCGCTTGACGATGGCTGGGCCGTCCACCTCATAGAACATCTGACGTCCCACCTTAGTGGCGCGCACGATCCCGGCATCCAGCAGCACCTGAAGATGACGAGATACCACCGAACGCTCCTGGGGTAGATCCGCCGCAATCGCGGTCACATCTGCTCGGCCCAATTGCATCACGCGCTTTAGCACCGCGACTCTTGGCGGCTCGCAGAGGGCTTTGAAAAATGCACCATCGAGAGACTCAATGGCAGACTCAATGGCTTGTGATCGGTTGGTGGTGACGTTCATACCGAGAATATATGTGCATGTTGATGCACATGTAAAGTCCCGTTTGAAGGATGGCGTTGCCCCTTCAGCCGAGAATAGGCAGGGTCAGTTTGTTCAGCGCAAGGCTCATGTTTGAGGTTGCGGTGCGGGAGAGCCTAACGCGACAACGATGACAGATTAATTACCAAATACGGATATGCGAGTAATCAGATGTTAAATAGCCGGAGACAAGCCATTGAATGCGATCAGACTGAGGCTTATGGGCGTCTCTGGTCTGAAATTGGCTATTTTGTGGAGTCACCAGTCTTGCTGCTTTACTGAATATTCGGAAAATCGTATATTCGTAAAACCATATCCAATTCGAGACTTGGCGATGACCGATAAGACCCGCGTGCTGTTTGTTTGTGTGGCTAATGCTGCCCGCTCGCAGCTTGCTGAAGCGCTGCTGCGCCACACTGATTCAGAGCAATTCGAAGCCTTCAGTGCAGGTACTGCGCCCGGCGAGATTGATCCCCGCACCTTGGGATCACTTCAGCACCTGGGTGTAAGTACCGAAGGGTTGCACAGCAAGTCTATCGATGAGTTTGCGGGAGAGCGTTTCGATTACGTCATCACGCTGTGCGATAAATCGTCTCTGGAATGTCATGCCCTTCCAGGCGCCGGAGAGGTGCTGGCCTGGAACTTTGAAGACCCGGTCACTAGCACCAAACATGATGCATTTCGTCACACCCTTCACGAGATCCATGAACGCATCAAGATGTTCGTGTTGGTGAAAAACAAACGTTGAGACCCCTATGGCTGACCATCTGACACCGACCACCGTATTCAAATGCCTGGCCGACGAAACCCGCATTCGCCTGATGTTGCTCATCACCCGTGAGGAAGAGCTGTGTGTTTGCGAACTGACCTGCGCACTCGATGAGAGCCAGCCGAAGGTTTCCCGCCACCTGGCGCAACTGCGCAATTGCGGTTTGCTGGAGGATCGTCGGCAAGGTCAGTGGGTGTATTACCGCCTGCATCCCAGTCTGCCGGACTGGGTGATCGCCGTACTGAAAACCACTCTTGACGCCAATCAGCATTGGCTCAGTACCGACGCCAAACGCCTCGACGTGATGGGGGATCGCCCTCAGCGCCTAGCCGCTTGCTGCTGAGTTAACGCCTGCCCGAGCAGCGCTCGGTCTTTACGAGATAGCCTGATGAAGATTCTGTTTCTGTGCACCGCAAACAGCTGCCGCAGCATTCTTTGTGAAGCCATGTTCAATCATTTGGCTCCGACGGATATGCACGCCTACAGCGCCGGCAGCCAGCCGAAGGGTGAAGTGCACCCGCTGAGTCTGAAAACGTTGGATAAGGCTGAAATCTCGCCCGCAGGGCTCTATAGCAAGTCCAGTGATGTCTACGAGAACCTGGCGCCTGATTTCGTCATCACGGTGTGTGACAAGGCTGCCGGCGAAGCCTGCCCGGTGTTTTTCGGGCCGGCCACCAAGGCCCATTGGGGCTTGGCAGACCCTTCGGAATATCAAGGGACTCAAGAAGAGATCGAGGCGGCTTTCGAAGCCACTCTGGAGCAGATCAGAACCCGAATCGAAGCCTTCCTCGCTTTACCGCTCAAGCGGTTAAGTGCCGAACAACTCAAGGCCGAGCTGGCCCTGATCGGCACCCTCTGACACTGGAGACATGACGATGAGTAAAAGCCGTCTTTCTTTTTTGGATCGCTATCTGACGGTCTGGATCTTTCTCGCCATGGCGATTGGTGTCAGCTTGGGCAGTCTGTTCGAGGGGCTGCCGGCCTGGCTTAACAGTCTTTCGGTGGGTTCGACCAACATCCCGATTGCCATCGGCCTGATTGTGATGATGTATCCGCCGTTGGCCAAGGTCAGGTACGAAGAGCTGCCGGAGGTGTTCAAGGACAAGCGCATCTTGGCGCTATCGTTGATCCAAAACTGGGTGATTGGCCCAGTGCTGATGTTCGTACTGGCCATCGTCTTTCTCGCTGACAGGCCGGAGTACATGACCGGCCTGATCCTCATCGGTTTGGCTCGCTGCATCGCCATGGTGCTGGTGTGGAATCAGATCGCGGGTGGCAACAACCAATACGTCGCTGGGTTGGTTGCCTTCAACAGCATCTTCCAGATCCTGTTCTTCAGTGTGTATGCATGGATCTTCCTTGGTCTGCTGCCGCCATTGTTCGGTCTACAGGGCAGCGTAATTGACACCAACTTTGTCAGCATCGCCGAGTCCGTGCTGATCTACCTGGGCATCCCATTCCTGGCTGGTTTCCTTACGCGCAAGATCCTCATCAGTCGCAAAGGCGAGACCTGGTACAGCCAACGCTTCATTCCGCGTATCAGCCCCCTGACGCTGGTCGCGCTGCTCCTGACCATCGTGGCGATGTTCAGCCTCAAGGGCGACATGGTGTTGCAGCTTCCGCTGGATGTGCTGCGTATCGCTATCCCGCTGACTATCTACTTCGTGGTGATGTTCTTCATCAGCTTTTGGATGGGCAAGCTGCTCCGCGCTGACTATCCACGCACTACCGCGCTGGCCTTTACCGCTGCCAGCAACAACTTCGAGCTGGCCATAGCCGTGGCCATCGCGACTTTCGGTCTCGCCTCACCGGTGGCCTTCGCCACGGTGATTGGCCCACTGGTGGAAGTGCCGGTGTTGATCTCCCTGGTTGGCGTGGCCCTCTGGCTGAAACGCCGCTGGTTCGATCAACCCAAAGGCGCCCTCACACAGGAATAAATCTATGACTGAAGAACTGATCCCCAACCTCGATGCCGAACTGGTTGATCTGCCGAAACTCGATAAGCTCGGCAGTACGTTGTCGGCCACGCACAAGCCGCGCATCCTGCTGCTCTACGGTTCGACTCGCGAGCGTTCGTTCAGCCGCCTGCTGACTGAAGAAGCTGCGCGCCTGCTGCAGCACTTCGGCGCAGAAACACGCATCTTCAATCCATCTGAGCTGCCGTTACCAGATGTCGTGCCGGACAGCCACCCCAAAGTGCAAGAACTACGCGAACTGGTGCTCTGGTCAGAAGGTCAGGTCTGGTGTTCCCCAGAGCGCCACGGCTCGATGAGCGCGGTGTTCAAAGCGCAGATCGACTGGATTCCGTTGACCATGGGCGCGGTGCGCCCAACCCAGGGTAAGACGCTGGCGGTGATGCAGGTCTGTGGTGGCTCGCAATCCTTCAACGTGGTCAACCAGCTGCGTGTGCTGGGTCGCTGGATGCGTATGTTCACCATTCCCAACCAGTCCTCGGTGCCGAAGGCCTACCTGGAGTTCGATGAGGCCGGGCGGATGAAGCCCTCCGCATTCTACGACCGTGTCGTGGACGTGATGGAAGAGCTGGTGAAATTCACTTTGCTGCTGCGTGAGCGGCAGGACTATCTGGTCGACCGCTATTCCGAGCGTAAGGAATCGGCGGAAGAACTCATGAAACGTGTTAATCAGCGCTCCATTTGAGGGTATTTCGCCGTGCAACAACACCCATATTCCGTACTACCCCTGGCACAGTTCAGTGGCCAATTGATCTTCACCCCGTGCCCCGGCACCAAGGGCACCCTACCTTTCGAGGCGCTGCAAACCCTTAAGGCAGCAGGTGCATCGGCGCTGCTGACTCTGATGCCGACCGAGGAGTTGCTTCAGAACGAGATCGACCTGCTGCCCGAAGAGTGCCAAATGCTCGGCATCGAGTGGTTTCACCTGCCAGTGGACGATGATCAAGCTCCTGGCGAAGCATTCAAAACCGCATGGGAACAGCACAATTCACGACTTAAGCAGCTGCTGAACGAAGGGAAAACCATTGCCATCCATTGCAAGGGTGGTTCGGGCCGTACCGGCTTGATTGCGGCGCAACTGTTAATCGAGAGCGGTGTGCCATTCAACGATGCCATCCGTGACGTTCAGTCGTTGCGTCCTCGCGCTATCCAGCATCCTGCCCATATTGAATACATCGGCCAGTTTGACTCTGAGTCGAACTCCCACTGACGACAGATACAGAGCAAAACAACATGACTATCAAAGTTGGTATTAACGGTTTCGGTCGCATCGGTCGTCTCGCCCTGCGTGCAGCCTGGAGCTGGCCAGAGTTCGAGTTCGTGCAAATCAACGACCCGGCAGGCGATGCAGTAACCCATGCGCACCTGATCAACTTCGACTCTGTGCATGGTCGTTGGCACAGCGAAGCCAGCGCAGAAGGCGATCATGTAGTGATTGGCGGCAAGCGCATCAAGGTCAGCGCGAACAAAGCGATTGCCGACACCGACTGGTCGGGTTGCGATTTGGTGATCGAGGCCAGCGGCAAGATGAAGACTGTGGCAGTGTTGCAGGCCTACCTGGATCAAGGCGTTAAGCGTGTGGTGGTCTGTGCGCCGGTTAAGGAGCAAGGCGCCTTGAACGTGGTGATGGGCGTTAACCAACACCTATTCGACCCGGCGCAGCACCGTATTGTGACCGCTGCCTCCTGCACCACCAATTGCCTGGCCCCGGTCGTCAAAGTGATCCACGAGAATCTGGGCATTCGCCACGGCTCGATCACCACGATTCACGACCTGACCAACACCCAGAGCATCCTCGATCAGCCGCACAAGGATCTTCGCCGTGCCCGTGCCTCGGGCATGAGCCTCATCCCGACCAGCACCGGCTCGGCCACCGCCATTGCGGAAATCTTCCCCGAACTGCGTGGCCGCCTGAATGGTCACGCGGTGCGCGTCCCGCTGGCCAACGCCTCGCTCACCGATTGTGTGTTCGAAGTGGAGCGCGCCACCTCAGTGGACGAGGTTAATGCGTTGCTCAAGGCGGCGGCAGAAGGCCCACTGAAAAATATCCTGGGCTATGAAGTTCGCCCACTGGTGTCCATCGACTACCGCACCGACCCGCGCTCATCGATCATCGATGCGCTGTCGACGATGGTGATCAATGGCACTCAAGTGAAGATCTATGCCTGGTACGACAACGAATGGGGTTACGCCAACCGCGCTGTTGAGTTGGCCAAACTGGTCAGTTTGGCCGATTAACAGGGAGAGGTCATGAACGCGTTGTCAGCTCTTTCTCCGCAAGTGCGCCAGTACCTGTTGGTGACCGGCAATTACTGGGCCTTTACCCTCACCGACGGTGCGCTACGCATGTTGGTTGTGTTGCACTTCCATGCGTTGGGCTACAGCCCGTTACAGATTGCGTTCCTGTTTCTGTTCTACGAAATCTTCGGCGTCATTACCAATTTAGTGGGCGGTTACCTGGGGGCCCGTCTAGGCCTGAATCGCACCATGAACATTGGTTTGGGCTTACAGGTGGCAGCCTTGTTGATGCTGACTGTGCCCGCCGCCTGGCTGACCATCCCTTGGGTGATGGGGGCCCAGGCGCTGTCGGGTATTGCCAAAGACCTCAACAAGATGAGTGCGAAGAGCTCCATCAAGCTGCTGGTGCCCGACAACCAGCAAGGCACCCTTTACCAGTGGGTGGCAATTCTCACCGGCTCGAAGAACGCGCTCAAAGGCGTGGGTTTCTTCCTGGGCGGTGCGCTGCTGGCATTGCTGGGCTTCACGGTTGCCGTGCTGGCGATGGCCGCAACTCTGGCGCTGATATGGATAGCCAGCCTGTTCCTGCTGAAGAAGGATCTGGGCAAAGCCAAGGCTAAACCGAAGTTCCGCGACATCCTCTCCAAGAGCAAGGCGATCAACATCCTCTCGGCGGCGCGAATGTTCCTCTTTGGTGCCCGAGACGTGTGGTTCGTAGTGGCGTTGCCGGTCTACCTGAGCACGGTGTTTGGTTGGGACTTCTGGATGGTTGGTGGCTTCTTGGCGGCCTGGGTCATCGGTTATGGCATCGTCCAGTCGTTGGCCCCGAACATCACCGGAAAGAAGCGCGGCCACGTCCCGGATGGGCGGGCTGCCTTTGTTTGGGCGGCATTGCTGGCAGGTCTGCCTGCTGCAATCGCTCTCGGTCTCTCGGCGGGTGGGTCGCCTCACGTTGTGCTGCTGGGTGGGTTAATGGTGTTCGGCGTGCTGTTCGCGGTGAATTCCTCGCTGCACAGCTATCTCATCGTCTCGTATGCCAAAGAAGACGGGGTATCGCTGGATGTGGGTTTCTACTACATGTCCAACGCCTTGGGCCGATTGCTCGGAACCGTGCTGTCCGGCTGGATTTATCAGAGTTACGGATTGGAGGCTTGTTTGTGGGTTTCCTCGGCCTTCGTGTTGCTGGCTGCCCTGATCTCTATCGCCTTACCCAGGCATGTCCAGGCGATATGAAGCCGTCAGGCAGGACGGAGTGATCCTCTAAACGACTGCATGGTCAGTATCCAGCTATATGCTTCAGCGGAAGGTATCCAGCAAGGCCCCCCCCTCAACAGTCAGCGGTATATACCAAGGCCGACTGTAGTCCGCCTCAGGTGGACTGATCAGCGAGAAAGGCCACGATCTCACTGACTGTGCTCCTTGCTGTTCGTGTTACACCGATCAAAGTGGCGGAAGCCGAACCTGTCCACTCGCCGTAACCGACCAGCCATAGTCTTGGCTCTTCGGTCGAGTGTGTACCTTCGACCTCAACGCGGCCCTCGGTGTTGATCACCCCCAGTGAATCCAGATGCTGTAGGGCTGGTCTGAATCCGGTACACCAGATCACCACATCCACGGCAGATTCAGATCCATCGGCCCAAATCACGCCATCGCGAGTGAAACGTTCAAAAGGGCGTACAGATTTGAGAGCTGCACGCTCACGGGCTTCTACAACTGGCGGCACCATTACAATGTCCCCCAACCCGCCGACGGGCTGGTCAATGACACGCCCGTCCTGCTGAGCTTTCAAGCGCTGAGTGGCACGCTCGAATAGTACCCGTCCATCCACTTCGTCAGGCAAAAACACCGGTTCAGTAGGGGTTACCCAAGTGGTCTCGGCGACTTTGGACACCTCGGCCAGAATCTGTGCCCCTGAATTACCGCCACCCACCACCAAAACCTTCTTGCCAGCAAACGCTTGTGCATCGACATAGTTCGCGGAGTGCAATTGCCGACCGGCGAATAACTCGGCATCAGGGTAGCGAGGGATATACGGATTGCTCCAGGTGCCGGTAGCGCTGATTACAAACCTGGCATCCCAATACCTGTCGTCAGAACGTACTCGTAAGCCAGACTCTAGACGTTCCACAGAAACGACCCGAACCGGGCGTTCAACCGAAAATTGGTAACGCTGCTCATATTGGTTGAGATAGTCGACCACATGATTTCGTGTGGGGTAACCCTCTTGCGCGGGCGGCATCATCCAGCCAGGGATCGAACTCCAGGTGGACGGCGAGAATAAACGTAACGAGTTCCAGCCGTGCCGCCACGCACCACCGGGTTCTTCCTCCGCATCGAGGATAACGAATGAAAGTTGGGTTCGGCGTAGGAAATACGCTACCGCCAAGGCTGACTGCCCCCCACCGATAATGACTACATCTAGCTGGCCACTGAGCGAATGAGTCACGGGGAAACCTTAGGTCGGTGCTGGACGGCGAGTATAGCGACTCAGGTTTAAATCCAACTGATCTAGCTCATATGTTGAGGATGCTGGAGCCGGGTAAGCGGGTGAAATGGGCCGATGGGAGAGCGCTGATGAAGCGAGGGAGGAGATTCGCAAGTCGCTGCGAGCTTCTTGCCGCTTCTGGCCTGGCTACACTGGCAGTACCCGACTACTACCGAATGAGCGGCATATCTACGGCTCGCGGCGTGGCTCGATCCTCGCCAGCTTTATCCATGTCGTAACTTTGCTGGTGGTCATGGGCTCGCTCGGCTGGGAGTCTCTCCATCGCTTGCAGACGCAAGTGCCTATACCGCCGACTTGGCTCAATTGAGAACGTCCCATAGGGCCCACACCTATTGCGGCTTGCGGTAGGCATTATTTGCCCTGCACTACTCGAACATGTGCATGGCTTATAGCTTTGTAGACACGACTCGATCTTAAAAGCGGCCACCAGTCATATAGAAAAATCTGCAGCGGTCGCCACATTGCCACCCAGCCAACGATCATCAGACTTTCGCGCGCTATGCCGACTACGGCGCTAGCACTAAGTTGGCCGATGACATCGACTGCGATAAGGCAAAGGGTAACAAAACCGATGCCGATCAACAGGCTAATGCGGCCCTCTCGAAGGAGGCGTTTCAACTCACTGCGTACGAGACCTGCTTTATGATCAAAGTAGTTGTGGATTGCATCGACCATGATCGCACTTGGATCGCCTTCTGCTGGCAGGTGCTCAAGGTGGATTGTGATACGAAGCAGGCTGTCCGACGGAAACTCTGCTGCCCAGGTCTCGATGAACGCTTCAGCCTCGCGATCAAGATCCTTGTTAAGGAAAGGTGTCGGATCCATCGAGTTAAACAACTGTGCAAGTTCGCTTACCCGGAGTTGAAGGTGATGCTCATGGTGATGTTTTTTTTTCATGGCACTACTCGATTATTATGCATTGTCAGTTTCGAGTCGCACGACTCGCTTGCGCTGCGCCTCTGTCCTTATACAGCGCACTGACCGCCGCTGGCATCACCCTCAAATTCCAGCTTCAATTTACCCTACAGCCTGCCGGTGAACGGCGGGCTAGAGAGGACGTGATTGGCGTGCGCGGATTGTCCGTGGAGGACAGCCATGAACGAGGAATTGAGGTGGATTGCACGTAAACCTTTATGGAGCAACTGCTTGCCACGCAAATGTCCTAGTTTTCCTTTATCTCGGCATGACGACTATAGCTAGGATTCAGCAGCTCACACTTCATGCTCCATTCAGGGGCTGCAGGTATCGGACAGTGTTTCCGTCATTTGCGTCCATGGTTATCATCTGATCACATGCGTCGGCTTTCTAGTACAGAGAACAGATACATACCAGCCAACATAGCCAATACGAAAATGATTATTTGCCAGCGACCTGTTAGCAGAATAGCTACAGCCGGCCCAGGACAAATACCCGCAATTCCCCAACCAACACCGAACACTAGACTGCCGCCAATCAAGCGGGGGTCTAGCTCCCGCTTTACGGGTAACTGCATGCGGGCACCCAGCAAGGATTGCTTGTTCTTGCGCGCCCAACTCAGGGGGATAACCGCCACTGCGATGGCCCCTCCCATCACCAGAGCAAGTGACGGATCCCAGGCCCCGGCGACATCAAGAAAAGCCAATACCTTTGCAGGGTTTGCCATGCCTGCCAGGAGTAGACCCAGGCCAAAGATCAGTCCTGCGAAAAATGCGGTCAACTTGATCATCTTCAAGCTCCCAGCACATGACGAATGACGTACACCGTTGCAAAGCCGGCGGTCATAAAACACACCGTCGCAACTATGGAGCGAGGAGACATCCGAGAGATCCCACAAACACCATGACCACTTGTACAGCCCGAACCGTAACGGGTTCCCACGCCGACGAGCAGACCCGCAATGATCAGGGCCGGCCACTCTGTCTTGATCTCTATTTCCGGCAAAACGGTCAACGCTCCCCACAACAAGGGCGCAAGTAAAAGGCCAAGAAGAAACAACGCCTTCTCGCTCCAGCCTTCACTATCAAATTGCATCACGCTTCCAAGCAAGCCGCTGATGCCGGCGATGCGACCATTAGCGAGAACGAACAAGCTAGCCGCCAGCCCTATCAAGGCGCCTCCGCCTAATGACGTCCAGGGTGTGAAGTTGATCCAATCGATGCTCATTTTGCATATCCTGTACAGAAGTGCTGGTAAAAGACGTTGATCAGCGAAGCAACAACACAGGCATGTGTGGCTGGCCAATACAGACTTCGGTTCCATGCGCCTTAGCAGGGCAGCCCTTTCTTTGGACTCCCTCGGGCGAACATGCTAGCTATGATACGGGCATCCAGGAGAGCGTGATGTGGAAGTGGAATCCCGTCGCTTATGGCATCTAGAGTGGTTGCGTCAGTGGGGTAATTCCGGACATTCCTTGGCCATTTCCCATCGGCATATGCGAGTTCGCAGAAAAGCTCCCAGTCGTACTGTGGAGCGTCTGTGACAATCTCCAAGGCTTCGTCGAACGACGCGAGAAACTCGAGCAACGCTGACCTTGCCCCAATGATCGATAGTACATAGCTTCCGCCCCAGAGCTGCGGAAGGACGATCTCTACGACGAAGTCGCTGCATTCTGCTTCTAGCCACGTGTCGAGTAATTCCACATAGAATTCGCGCCCATCCTCGGCCACCAATGCCAGCGATATAAGCTTCGCTGACGCTGAGAGCCGGGTAAACTCGCAATCAAGAAAGAGCCTCATGCTGTTAGAACTCCGTGATGACTAGGGCTCGCCTCCATATGGCGCAGGAAGGTCACCCATGAGAGATGGCTCTCGAGCATCTGGGCTCAGAGGGTGTGCTTCAATCCTATTAGAAATTGTCGAGCTAAGCTCCGCCCTTTGAGATGTTGTATGAACTCTGAATTAACTGAAGAAGAAATGCGTCGTGCCCTGTTCGGTACGCCTCAGCCCGAAGAGCAGGTGTCTGCTCCTGTAGTAGAGGAGCCTGTGCCAGAGGTTGTCTTTACGAAGCCGGTAGCTGCTCCCGTAGCAAAGAAGAAAGCGGCGAAAGCGTTTACGCCCAGGCTTAGGGTCACGCTCCGGGTTGGGAACGAATTTGAGGGGAAGATGCAGGAGTTGACTCACGAGGCCGACACGTTGAGCTCGTTGCTTGCCGAGCAAGAGGCTGTGAAGGCTGCCAGGAAGAAGTACAAATATGTGGAAGTGGTATCGGTTAAATCGATGTAGGCGTCTCAGATGACCTGGCTAGGCGGCTGGACGTGCGCCCGCTAGGATCATTGATTGTGGCACCTACATGGAACGGCTGTCGGAACCCAGCCGCCTAGCGATGGCGGGCGTATTATCGGCTGAGTAGTCGAGGAGAATATGACATCGTGACGGCAGCCAACCTTAGTGAGCTAGCCAAGCTGCTCGCTGCCCTAGAAGCATTTGCGAATGAGTGAGACATACCAGCATCACCGAATTACTCACTTTGGAAGGAAGCACTACACATGTTGAGCGAGCTCTCCTCACACCTTAATGCCTTGGTGGATTGTGACCCTAACCTTGCAGTACGAGAAGCTCGTGAAATCGTTGTAGATGGGCCGAATCGCTTTAATTTGATGTCTCTGCGTGCAGCCACTCTGGTTAATGCCGGCGCGTTGCTTGGGAACCAGGACGCCATTGGGGAGGGCCTTGAGCTATACCGCGAGCTTCATGGCCTATATCCGATGGCTGATATCACCTACAACTTAGCAAACGGGCTCGTGGCAGCAGCAAATTGTGGGGCGGATAATTCCGAGTGGGTAGATCATCAGGAACAAACCCGCGCCTACAGAGCTGAAGCCCGACGATGCTATTGGAGGGTTTTGCAAGACGGGGATGCCGATCCTGATTTACGCACACAGGCTTGGACGAACATCGCTAATTTGTTCGCAAAAACCTACCGGCTTTCTGAGGCCCATGATGCACGCCTTTCCGCGTTAAAGGTTGATCCAACGAACGGCGTCGCCGCGTTCTGTGCAGCATTGGATCTGATGTGGCTTTTTAAAAGAGGTGGTTGCTCAGAGTTAACGCGCATGGAAGCAGTGATGCTAGCCAAGCAGGCACTTCGAAATAAGGAGCGAATTGTTCAGTACGCCGGCGCACGCGTAGCGGCCAAGGTTGAAGCACTAGCCAGTGAGTTAAGCGATTCGCCATCCCGGTCTCATCACACCAATCCATTCATCAGATGGGTGGAAGAGGAACGTCTCACACTTGCCCCAGTTGTCGAACTCGTCGATCCATCCTTGGGCAAGCTCGATTGGCTTACCCTTCCAGGAATTCTCGAGCGTGAACCAGAAGTGGGCAGCAGGCCGCCGCCATTGTTCGCCATGTTCAATATGCTGAAGAGCGATTTTGCCCTTGCACGAGATTTAGCATGGCGTGCAAGTGACGAAAGCGTATGGCCAAAGACAGGACAATTTGCAGACACTCTGGACTATGCACTGTACGGCCCTGATACCTCGGCGCTCATACTTGCACATCGAACTGCCCTTGACCTGCTCGACAAAGTAGCCGTAATGGCAAACCACTATTTCGAGCTGGGATTAGCTCCTAACAAAGTAAGTTTCGGGAGGCTATGGAGAGATTCCGCAGACAAGAAAACAGGCACTCCGCTCACAAAAAAAGTAGAGGTACTGATTCGTGCAGGCGTGTACGCGATGTACGGCTTGGCCGAACTGGCAGATGACTACGATGGCAGCGATGGGATTCTCCGCTCACAAAAGGATCTGCGGAATTCGGGTACGCACCGATTCGTAGTGCTTCATGACTTTGGAGATCCCTCGCGAGCGAGGCAAGCTCCAGAAATCGAGCATCTCAACCACTCAGATTTTATCGCTGAGGCACTGCGTGCGCTTCGGGTAGCAAGATCTGCAATCCAGATGATCGCACTGGCAATTTCTCAGCACGAAGAAATCCTGAGAAAGCAAACGGATGGCATGATCGGAACCCTGGTCGTTCCTGATCACCACTGAGTTCGTGGTGCAGATGAGGAACTCTGATTCTTGGCTATTGAGCAGTCGGGACATTCCGTTCGTGTCGTGTTCTTTATTGATATCCAGATGAGGAGTGAACTGTATCCAGCAAAAAAAACGCCACCACTTTGTCCCTAAAGCATATCTAAAAGCCTTCGCGAATAAGGATGGCCAGGTTCTCGTTTACCGTAAGGACAGTCCTGGACGTGCGCTCCCTGCCAAGCCCGATACAACGCAGTTTGAGCGCTATTACTATTCGCAACCGTTGCCCGAAGGCGGCCAGGACAATAACACCCTTGAGGACATCTTTAGTGAAGTAGAGTCCGCGTGGCCCTCTCTCGTCGCAAGACTGGCTCGGAAAGAATCCATAGACGATGAGATAGATCACTTCATCCAATTTGTGGCTCTGCAGCGAGCCCGTGTGCCTGCGGCACGAGATGCAGTTGAGGCAGTATTGGCGGCAACCGTTAAGGACACTATGAAAATGCTGGTGAGGATTGGAAAAATCCCTGCACCACCCTCTGGCTCCGAAGACATCCTCGACAAGATTGACGTGTCCATCGACCCTCATCAAAGCATCCACGCGATGCCTGGCTTGATCACCAAGATTGGGGAGCTTTTCAATACGGTTGGCTTGGCCATCATTCACAACACTTCAGACGTACCGTTTCTGACAAGCGATAATCCAGTCGCTTGGTACGACCCATCTGTCCCATTTGAAAAGCAAAATCCTTATGCTATTTCCCCTGGTGGGCCGATAGCGATCCAGTTTCCTATAAGCCCCGAAATGATGTTGTTTGGAGTTAAAGAATACCGTGAGCGCTACAGCTCGGAGGGGCTAATGCATGGTGAGATCCCAGACGTTGAATGGGTACGCTCTGTAAACGCCCAGACCTGTCGCTTCGGCTATGGCGCTGTGATTGCCCAGCAACCTGGGCACGAGGAAATGATCCTGGCGCATAGTGAGCTATCGCCAGTATTCGACCACTCATCACTGGAACTCGGCGCCAAGACAGTCTTGATGGGACGGTTCGTTTTCGGTGCGCGAGTAGTCAAGCCAAAGTGGATGCCTCACAAAGATTGATCCGCCTGAACTCGCGCTGTGCTTGGAGCCAATCCGAATTTTCATCCACCGTCTACCACCGCATCGTCACCGAGACTCGGTCATCGGGATTCACCGGCTCCTGGTGCTGAACGTACAACAGCTGCGGATGCATGTCGGGCTCGGTCGTCGGTTGGTTGCTCGGCTGCGGGAGCAGCGTGACGATGTATCCACTCAAAATCCCCACGGCCAGGCTTAGAAGCGTTTTTTTCAGTTCTTTTTTAGTCATCAGCTGCCCACCTCCTTTTTCGAGGGCAACCGTATTTAAACAGCAGTTTTTCCGCCTATCAGGCAAGGTTTCCGATTTGTTTTTTGCCCCCCCACATTGTGGGTTCAATGCGCTGCCTTCAGGCAGTGAGAAGCGCTGACCCTACGGGGTCTCGAGCCCTAGCGAATTACCCGGCGCGGTAACCTCGGAGGGGGCTTCAGCCAGCAGAACCGTCAAGCGCCAGACCTGAGGGGGCCTGCATCCATGCCGCTCAATGGCAGCCTCCGGCGAATCCCAGCTAAAGCAATCTGAAGCAGGATAAGACTCAAAACCTGCAAAGCTGTGGGTAAATAATTTTGAAAACACCGGTAGTCAACGCTTTCCACTGGCTCAAGGTAGTGTCCTTGAAGTTTGAGCGAACGAACTGCATCCGGTGCGAGCGCAAATCCCTATTGCTTTCAGTCTGCATCCTGAGCTTTTCGGAATCCAGCGCTTCATGCTGCCGGCTACGAAGCATTGTGTTCAACTGTCTCTGCTGGTACTTGATCCTAGTCAGCGGTACCTGCTCGCCGCTCTGGATCTCTCGCATATTCACCAGGTCGTAGTCCTTGATGCCAGCAATTCTGATGTCATGCTTTTCGCGAGTGCAGTAGCTCCAAGCGAGGTTCAAGGCGCACATGTTGTGAAGCTCGTTCTCGCTTGCCTTGTGCTCTATGAAGTCGATTTTCTCCCAGCTCAGAATCCACTTTACTTGAGCATAAACTCGATCTAAATGCACAGTCTTCAGTGGACGCCAAGTCTGCTCCTTTCCGAAGCTAGGGCCTGAAAGGCTATCCATCAGCCAGGCTCTGAAAGCATCTTCATCGAGGTCGGCTGGTACTCGATCAATTCCTGCCACTTGAAGACTCTCGACCAAGCTCAGCAGGCTTGGCACAGCGATATCTTCATAACGCTCCAGCTCTAAAAATTCCCAGTGGTAGCGATTAACCATGGCTGCCAGCAACAGCTTTGCTGCAAGCGAGTCCTTACTCTCGTTGACGTCCTCAAGAATATGGCGAACAGCATGGTTGCTTTGGACTGTGACCCGTTGGTGGCGCCATTTGGTTTCCGCTACGGAATTAAAGACCGGCACGTGTTCTAGGAGCTTATTTATCTCCTCGTAGCGAATTTTCCAGCACAGATCTAGCCGCTCCAGGGTGTCCCAGAGCTTGATGTTAGGCAGGGCGCTCATCATAGCCTCGCAATCACCTAGCAGGTCGCCGTAATCCCGCTGCTCCTCCGGGCGAAGCTGATCAAACAACTCAACGAGGAAGCGCCGCCTAGCGCCGTTCAGTTTAGAAATTTGATCAGCCGCATCGCGTAGATGCTGAGCGAGAGGTTTTCCATCCTTGATGGCCCCTAGCAAAAATTTACCCAACGGGCCAATGTAGCTGGATTGATCCTTCCCAGATGTTACCTCTGGTGCGGTCAGTAGAAGCTGGCTCGACCACTGAATGTGCTCGGCATACATGATCGTGCAGAGTTCCATGTAACGTCCGACCTCACTGTCGTGGGTAGAAAGTTCTTCCGGAGTCATGCTATCGAGCCAGTCTTGATACGTTTGCTTGTCGAGCCCTAGAATTTCCTGGATGCTTTGAACAGCTCGATCTTTACGAGCCAGAAATCCTTCGCCAAGCCTCTCTTGTCCTTTGTCGTTCATGTTCTCTTCCATTTCTGATTATTGGGCAGGAACAGCGGAAGGTTGAGCTTCGAGGATTGCCCTAGTCCGCCTGCCCAGCTCCTGGCCACCCAGCACGCCAACAGTGTACTCGTCTACAGATATGGCATGGCGCATAGCCTCGCCGAAGCAGGCGTCAGGTCTTACGTCATGTATCGCCTCTGCCAGTGCATTGAGATAGTCGCGCTCAGAGAAGCTCTGGCGAGCCTTCTGCAGGTGGTAGGAGTCACTGCCTGCTGCCCAGGCGAAGGAAAGGGTTTTCTTGATCATGGAATGCCTCTGCGTTTCGGTTAGTTGGGACTGCGAGGCCAGTGTCGACCGAACAGCCATCTACCTTCGAGCAAGGAATCCGATTTAATTTTTTGGGTATGGACAGGTGTCTAGAAATCGTTACCGAGCCCGGCCCGTGCCCCTAATCTCTAATCATTAGTTACGGCAGATTTACTCAAGAGGGCCTTAATGCGTTTGGAAAGGGACTCAAAGTGATTTGCATGTCTGAAGAGGACATCTACAAGGCCCTAGGCCAGCGGATACCCATCGCTGAGGTCATCGACCGCAAGGTGACGGCAGCCGCAGAAACAGGTGCTGCATTCGTGCCATTAGATGACTTATTCAAGTAATGACTGAGTGAAGTGAACGATTAACCGAAGCCGTCAATCGTATTTTCAGACCAGGCTTCAGGTACAGCAAAGCGGAAGTTTTGCTGATGGATCTGCGACAGCCTGGTGAGTTTACCGATGACCTGTTTGCGCATTCGCAGCCAGCGATGGCTGACAAGGTGATGAGTGTTTTGGATGAGATCAATGGCCGCTGGGGGAAGGGAGTTCTGCGGGTAGCCAGTGTGCCGACAGCGCCTGCTTGGGCGATGCGCCGAGAATTGATGAGCCAGAGTTACACGACGAAGGTAGATCAGTTGTGGACGGTTAAAGCTCGGTAGCAGGCCCGCATGCGCAGACGGCACTCTACTTAAGCGGGGCGCCGTGATTGGCTGCTTACGCCAAAAGCGGACGTTCACTATTTAAGAAACCCGGGACGATTCAAAGGGCCGATTGTAGTCATTGGTTGCCCCACGATTCTCTACCGGTCATTGCTATACTGGCGAATCAGCGTTGGGGCAGCCACGGGGCGCCGTAATATCATCCTAATGCGTACCTACCGACGCCCTCGGAGCCAACTCACATGGACATGATCCGGTTCAACGATTTTTACCTCCGCCTCTACAGAGCCAACCTTGAGCAGGATGGTCAAGCCTTGCTGGGCGAGTTCTATGCCCTCTGGCGCGAGGCGGAAACCTCCGGAGTTGAGGCCGATACCCTGGTAGATGAAGCAAAGGACTGCCTCCATCGAATTGCGTCTGCTGACTTGTTTGTCCTGGCTGCCTGCAAATGGATCGGTGACAAAGGCCACCACAGGTTGAGCAAAGCGTTGGTGCACGAAGTCAGCGTCCAGTACCTCCAACATCCCAAGTTGGTGAGATTCGCGCTGTCCGGGGCCACAGAGGCATCCACCAGCGCCGTGGCCCGCAGATTGTGTGCCCTGAACGTTGCAGTACCAGTATCACTTGGCTGGGTGTTGAGCTTGAACGAAGACCTACCCCCAAGCCCTCTGATTTCTGAAACGACCTGTGTAGTCATCGATTTTTTGGCGACAGAGTACCCAGCCACCTGCAAACGTCTCCTTGAAGCAGAGCCCTCACGGCTTACTCAGTCAACTCCCGCCAAGCACTTAAGCGAAAGGTTGTCCGCCGAATGCAGTGCCTTGGACGCCCTGCCCCACCTCACTGAGCTACAGATGTCATCGGAAATGCGGCGGAGCTTCAACTACCTTCGCCGGAATGAGAATCGGGCGGTGACGGAGAAGGCTCACGGCGAATCCCTGTTTGAGATGTTCATGACCGCGCAGCATTTCAAGTATTCCAACCAAGTATCAGTGGAGTATCAGAACGATCACGAGACCGTCGAGGCGATGATCCCCATGTTCACGCAGGAAATGAGTATGGAATTGCCTCAGACCTGGATTGCCGACCCGTTGCTGTATGACCAGAAGATCATGAGCCTATGGAAGGAAGCTGACCAATGAGCATCCAACTGGTTCTCTCACACTACCTTTCAGGGCTTCGCGAGCGCGATGAGCTGGATGCACTCCTTCCAGAGCTTCTCCAAGCGATGGGGCACTCGGTGCACAGTCGTGCTCAGATTGGAGTGAATCAGGGTGGTGTCGACGTCACGTCCACCAAGGAAGATGCTCAGGGGCAGACGGAAGTTTTCCTGTTCATCATCAAATTTGGCAATGTGAACCGGAACGACTTCTACGGCACTCAGCAGGCGATCTCGCCCTCCATCCGCCAAGCGTACACCGAGTACGTCCGGAATCGGCTGCAAGAGCCTCTGCGGGGCCTAAAAAAACGAATCGTCCTTGTTTCAAACGGGATCCTCAAGCAAGACGCACAGTCAGATTACTCGGCAATCTCGAAAGAGGTGGCCGAATTCTCTCCTCTATGCTCGCTGGATTTCTGGGGCATGGATCAGTTGAGTCCCTATATCGAGGAGTACCTCTTTGACGATGCCTTGCTGCTCGGAAAAGGAAAATCCAACCTGAGGGCAGCCTTGGCCGGGCTTGAGGATACGCAGGCTTCATTCTCCAGGTTCGTTCGGTTTGTTGATGACTGCATGGCCGCGCTTGAGGATGACAAAGACGTATCAGAAAATACGCGTGCGAACCGCTTCCACAAGCGAGCAGCGGCGGCGGGAATGGGATGGGCTGTTCTTCTCGTCTGGGGCGAAAGTGAGGGCAATCAGAAACCAGGCGTGCTCGCAGGTGAGTACCTTTTGCTACGGCTCTGGAGCGAATCGATAACGCTTGGCCTGCAGACCGACACTCAGTTCCTCAAACGTTTCGAAACGCTTGCTCAGCTCCATGCGAACGCCTTGTTACGGTACTACGAGCGCGTGATGCCCTCACTCCTAAACCGCAGACGCATGCTCCGCTACCGCCCCGATCAGGTGCTCTACATCGACTTGATTTGCGATGAGCTTGGCCGGTTGGGCACCACATTGCTGTTGCTTCATTCCCTGATGGTCGATACCGCAACTCTCCGATCCATGCACGGGAGCCTGGTGTCCTTGATCAACGCGCACAACGGATGCTTGCTGCCCGTCTATGACGGACAAACCATTGACCTTTCGATAGCCATGACCGCGATCATGGCCGTGGGTGATACAGCTAGCACCCAACTCATGGTGCGTGAGTGCATTGATCGCTTTGATGCCGCTCTGCATCGGAACAGGATCATGCCCGTGGATACAGATGATCTTGAAGATGCCATGGCCCTGTTCTCCGGGAAAGAAACCCAAAGAGGTCGATTCTTCAAAACCACGACTTTGGTGCCGCTTCTGGGAACCATGGCTGCTCTGCTGGGCGACCAGGAAGCCCTCGATCAACTGACTGCAGAGATTGTTCCAAATCTTGAAAGGGTGACCATGGAAAGGTGGTTCCCCCAAAAGGCACTGCAGATGCTGACGGGTTCCGATGCCTATGTGAATGCCATTGGCATATCACGTGCCCTGACTGGTTTTCGGCAGACGCCAGCTGATGAAGTTGAGGCTTCTGTGAAGGTGCCGAGCCAGGCCGCCTCCCCAGAGGACTTTGCTTGGCACAACACCACCTGGGAAGTGCTGATTGCGATCTCAGCTAGGTTGCACCGCCATCCTTTGCCTACCTGGTACGTTGCGAAGCTTGCCAAAGTACATCCGGCGCTTTGACCGCACTCACCTGATCGACCTGACCCTCCTCATCGATGTAGAGGGCTCGGGCACCACCAGACGAGCCTTGAGCTTGACAATTTATAGGATGGGTACATGTGTATTCAAATGTTGCCGGACGGCAAATCAACAATGCCGCTAAAAATTGGATTGGGGCAAGCTTAATCAATCCAAACGAAGGCAGATTTTCTTTACGGACAGGGAGGACATCGTCAACACTGTTCGTAGTGTCGCCCTTGGTCGCACCGCATGTGCCGCGAAGGCCATCAACATCCTTCGATGACCGGATACCTTTTTGATATCTAATGGAGTTATTGGGCAGCATGACTTAGGCGTGCAAACGATACTGGCGGCTTCTAATACTCTTTTCTGGCTAGAGTAGTGCAAACAATAAAGGACTGTTAAATGAATCTATGCTTCGTGTGGGTCAAAGATTTCAAAAATTTACAAGGCGTAGGTCTGAATTTTTCCAATGAACTTGAGTTTCATTTTGAGGCTACTACTCGAATCCTAAGCCAGTCAGAAAAAGACCCGATGCCGAGCTTGTTTGGAGAGCAGATTACCAGCATAACAGGGATTCTAGGCGTCAATGGCTCAGGGAAAACGAACTCTCTGGAATTAATTTGTCGCGCATTGAAGTCTCCAGAAAAACTAAAAAACGATTACATCTTAATCTATAGCGTTGAAGGCGCTTTATTCTATTCAACAAACATAAAAGAAAAAATTAACTCCGGATTTGAAATCGCAGCCGGCACCGAAGACCACTTAGATAACTTTCACACCATCTACTTCTCTAATGTCTTTGATAAAAACTATATAGATTTTGGCGGCGGCGTCGTAGATGTATCTGTAAATAATAAAAACAATCCGCGCACCCTTGCTCGTCAAAGACATGTTATGGAGTCGGACTTCCTTAATGATCTGGATTTTCTGCATTCACCCGAGTTTGCCAGTATTGAGCTGCAGCCACCACCAAGGGTAGAGATAAAAATCGATAGATTCATCTCTAGGCATGATCGTAATTTAGACGAGGATGAAGCGATGCCTGTCCTCAGATATTTCGCTGAGGTCAGACGAGGCAATAAGAATAGAGATAAGGTTGCAGTCGTAGCCCAGACGATCCAAATAGAATTTCTAAAAGCATTGTTAATCAACGTGCCTCATAAAGAAAAGTTCACTCCTGTTATGAATTCAATCTTGGCGAGCGAGGGCGAATTCGACTTAAAGGCTTTCATAATAACCTTTAGAGATATGTATTTAGCTACCAATGCACCCGTCCCCTGGGACAATAATTTTTCCATGTTCGAATCATTAACAGTGCTTTTAAAGCTGGAAAGCTTTTTCGACGAAATGCACCTCCGCATTGATGATACAGTCAAGGGGTCACGCTATACTTTCACTATAAATTATGAGGATTCAGAAAGCTTTTATTATCGACATTTAGCCTGCATTCTCCAAGGGGTAAGGTATAGCTCAATTACTTGGGCGGGGATTAGTTCGGGGCAGCGGGCTTATTTCAACTTATTCAGCTCTATTTGGAATGGGATGCAAAATCAGCGCCTTGCGCCTGTAAAAAGGCAGGGGACGCTTATATGCATCGATGAGGGTGATCTGTATTTGCACCCACAATGGCAAATTGAGTTTATTGATAGACTGATCAAAAGCCTCCCTAAAATTTCCGGAGGAAAAATTCAAGTTGTAATTACAACGCACTCTCCAATTCTTATAAGTGATTTGCCT
Source organism: Pseudomonas sp. BF-RE-22 (assembly GCF_019956155.1). Classification (NCBI taxonomy): domain Bacteria; kingdom Pseudomonadati; phylum Pseudomonadota; class Gammaproteobacteria; order Pseudomonadales; family Pseudomonadaceae; genus Pseudomonas; species Pseudomonas sp. BF-RE-22. Next base: position 26,879 of record NZ_JAHBDD010000012.1, on the reverse strand, counting down.
CGCCAATGTATTGTTCTGTTAAATCGGCACGGAGATAGCTCAGCTGCATGTGATACTGACAGCATTGAAGTGCCCAAAACGTTCGCCGCGAACCTGTATGATATCTACCAGTATTCTTTCGGGCTCCAGCACAAAAGAAGTGGTAATTTATCATCTCGATATCTAAAGAAAATATATAGCCTGCTCGACAAAAAGATACTAAGCGATAGTGAAGCCCACGAGCTGAAACTCGCTATATCAGTTATTGATGACGAGATCATTAAATACCATATCAAATCACGGGTGGACGTACAGTGATTAGTATCAGCAACCACCTGACAACGATACACGAGAACGTACCGCAATTTCTCAATGAAGTGGTAGAGAAGATGTGGTTAGACCTTAACCCCGTTAATCGCTTTGGCCAACCTATGCGGCGAGCATTAACTGCAAGAGCTAATGCATTAAGTGCGATAATTAAAGGGGAGGAATACATAGGCAAGGTAGGGGTGGAGGCCTCGGCTCGGCACTTGAAGTATGCTGAATACCTGGAAGTGCCGCAGAACCTTAAAAGTATAATTACTGCGAAGCCTGCAGAATTGAAGGATATCATTGGCACATCAAGAATCTACTTGGAGGACGGCGATATATGTCTCAAGGTTGACGAGAAGGTAGAAATGCAGCCGTTTGGCCAGCTCTTACTTAAGCTTTTCAACTATGAAAGTTATCGAGCCAGTAAACATTGCCATGAGCGTTACGAAGCATTAAGGTTTACTGAGGCCACCTGCCCCTACTGCAATGAAAACTCAGTCAGAATCCTGAAAACAAACAAGCTGCCAAAACAGGATGTAGTAATGCTTTACGATATTGATCATTTTTATCCTAAGCATATGTTCCCCTTTTTGGCGCTATCCTTTTATAACCACATACCATCCTGCAAGACTTGCAATCAGACCTATAAAGGAAGTAATCCGTTCGATATTGATACTCATATCCATCCATACCATCTATGTTTCGATTCTATATACACGTTTGAGTTTAATCATTCAATTCTATCTAATGATCCAATTAGCAAAGTAAAGCTTAAGAATAAAACAGATTTTCCCGATCAGCTTGTGAGTGTGCTTCAGCTCGAGTCGCGCTACGAAGGAAGCACCCGGCTAGCGCGTACACCAAGGCTTATTGATATTTTAAGCAAGCGTAGTCATTTACTCCGCGAATCCGCGCTCAATGCCAGCGAACATGAAATGCTGATTCAAGCACTTGCTGATTTTGGATTAGTGCAGAAGAAAGAGGATATACTTTCCAACCTTCACAGCAAGTTACATCGGGATATAGTAAAGATGTTTGATGTTCGGAACACTCTAAATCTCAGCTAGATCTTAAGATGTAATATTTATTAATTTATAGATATCCGCTTGTAGGTGCTTAGAATATTTCCACGATCAAAAGGTAACGCCCTTCCTCAAAGCGGGCGGATCTATAAACTGGCTTGGCGTGTCATCGTGCGATGAAAAGCCGGGCTCTAAATATGATCTTGTGATCAGAGGTGACATCTGATGCCTTCTATGCGCCCCTCTCAATACGCCATGCAACAACGCACCTACGGCGGCCTCTTTCTCCGTATTGATCTTAATTACGCAATAACGATAACTGAGGAGGAGATGAAGGACGTTGAATCGTAAGCGCTCCATAAACCCCATGCTAAATATGCCCAGCCCAGATACGAAACTTTCACGTTACTCATCATTGCCAGGCCCGTATTAGCCTTACGCACACCCTGTTGACCAGTACGAAGTCGACAAACTGCTCAGTGGCCTAACCGTCCGGAATTCCTGTTTCGACAGCCTGTTTCACGTGGGAACCAGGCGTGAGCGTACCAAGCCCAATTGCCTAGGATGTGAGTGGACTGCCCCCGGAAACGTAGACATCCCCGGCATATGCTTTGGCATCAAAAGCCTAATCCATCTATCGCGCCAAGGACGGCTGGCGATATGATTTGATCGGGTGTGTCCAAAAATCTGGTTCAGCACTCGGAACGATGGACTGTTTGAGGTGCTGATGAAAATTGCCAAGACTCTGAACACATACGAAATCGAAGACCTATACCCGCTTTGCCAGGAGGATGCGTCTTTGCGTCTCCCAAAAACCATGAGTCACGGTGGCTTATTTGGGGTCGATGCGGCGCTTGCACAGTTGGTGATCAGTTGGGCCCGCGCACACGAGCAAAGTGTCCTACATCTGTATGCGGGTGCTGAAAACGCTCCAGATCGGATTCTGCAACTCGGCCAGACTGCAGCTGGCCTCGCGGCTCTGATCATGTCTTCTCGCATCAAGACCGAGGCGCATGAAACGATAGAAAAGCGTGCCGCACTTACTGTGATCAGGCCCTTGATCGAAGCGATGTATGACGGCGATCTTCGTAATACCTCGAGCGAACGAGGAGCGCGCCCTACCACCATTAACCTCTTCAGCATTAACTTCGCGAAGATGGAGTTCATCAAGCCCTTCTACTACGGAGGGACGAGCCCTCAGATCCACTCCCACTCCTCCTTCGCAAGCCTGTTGGAAATGTCATCCGCGCTGATGCATAGCAAGCAGGACAAGAAATCACTTCACAGGGGCGGTTTACCTGCCCTGGGCAGCGTGCTTGCCGAGTTGATCGCCAACGCAGATCAGCACTCAGTCACGGATGTACATGGGGTGAAGTACAAGAAGGGTCTCAGAGGCACTTCAGTGAAATCCGGGAGGATAAAGAAGGAAGACATCCACCTAGTTTCGGACAAAGAGCCGCAGTTCGCCTTGTTTGTGATGCGAAACATGCTTAAGGACGCGGATTATCTCGAATTTATTGAGATTTCAGTCATCGACAGCGGCCCCGGCCTAGCACGACGCTGGCTCTCGGCGAAACAAGGCGCTCCAGTCGAATCTCTCAACGATCTCCCCTTAGCAGTGGAGCTTGAGGCAACCCTGGAATGCTTCAAAAAACATGTCACGACCAAAGATTCAGTGACCTCTGGTATGGGCCTGCACAACGCAGTCCAGGCGCTCAACAAGCTGAAGGCCTACGTACGTCTCCGCACTGGGAGGGTTTGCTTGTATCAGGCATTCCAAGGCCAAGATCAAGTCGTAGAGTTTAACCCCAAAAATTGGAGCGGTGACCGTGAGCTGGTTGCAGCTGAAGGCACTGTATTCACCATCTGCATTCCGGTGAACTGAGATGCCTGAGTTGTTCGACTTTGAAGTAACCCTGACCCCTTCCCCTACCGCTGAACCAGCGCAAGTGGTGGTTTTTTTCAACGGCCCAGAGCGAATCACAGACGCTCATATCACCGAAGCCCTGCAGAATCGGCTAAACGAATACATCCTGCCGGATCATGTCACCTTTTTAGTACCCGATTGTCATCGCGCATGGATCAAGGATCAGTGTGCTGACAAGTCGTCAGCCATTGCGATTGCTCTGGAGCGACGCTCCAACGGCGGGTCACCATCTTATGGATTCTCTTTTTTCAACGAGCACGGAGAAATTTCTAAGTATGTAAAAGTCGCCGGCGCCGAAAAGGGTATCGGCAAGCTCATAACCCGAGCCACCGAGAATTTTGTCCAGGCTGGAATGCGAAAGCTCGTCAAATGCACATCCGTGCTGACTAAAGCGCCTGCTGGTTTTTTGTTCTCGAAACCCTCCTCACGCGCGTCCAACTATTTCATCCGCGCTGAGAACCTGCTTACTGAAACGCTCCATTCGCACTTCTTGGCGTTCTCCTGCCTCAAAGTAATCAAAAATGCCTCCAGCGACGGCATGAGCGAGCCTGAGACAATTTACCTGGACACCATGGCGTTCCTGCCAGTGGCGCTCTCGATCCAGCTATTCCAAACGAAATTCGGCAACCAAACAATCTCCAGCATCAAGTCGTTTCACTCACACGACGGTTTGAGCGATGGTAGCTTGGTCGATGCAGCCGCATCACTATGTCTGATCTCGGCCTCCACCAACTGTGGTCTCGCCAAGGAGTGGGTGAAGGTCAACGGCGCTCCACCCACCCGAGTCGCGACCTTCCTGTCTTTCGTCAGTCAATCTGATTCGTGCACCGTGCTGCATGCCATTGAGAAGCCCGAAGACTTCGAAACCGTAGCCGAGCGTGAGTCAACCGAAGGTCGTAAGCTCATTCGCATCCATGGCGAACGATTTGTTGCACAGCACACCGAAACTCGGGTGCTCAACATTGGCATGGGTCATCTACCAGAAGGGCTTCAGACCAAGTTTTTCTCGTTTATGGGCAAAGGTTTGTTCACGTGCTTTAGCCAAATACCCCAAAGAGAACGCTACAGAACCGTGCAGGTCGACAAGGACAAGCTTGTGCGCACTGGGGATTTCGAGAAATGGTTCGAGAAAATGCTCATGGAGGAGTCTCCTGCCTCAACGTCGCTCATCATCCATGACGATGACAGTGCCAGTCAGAAGATGGCCATGGATGCTTTGGCGTTCCTCAAGGCAAGGGGCCTTAACTGTGAAGTGGTAAGCGCCTCAGCCTTCGACCCTAAGACCAAATTCAACGGGTCAGTGATCATCGTTGCCGCTGCAGCAGAACGAGGCACATTGCTCCTGAGCATCAGTCGCCGCCTCAGGTCTGCCCAAGAGGCTGGTACTCGCATTTACCTCGTAGGTGCCCTACTGGGCCGCTCGCATGAGCTGATGGATGAGCTTGCTTCGAACCTCACGCAGCCACCGAAAGGAAGTCGCAAGTATGTCTTCAAATCCTTCATCGAAATTCCGGTTGCCAGCCTCGCTTGCAACAATCACTGGCACCAGGAACAGAAGTTGCTCAACCGGTTGCTTTCATTTGGAGAGGAGAGCGTATCTGACGTTGTAAAAGCGCGTATCGAGGCTTTCGATAAGGCTACTACTGACGGGCTTTCCGAGGCTGCGTTCTGGCCGAGCAGCTACCAACCGGGTCAGATGAAGCTTACAAAAGGCTTCGCCTTTGTCAGCGGAGCTAACGATGTCACTGTGGCCGCATGTACAGATATTTTCCTGACGATTGTGTGGATCCTGCAGAACGCTCGAAAAAGCGCCAAAATTGATCAATCGAAGCGACTGGAGTCGGGTGAACTTCAACAGGTACTGCTCTCTCCCGAGATATTCTCTCGCTACGACGATGGGATCATTCAAGGGGCGTTCCTCAGAGCTGCGCTGCCCACTGAGCTTGATTACAGCGCCCATGAAACGCACAGCGCGTCTATGGCCGACATCATTTTGCGCGTTGTTCAGGGCCATGGTTTCGAACGGGGTGATGCTTCCATGGAATTCATAACTGCGTTGGCCATTGGTAAAATCCGGCTTCACAAAGAGGTTGACGAGAAGCTTCGAAGCAACATCAGGCAGGCCCTTCCAGGTCATACCGATGCGATCAAGATTCTTTTTGGAGAGGAATCGCCCTTCTAGGTCGATTAGAGCATCGGTCGCTTTCAAGATGTGGCCGATGCTTTTAGTTGCGATACCCGCACCAGGTTGGTTCTCGCCTCCGGTACCAGGAATGCGTATTGGCCAGAAGGTCATACAAAACCGTTAGATCAGGTAAGCGATTGATTTATGGAAGATAATTCGTTACTAACAGTTAGGGAGGCTCCGGAAGGTATGAGTGAACAGATCGAGCCCGGCGCACCGAGCCATGCCGAGCAGCAACGCCAGCGCGCCAGTTATCTGGCCCAAGCGATAAGAGTTGAATTGCAAAAAGCCGTGATCGGCCAGAACACGGTGATCGATGACGTACTCACCGCGTTGATTGCCGGCGGTCATGTGCTGCTCGAAGGCGTGCCGGGGCTGGGCAAGACCTTGTTGGTGCGCGCCCTCGCCCGCTGCTTCGGTGGCGAATTCGCGCGCATTCAGTTCACCCCGGACCTGATGCCCAGCGACGTCACCGGCCACGCGGTGTACGACCTGCAAACCGAGCAATTCAAACTGCGCAAAGGGCCGTTGTTCACCAACCTGTTGCTCGCCGACGAAATCAACCGCGCCCCGGCGAAAACCCAGGCGGCGCTGCTCGAAGCCATGCAGGAACGGCAAGTCACCCTCGAAGGCCGCGCCCTGCCCATCGCGCAACCGTTCATGGTGCTCGCCACGCAAAACCCCATCGAACAGGAAGGCACTTACCCGCTGCCCGAAGCCGAGCTCGACCGCTTCATGCTCAAGGTGCGCATGGATTACCCCGACGCCGAACAAGAGCTGAACATGGTGCGTCAGGTCAGCCGTTCGACCCGGGCCGACATGCTCGATGTGCAACCACTGCGCACCGTGTTGCAAGCCAAGGACGTGCTGGCCTTGCAACGCATCGCCAGTGATTTGCCGCTGGACGATCAGGTCCTCGACTACGCCGTGCGCCTGGCCCGCACCACCCGCAGTTGGCCCGGCCTGACCCTCGGCGCCGGGCCTCGGGCGTCCATCGCACTGGTGCGCTGCGCACGAGCACGCGCCTTGTTGCGCGGCGGCGAATTCGTGATTCCGGATGACATCAAGGGCTGCGCGCTTGCCGTGTTGCGCCATCGCGTACGCATCGCACCGGAGCTGGATATCGAAGGGCTGGAGGTCGATCACGTGCTGCGGCAACTGCTCGATCAAGTGCCGGCGCCACGCCTGTGAAACCCTCGCGTTTGCTGCTGATCTGGCTCGCAATCCTGCTGGCCATCGGCATCGTGCTGGGCACCTTGCGCGCACTCGACATTGCGCTGCCCTCAAGCCTGTTGTCGATCCAGTGGGGTTTATTGCTGGCGCTACTGGCCCTGGCAATACTCGATGCTTTGCGCCTCACGCGCCTGCACTCGCCCCGGATAACACGACAAATGCCCGGCAGCCTGGCCCTCGGTCGCTGGAGCGAAGTGCGACTGGAAGTCGAGCACAACTTTCCCCAACCACTGACGGTCCAGATTTTCGACCACGTCCCTGACGGCCTGAACTTCGAAAACCTCCCTTTGTCAGTCGAACTTCAGCCCGGTCAGCACAGCCAGGTCGGCTATCGCCTGCGTCCGCTCAAACGTGGCCACTTCAGCTTCGATCACTGCGAAATCAACCTGCCCAGCCCATTGGGCCTGTGGTCCGGCAAACGGCTTCTGAGCGTCACCGACCACACCCGCGTCTACCCCGACTTCGCCCGCCTCTACGGCGGCCAACTGCTGGCGGTGGACAACTGGCTCAGCCAGCTCGGCGTACGCCAACGGCAACGACGTGGCCTGGGTATGGAGTTTCATCAGCTACGGGAATTTCGCGAAGGCGACAGCCTGCGCCAGATCGACTGGAAAGCCACCGCCCGGCAGCGCACACCGATTGCCCGGGAGTATCAGGATGAGCGCGACCAACAGATCATTTTCATGCTCGATTGCGGAAGACACATGCGCAGTCACGACGGCGAACTGGCGCATTTCGATCATGCGCTGAATGCGTGCCTGCTGTTGAGTTACGTGGCATTGCGCCAGGGTGATGCGGTGGGCCTGAGCACCTTTGCCAGCGATCAACCGCGCTATCTCGCTCCGGTTAAAGGTGCCGGTCAGCTCAACGTGCTACTCAATGCTGTTTACGATTTGGACAGCAGCCAGCGCCCCTCTGATTATCAGGCTGCCATCAGCCAATTAATGGCCCGACAGAAGCGCCGAGGATTGGTGATATTGATCACTAACCTGCGGGATGAAGACAATGAGGAACTGATAAGCGCTGTTCAACGGCTGAGCAAGCAACATCGCGTATTGATAGCAAGCATGCGCGAAGAGGTCCTCGACACCACACGACAAATGACGGTGCAAACCTTGTCGGAAGCACTGAACTACAGCGGAACAGTTGACTATTTGAACTCACGAGCAGAACTCCATGAACGCTTGGTCGCCCATGGAATTCCGGTAAAAGATGTCCGCCCCAGAGAGCTGGGACCAGAATTGGTGACACAGTACCTGGCCTGGAAACGCAGTGGAGCTCCTTGACTGCTTTTTCACTTGGACGAATGGGTGGATATCACTCATATCGACACATCAATCCGGTCTTCGATGCTCAAAGCCATCTACGGTGAGTTTCTTTAACTTAAATGGAGGCAGCTCGATCTGAATATCAAAATCGGTAGTCCGCAATCCTCTTGCACCCGTAATGTCGGCACCATGAATTTGAAGAGCAAAAGATTGATCAGTCTGAAGCACAGTGAGGGTATGCCTTAGATAAGGATTCCAGCTTTCGTCCTCCACCAAGTCTTTTTTCTTCCCACTTAAATCAATCGAATCCTCCGTACCGTTACTGAACCTTAGAATAACCTTCGAGCCTGGACCATCGCCCTTGTTTTCATATTGAAAGCCCAACAAATACTCAACTTGCGCAAATTGCGAATCCGTAAAGGATTCCGTTGGAACAGACTGCGAGTAGACTCTTTTCCCGTTCAACATCAAAAAGTTTCCGTACAAAATACTTTCATACCACCCCTCCCCACCGCCGCTACCAACGCGCTGCCAATTCGTGTCCCAGCCACTAGGAAACCTCCCGCTTTGTACCAGATTACGACCACGGATTTTTTCTGCACTCATGATGCTCACCTTTCTCTGTTAACTGCTGTTGTAGTATTCGAAACGCTTCGAATTTGATAGGGCCACTCAGCCGGGCAACAGGTCCATCACTGCATTTGTGTAGTCGTTTCCTCCCGCCTTCGCCAGATAACGAACCTCGACAATGATATCTGTCAAGCTGTCAATCAAGGCCTTCTGTCGCGTGTCGTGCCGTGTAAAGTGCAGTTGCCATCTGGATACCGCACCCGTCCCCTCAAAGGGCAAATAGCGCTCATCACCAAACATCATTTGATGCAAACCGGCATCCTCAATTCCGCGGCTGACGCCTATTTGTTGATGGCTGCGCAGATTTAAAAGAACATACGGTGGCGGCATTTGATCCTTGTCGCCATAAAAGTAATCGAGTATCCCAATGTCTGGTTTAAGCACCGTGGTACTGGCGGTTTGCGTCAGTGTTGCGCATACATCCCTGTAAGGGCCAAGTACAACCGGGAGAGTTATCGAAACGCTGACAATCTGGCGACAGTAGTGCCCTGGATAATCGCAGTCAAATAATTGCTGGGTAAATTCAAAGTCGAATTTCCCTGTCTCTTTTATTCCTTTAAGTACGTTATCCCAGTCTTTTTTCGGCTTAATAAATTCGCCCGCTTCAAACAGCTGACGCAGAGAAACTGTCTTGATCAATTCCAGGCGACGCTCGTTTCGACTGAGGAACTCCTTCTCAAGCGACATCAAGTCAAACAGCATGGACTCGCCAGCGCACAAGCCGTAGTAGTTATCCATCCACATATTGGGGCGAATGATCTGCGAATCGAAGTCGCCCATTTCGTACTGAAAACTGGTTTCGGCACTCACGCACAATCCGGCGACTGCATCGTATGCCTGGAAGTACAGCACAGCCATCTGGCTCAATAGCCAGCGGTACAATTCGACATTGGTTGAACGGGTTTTATAGAACGAGTACACATCCTGAGCATGAGCGTTGGCTTTTTCCGCATGTTCCAGGCTGGCTCGCGCAGCATTGACCGCATGCATCTGTGCTTCTATTTGCACCTCCAACACTTCCATTTCACGCTCACCTTGAGTGAGCGACAGTCCCCACTCTTCCGATCTGCGTCCATAGTGAGAGTTGGTCGCTGACCTGTCCGCGGCAATCAGTTCTTTTTCCGCCGCGCCTCCCAGCATGAGTCCCATTGCTCGAAATGAGCCACCGAGTACGACGCCGCCGGTACCCGCAGCTACACCCATGATCACCATATTCGGCACATTGTTAGCGTAGCCTTCTGCGATGTAAGCCTGGCTCGCATCGCTCATTTCAGTCCTGGCTGCCATCTGGTCCTCAAGCGCCGCGCTTTCCCCCACAGACACCCTCTGATCAAGCAACTGGCGATAATGATCGATGCGCCCATCAATCACGTTCTTGCTTTCCTGCAGCGACTTCAGCGACTCCTCCTGTTGTTTCAGCGACTCCTGTTGGATCGCCCTGGTGTAGGCTCCCAGTTCAATTTGCTGCTTTTGCAACTGCTCCTCGAGCAAACTTCGATCACGCGCTTCCATGCATTGTCGGACTTCGCGGCCAAAGCTGATAAGTGTTTGCACTGCGTTTTGGGCCGTGCTCAACATGACCCGGAACCGATAGTGCGGAATATTGCGCCAGCCCCCCGCACTGCGGGATGCACCGGACGATCCACCTGCCTGAGCTTGAAGCAACTTCTTCGGGTCTGTCGGTGCAGCAAATAGAGGGATGGACGACTGCTTGCCATCGATCGTCAAGTTATTGCGCATATTGCTAAGGCAGTTGTCGATGTACTTCCAGATACCCAGTACATCTTCATTGGCTATGGGGCGGAAAACATCTTTTCTGATAATCGAAAAATCAGTTAACCCGGAAATTCGTGCCGGCAAATTTGCCACCTGTACGTCCAGGGTACGACTGAAGTTGTCCAATGCACTGTGAGTGCCGGCCTGACGACCGGCAAGAATCATGTCCACACTAGTCGGCTCCCAATGGCTCATAGCCTTCGCTTTGGGAGCATCCCCCATCAGAAACAGAGCACGGACGTACTGCAGTTTTGCCGCCGCCAGACTGTCGCGGGTCAAATGCCGATAAAGCGAATCGGCATGGGCAATGATGCACCGCACATAAGCGATAAAAATCGCTTTACGGTAATGAATGCGTTTTGCAAAGGCGATGGCATCGGGGTCCACCAGGTCTTTGGCAACAAAACTGATATCTCCCGGTTCCAGCAAAGGCCGACAGAGCCAATAACGCTCATTGTTAACCATTGCGCCAGGACGGTTCTCCCGCAGCTGTGGATTAAAAATGTAGTGATACCAGTTTTGTGACTCTCGATAGTTGCGCTCTTCAGCCAGTCGATAGGCGATCAAAAACGGCAGGTGAAAAAACAACTCCCAATAAAACATGCCATGGGCACTGTTGAAGTCCATAGGAATGGTCAATGGATTCGGTGCCTGATCGGACTCCCAAGGCGCGGGCTCGTGAGTAAACTGGGTGGATCTGGACAATACTTCGTCAATGGAAATCGCCGCTTTAGCGACAAGTTTATCGCCAAAGGTAGAGTTAAGCTGGACCCATTTCAGATCGGTACCCAATGGCCGCAGGTCCAGAAACTGCCCTCCGGAACCCTGCTTGCTGATCAATGGCACGGGACTGGTATTTGGCACTTGCAACACTTCCAGCTTATAACGATTGCGACCATACTCTCCGTCGCTGCTTTGACCCCATACTATATCGAAGCTCTTGTTGACAGGATTACCTGTCCAGCTATGTTCAATCCAACCAGACTGCCGCCAACCATTCAATTCAACGGTGCCTTTCCAGGTATCCGCCGCAACAATGCCTCCATCAATTATTTTCAGCTCCATCTGCACTGTCTCTGGTTTTTTTTGCACCTCCAACCTATTAACGGAATTGCCTAAAAACACCTCATTGGCAGCGCTGGACGAACCATGAGCGATGAAAAAGCCAGCGCCGCTACGAACGCTACTGGATGACAGCATCCATAGTCTTTCCAGTTGAGCATGAGTCAGCGTAATATCTTTTATCAACTTAACGCCAAACGCCGTACTGACAAAATCAGCCTCGGTAATCGATACCAGTACATCGGCAGTCTCCGCACCTTCATTTTCTAAATACAAAGAAAAACCAAAGCCTATCTTACCCTGATGATGGCAAGTCAGCTTGATGCCTTTCGCCCCGACTTTTGAAAGCTCAAAATAGGTCATAAATGATAGGACATGTGCACTATTAGCAAACACCAAATGATTCAACGTATAGTCAGGCCTATCAACTTCACACACACCCTGGACCTGCAACACATTAGTAATCACCTCCTCCCCACCGACTATATCCAATCGACTTTTTAAACTTATATTGGTCGATATGTACTTACTGATTAATCCTTCCTGTGTGGAGTCACCTGTTGTGGACACCGATGCCGGAACAAGCGACTGGCGTACGAGGGAACGCTCGTTTATGTGCAGCTGATGTTGCAATGCCATGGGATTCGAAAATCGCCCATTGATCAATACTTCGAGACTTTCCTCCTGAGCATCTTGCGGCTCGAACCTTGAGTTCAAAGAGGCAAACATCCACCCTGGCTTCTCTTCGTCAGCCCTCCACATGGCGTCCTTCGACGACTCGATAGGTACATCCGTTGTCGTAAAGCAAACGGCCAATACATCATCCACGTATTTGCTCGCCCCTCCAAAAGTGACCGCCAGCAGACGCGCGGAATCCTTGGATACAACCGAGAAGTCCTTTTTTCCGAGACTGGTGGGAAGTGACCAACGGCCATTGATCGCCAGCTGGGCCAGTTTCATTTCCAGATGCCACTGACCCGGATCGACTGTACCGTTCTCAAAGTGCAGATCCGGGTCACGAATGCCCTCGACATACACGACCATCAACCGTCCAGCAAAATAAACAGGCCGGATGGCCAATACGTCAGGGCCTAGCGGTAGATCAATAGGCAGCCATTCACTCCAGCATGCCGGATGCAGATACTTGCTTTCCTGTTTTAGCTCAACAGTTGCCTTACGCCAATAATAACCACAGGGTTCTTCCCGACGACGACCTAAAAAATAATACACCGCGTTCTTGAACTGCTCGCTGCCATCTTCGGTTTCATCTATATAAGCAGATATCAGATCGAGATTGCAGGTCTCCACAAACCTTTTAAGGTGTTCATAAAGGGCCTTCTGCACAGCCGTATTACTCACACTGGCTTGTGCAAGATCGTCTTCCAGAGCTTTGAAGGAAGCCGTTTTGTTCAGGCGCATCTTCGGATTTATATAGTTCTCTGCATAATACTCAAGAGTTGAATAACCCGCCCAATCACTAATATTGCAATAACGCTTATGCCAGGCTTCCAACTCTTCCTTGGAAAAGTCCCTTTGGTGGCCGGGCTCCATACCGCAGTAAATCGCGCCAATATAGACCTGCATTGCAGCAATGGCTTCAGCCACTCGGGACGAGTCCACCAATGAGCTGACTTGAGTATCCAGCAACAAGTATTGAAACAGATCTTCCAGCGAAGACAGCTCTGGAATTCCAGATTTTGCGGGGGCCACCTTTGCACGATAAAAGTCGGCCAGCGCTTCGCTGCGATACTCATCAAGCACACCAATAATGGACTTTTCCATTTTATAATCCCTTTCGAAATACCTTCTTCGGAATTTGAAAAAAACGCTACCGCAGCATTCAGTTAAATACTATTAGTCAATTACCCTAATTCAGGCCACACAATATCGCAGCAGCTTGATCAACCTCGATCAACCACCTCTACGAGATAGTTTTCCAAGGCGTCAGAAGTTACATCATTCACACGCAATACCGCTTTGAACGTTAAGGTCCCACTCGCGAGTGGTGGAGAAAACTGCACCCTGAAGTGACCGTCCTTAGCAACTATGCCTTTGGCAATTTCAACGTCATCCACATTATTCAACAATCGGATTTCCGCCCCAGGCAAACCCACCCCATCAACCCAGGACGAAGGCCCTACCCTAGCGTTCATCAGCGGACTGATAATGTGTGGTTTATCGATGAAATTCGTCACCTTGACATGCGCGTCCGGCGCCCAAGCTGTACTGCCATCGAAATGACGTTGCATGACCGAGAACACATGGGAATCAAGAGGTACCGGTTCTGCCAGCCTCACCGACCAATCACCCTGGGCATTCACACTGGTTTGAGCGAGACGCGTCTTACTGTTCCGTCCTTCAAACACACTTATTTCCGCGTAGGCACTACCAAAGCCGGTCAGCAGTGGCTGGACTTCAACCTTCTGGTCCCCATCTTCTGGATAGGTCAGGACAGGAGGCGGAGCATCCAGGCGTCCCGGTAATTCCAGGCGCTGGTTAAGGCGATTGCAGAAGAACGTCAGTTTGAAACTGCCGTTACGTTCATCAGCACACTTGATCATCCAGCTGAGCTTCAGGTCATCGGATTTGATCTGTACGTATGCGCCTGTCAGCGGCGTGAAATTCAAGCCCAGTGCCTTGGCGGAAAAATCGCCTGTCCAACTCAGCATCGCGCGGGCATTTCCAAGATCCACGTCTTTTGGCAAGTGAACATCAAGGCGATATTCATGACCTCTGACAAACAACAGAGGCGCTTCCAGGCAAGGTTTGTCAGGCAGACTCAGATCGACCCACTCATAACGCCAATCAATGGCGGGCACTACATCCAGCAAGAACGAAACGGTTTCTTCAACTTTGTCCGTGCGCTGCGCGGTGACCTTGTATTTTCCCGGTTCCATGGCTTCGAACGGATAGGCAGAGCGCCCATTCTCATCCGTCAAGATAATGGTAGAGGCCCAACGCCCAGCTTCAGGCTCATTGATCGGTTCTACCGTCCATGCAATTGAACAATTGGGCACAGGACGGGCCTGATTATCCGCTTTCTCAAGCACTTTCACCCACAGCAAAGTAGAGGACTCTTTTCCGGCTACCGGATAGAGATAATCCGTCGCCTGGCCGTGTATTACTGCGCCATCGGCCACGTAGAGTTTCAAGGCTTGTTCACTTGCTCCGACCGCGGCGGTGAATGTTTGCATGCCTGATGCCTCAAACCCGGGCACGGTGAACCGAACAACTCCGTTTGCATCAGTCTTGAATGGGCCAAGAGTCTTGTCCCCGTACTTGAGCGTTACATCGACGTCGGGAGCGACGGCTCCACTTAACAAAATCACATGGCATCGCAGGATCAGTTCCATCCCTTTTACGGCCATACTCTCGGCCACCAACAATCTGATGGAAGGCTGACCAACGAACGTTAGATTGCGTATCAGTTTCGGGCTGAGCGTGCTGTAACGAACAAGCAACGTCGCCTTCTCAATAGGTTCCATACTTGTGACGCGCACCCCGGCAATCCCTTTGTCATTCGTTGTCGCCGACAACTTATCGGCGAGGATGCCCAGACCGCCAAACTCCACAGTACGACCGACACCGGGATTATGGTGATCATCTACCAACTTCACTTCGACAGGGATGAAGTCAACGCCACCCGCCAGATAGTCTCTGGTGTCAACGCGAAGGCTGTCCAGATCAAACCCTAGCGATCGCTCATCACAATCGATCACGACTTCGGCAATCGCTACCTGTTGCAAGCCATAGACGGCTTTCACATGCGCGACTCCCATCCAGCTGCCAGCCTTGAACCGCGCCACGGCACGTCCGTCTTGATCAGTAAAGGATTCTTCATCGAGCAAACCTGGCCGATCGCAGCTCCATCTCACGGTGAGATTTACATAAGGTTTATCGGTCAAGTCACGCACTTTCAACTCGATCAAGGCTACCTGTTCACCGGCATTGGCAATAAGCGGAGTACCGATACAGTTGATCTCTGCAGTATTGCTTTGCCCCAACTCGCCAAACGACTGGTCGTCCCCCTTGACCGAGGTTTCGGACAAGGACTCCATCATGTGTTCTGCCGCAGCGCGATAAGCAGTCTTGCCACTGTCAGGCGTTAGCTCGCCCAGCTTGATGATGGCCTTCGCATCGAGGCCGCTGCGCGCAGCCAGACCGCGAATACGCAGCAACGTATCCAAAACATCAAAACTCTGAACAACCGGTCTGGCAGGAAGAAGAAACAGGATACATTCGAGAACTTCCCTTACCCCCCACCTCAACACATGGGCCAGCTGAGTCGCAGCAGAGTCGCGAATCAGCCGCAGATCCTCGGCGGTCAAAATGCTCGGCAAACTGTTGACCAGCTTTAAATAGTCCAGCAATCGTTCGGCGGGTTGCTCGGTATGAATCACTGCACGCCGATACAACGTCAGTTTGTACATCGTGTGCAGCGTCAGGTCCTTGGCTTGCAGGAGACCGAACCATTTCCAGTTGTCACGGGTGGTCAGCGTGACCAGCATCGCCGAGCTCAAGTCCAGTTTTTTTACAACTGCCGCGCGGCGCACCAAATGCGCCAGCAACGACAATACCTCGTCACCGATCCTGACTTTATCGGCACCTGAAGTCACGGCATTCAAGGCTCGTGCTGCCTCCGTGAGCAAGAGCGGAACGCCACCCTGACTCACCCACTTGAGCAGTGGCAACGTCAAATCCTGAGAACAATCCAGATAGACGGACAACGTTTCCTGTACCACGGCACTTTGGGCAGCCTGGATTTGCAGCAGTATGGCCAAAATGATCGACACCACACGTTCGGCTTCATCTCGATGAAGTTCTTCTTCACTCACCGCGAATTCGATTTCTGCGCGGGCAAGCCTCTCGTACTCCTCCCCGTCATTAGCGGCAGAAGCCATCACCATTCCGCGGGAGTCGACCAACTCTTTCAGTAAATCCAGCCAACCCGTATATTCGAAATTCTGGCTAGGTGGGACACCGGCTTCCAGCAACTTGTCTTCTGTGAACAACACTGGCTGCAAACGTTTATGTAATGTCTCAAGCAAACTTGTTTCAGCTGCGGTAGGCAATTGCGGTGGTGTCAGAGGTGACACCATCTGAACGACGAAGAGCACGCTCAGATCATTCTCCCGGCACCATTGAACACAATCTGCTGCGGCTCGCATCACGCTTAAAATGTCACCATCTCCCGTGATCCCACTTACCGAGATGCGCGCCTCTCCGGTGACTTTCTGAAGTACCCCGCCCGCACCACGATCACTGAGGGTTTCGAGCAACGCGACCATTTCAATTGGGGTCACTTGCAGCAAGGAAGCCAACTTCACGATGCGATAGAGCGACGAAAGAATGGGCAGACTGCGCTTCAACTGCGTGGTCAAATTGTGCCCTTTGGCAACCACTCGAGCCAAGTACCGCCAGGCTTCCTGGTTCAGCCCCAAAGCACTGCATATTTGATCGACGGTGCGCCTGTCCGCACGCGTCTGCGCATCGATAAAAAAAGCACCATCGTCAACTATCAACGGAGCATCAAAGTAAGCCTTTTCGTTAAAAATAAGGTCGAACTGAGCTGGTTCCTTTCCAGCACCAAACAGGGACACTTCGTCAATCATCGCGGCGAATTCTTCAGCCGTACATTTGAACTCCTTATGGAACTCCTGAAACAGTCCAATCGCTCGCAGCGTATTGTTGGTAATCCGCAATGGCTTGGGTTTCGGATCAGCGTTACTTTGCAAGTCCAGTCGTTGCTCGGCCCTGTTGGCGGCAACTACCAGTTGATCGCACTGTTGGTGGGACAACTTCAGCCAACGTGCCAGACGCAACATTCGGTTGATGCGCTCCAGGCGATTTTCGCGGGTATTGGTCAACTGACGGGTCGAACCTTTTACTGCAGGACTCAAACCCAAGGCAGGATCCTGGCCATCGTTGATGAAGACAGAACCAAATTGCGCGGGCCCGAAGGATGGATTGCTCAGAATTGTCTGATTTTTTGATCGATTGGTTGCGTAGTTTTCGATTGAAAAGAAGGCAGTCAACGCCTCGGCATCAATGGACGTTTTATGACAAAAGTGCACTGAGTCCAGTATGGCTGAAGGGGTTGTGTCGAAATTCTCTTTTATGAAATCCTCATACGGTGTACCCAGCGTTATCATTCGCTGCTTGCCATCGTCAGGCGCTGCATCATCGTTCCCGGCAGGGTTAGTCTGGGGAAACTTGAAATTCTCTGTCAGCAATAGCTGCCCCACAGGGCCCACGCAACTGGATTGACGCAGCGCCACATCGGAAGACGCCCCGTGCGCGCCTTTCTGTTTGAAATACGGAGCTGAAGGATCAATGGTCCGTACCACCTCACCCAACAATATATTGAATTGCTGGAGTACCTGACTCCACTGCACGAAGTACCACTCGAACGGCATACTGGGGAACGGGTACCGCGACTCCAGCATCAAATCATCAACCACATGATCAGCTTGAAGCGGAACAGAGGCTTCAATGATTGATTCCATGACTTCGTTGACGATCGAGATCGTTCGTTTGACCTGATACAGGCTTGTCGGGTCGAGACACATAGTGCCGATATCAGGCCTGCGACTGCTGATTTTAATTGGAGCGCCACCCGCATCGGCTTCCAGCTGACGGGCCAACTCATACAACCTGACCAGATAAGCGCACGGGCCATTATGTGCATCCGGACTTTGCGAAGGGGTGCAGTTTTCCCAGTCAGGCTTGAACAGATCATCGAATGTCGGCGAGTCTCCTGGCGGCTTGATCCCCGTATGGTGGAGCGGATTGGGTGGGCCTTGAAGAACCAACTGATACTCACTGAATTCGCGAGCAGCATGGACCGCCAGGACAGTGGCCTGTTTCAGGAATCCATGGACGTCCTTTAGGTGCACATCGAACTTTTTTACAATGCCCTGTGGCCCCATGTCCAATAGGTCGAATACCGTCCCGCCTTCCTGAATGAAACCCTGGCACCGACTCATTACCGAGGGTTCGTCAGTGTCAAGAGTAAGTCTGAAAAGCTGCTCAAGGGCAGGGTTGGAATGGCTATTACTCATTGAACTTCTCCTGCGAGCGAGGCTGGGAGGAACGGAATGCGAAAGGCAAATCTGTTGTCGTCTTGAGTTGTTTTTTACGCTGTGTATACCGCGACTTCTACCTGTTAAAACTGACAGTCACGACGAACGGTATTGCTAACTCGACGCGCGATAAAATTCCTTACGGGCTACTCCGCAAAATAATGTTTCTGGAGATTCAATTGTTCCGCAGATATCTGAAAGAAAAGTTTGCGGGAATGAAACTAGGATGGAGGCGTCAAAACATATATATCATCGACAAAAAATTCCACTTTACCCCCTATATTCTCATGGTCGTGAATCCACGTGAATAAAAGATGCATCCGCATAGGACCCGGATCTACTAATACCGAAACATCATAAGGCGCACCCACAAGATAGACGGTGCTTTGTCTTGGATCTTCATAATGGGGAAATGCTGCGGCAACTGCATTCGGATACCCAGCATAATGAGTATATCCACTAAGTCTAAGCGGATTGGCTACAATCGTATTTGGTTGAGGTAATGAATCGCGCGGGTAGGGAAACGGTTTCGCCAAGTTGAATTCATTAGGTGGCATGACGAGAGGGGTTACCATGGGTTTCTCCTTTTTGCAGGCGGTGCTCCGGGAACAAATGCAGCGCACCATTGTTGTTGCTATTTAGCCTCCTTACTAAAGCATCTGGCTACTGTCAGAAATAACAGGTAGATACTCGACACCCTGAGAAATAGCTACCGCCTGTCGGTTTTGATCAATGACCAGCACTGTTCACCGATCCGTAAGACCCACTTGCCAGTAAGACTTTTGTTCCCACAATTCCCTTCTGTTCCATCTGGCCGACAGCGCGTTTTGAAGTCTCCGAGTTCGGGATGTGCCAGGCCTGCTCGCGAAAGCGATCACAAATGCACCGCAAGTTTCACGCAGACGCCGGCAACGGCTGAAAACTGAAGTACTGCTTCAACGCCTCCACCAATTGCCCAAACTCCGGCGGTGCCCATTGCAGGCTGAACCCGGCGTCATAGTGGTGAGGTGTCGCATCTTCGTGGCACCACAGGCAGCAGGCCTTGAGGTCGATGACCTGCTGGCAGCCATCGGCCATGGGGATTTTCAGGCGCAGATCAAAATCGGCGCCGATCATCATCGGTAACTGGCTGATGAGCATCAGCCCGTCTT
This sequence comes from Pseudomonas sp. BF-RE-22, assembly GCF_019956155.1. Classification (NCBI taxonomy): domain Bacteria; kingdom Pseudomonadati; phylum Pseudomonadota; class Gammaproteobacteria; order Pseudomonadales; family Pseudomonadaceae; genus Pseudomonas; species Pseudomonas sp. BF-RE-22. The sequence goes on along the minus strand of NZ_JAHBDD010000012.1, from coordinate 7,252 downwards.
CAGAGACGTTGCCCAGGAAACCAATCGGTTTGTCGGTGACACTGTTGAACACTTTCAGAAAATACGGCAGTTGATGCCGCTCGATCCGGCGGTCAGTGAACATGCTGATTTCGCTACGCAAGGCCCTTAAGCAGGGCCGCACTAATGCTTCGGAACGGGCCTGCCTGCCGTTATCAAACAAGGGCCAGGCAATGAACGCGCTCTCCCCGATCCCGGTGCGGCAGTCCATGAAACCGCTGCCACTTACGCCTGCCGATCACAGGTGTTACGTCGATTTAGAAACCAGGCTCTAAACCGGTTTATTCGACTATAGCTCACCACCGCCGGTGAGCCAGTGGTTGAATGACCGCTGCAATCAGAACCGCGTAGGGCGCACCGCTGCCGCACTGCGCAGCGGGTAGTGACCCAGCGACTGCAAGGTTTCCAGACGGGCGCGGGCGCGGTAGGCGTACTCGCTTTGCGGGTACGACGCCTGAATGAACTGGTAGGTTTGCGCCGCATCCACGAACATTTTCTGCCGTTCCAGGCACAAGCCGCGCAGCATTGACACTTCTGGCCACACATAAGGCCGCGCGCGGCTGGCGCGTTCGACTTTGGACAGTTCGAGCGTCACTTGCTCGCAATTGCCACGGTCATAAGCGCTGTAGGCATTATTCAAATGATGGTTCATCGAAAAACGGGTGCAGCCCACGACACTGAGGGCAAGGGCGGCTATGAGCACGAATCGCATGAGGGTTCTCCTGTCTTGAGCTCTGTATCGACCCGTGGGCGAAAATCTTCAGGAATGTTCATTTAAAGATAAAAACGAATAAGTAGTGCATATGAACAATGACTACACCCACGGAGCATAGTAGCCTCACTCAGCGCTTGAACTCAGGAGTCTTTGCATGTCCGTCCGTCGTACCAAAATCGTCGCTACCCTTGGCCCGGCCAGTAACTCGCCGGAAGTTCTCGAACAGCTGATTCTGGCTGGCCTGGACGTCGCCCGCCTGAACTTCTCCCACGGCACCCCCGACGAGCACAAGGCTCGTGCCAAGCTGGTGCGTGACCTCGCTGCCAAGCACGGCCGCTTCGTTGCCCTGCTGGGTGACCTGCAAGGTCCGAAAATCCGTATCGCCAAATTCGCCAACAAGAAGATCGAGCTGAAGATCGGTGATCAATTCACCTTCTCCACCAGCCATCCTCTGACCGAAGGCAACCAGCAAGTGGTCGGCATCGACTACCCGGACCTGGTCAAAGACTGCGGCGTGGGCGACGAGCTGCTGCTCGACGACGGCCGCGTGGTGATGCGCGTCGATACCGCCACCGCCACCGAACTGAACTGCACCGTGACCATCGGCGGCCCGCTGTCCGACCATAAAGGCATCAACCGTCGCGGCGGCGGCCTGACCGCTCCAGCCCTGACCGAGAAAGACAAGGCCGACATCAAGCTCGCTGCCGAGATGGAAGTCGACTACCTCGCCGTGTCCTTCCCGCGCGATGCCGCCGACATGGAATACGCCCGTAAGCTGCGCGACGAGGCCGGCGGTACTGCCTGGCTGGTGGCGAAGATCGAACGCGCCGAAGCCGTGGCCGACGACGAAACTCTCGATGGCCTGATCAATGCGTCCGACGCCGTGATGGTGGCCCGTGGTGACCTGGGCGTGGAAATCGGCGATGCCGAGCTGGTGGGCATTCAGAAGAAGATCATTCTGCACGCTCGCCGCCACAACAAGGCCGTGATCGTGGCGACCCAGATGATGGAGTCGATGATCCAGAACCCGATGCCTACCCGCGCCGAAGTGTCCGACGTAGCCAACGCCGTGCTCGACTACACCGACGCCGTGATGCTCTCGGCGGAAAGTGCTGCCGGTCTGTACCCGCTGGAAGCGGTGCAAGCGATGGCGCGCATTTGCGTCGGCGCTGAAAAGCACCCGACCAGCAAGACCTCCAGCCACCGCATCGGCAAAGAGTTCCAGCGCTGTGACGAGAGCATTGCGCTGGCGACCATGTACACCGCCAACCACTTCCCGGGCGTGAAGGCCATCATCGCGTTGACCGAAAGCGGCTACACCCCGCTGATCATGTCGCGCATCCGTTCCTCGGTGCCGATCTACGCGTTCACCCCACACCGCGAAGCTCAGGCGCGCGCCGCAATGTTCCGTGGCGTGTACACTATTCCGTTCGACCCGGCTTCGCTGGCTCCAAACGAAGTCAGCCAGGCGGCAATCGACGAACTGGTCAAGCGTGGCGTAGTGGAAAAAGGCGACTGGGTCATCCTGACCAAGGGCGACAGCTACCACACCACCGGCGGCACCAACGGGATGAAAATCCTGCACGTTGGCGATCCAATGGTCTGAGTGATCGGTTGTTGAAAACAAAAAGCCCCGCCATGTGAATGGCGGGGCTTTTTTACACCTGCAGTTTGTTGCGTATTAGTTATTTTCCATCTTCCTGATTTGAGCAAGATTTACGAACCTGACTCGTTTCGCATAATTTGAGTCGAGCGTCAGTGTATTGCGCTGTAGATGGCGTCGTTCGGAATGCGTTATTGGATTGAAGGATTTGCCCAGTTCAGCTCCTGACTCCTTGTAACTCTTGGCCATAAAAACGCTTTCAGAGAACTCTTTGAAAACAAAATGGGGGGAGCGGGCAACAATATCAAGAAACACCACCCCTGCCTCCTCACCAAGATCTGCAGTACCGGTCGCCCAGTCCAGTGCGAGTTTTGAAAATTGCCTGAATTGCCAGTTGATAACTGCATCTCCTGCCCTGATAGAACTGGTATCTCGCTGAGAAAATAACTGCCCTGGATCCTTTCGCAGCACCGCAGTGAAGTCTTGAACCTCCTGCTCACTCACTGACTCACGAAGGTTTTTTTTCCAGAATTGGGAGACATCCTTTTCATTAGTGTTTTCGTAGGTTTGAAGTTTGCGCTTGATATCAAACGCTGCGGAATGCGTTTTCAAATAGTCGGACCAACCTTGCAGAATTTTTTTGGCATCGCCACGCGCCGCCCCATAACTCGGGGTGGTTTTTAAGAAGTAATCAATGTTGTCATCATCAATCTCGACTCCGTCCCTGACCATTTCATTGAGCCCCTCAAAATCCTTAGCTGCGTTTTCCATATTTATTTGCAGGGCATCATTAATTTCATCTATGCGTACAAACCTCTGCTGTGGGGACGCTGCCACAAGGTTGGGCAGTACCCTAGTCCTAGCGTGTTCAAATCCATACAACAGACTGACAGGAGCCAGGCCATTGGTATCCAACAGAGTGACGGGATTATTTCTGACGAAGCGATAGAGATTAGGCCCATCAATAACTCCTGCTGGATCAGGGCTGATCCAACGTTGTAACCAGTGTGCGTAGTAGCGCAAACCGTAGTAATAAAGCCCACTGGCATCGCGTTCTTTTCCTGAATAGCGAATGGTCTTGTAACTGGAATGAGCGCTCCCATTATCCACCCACCACGCTGTTCCTCCATAAGGTAAATAACACTCCTGACTCAGCACCTGCGCTGTCTCACTCAATACAAAAGTGCTGGATCCCTGGTGGTTTGACAGGCTGTAACCCCAATGCTCTGACTCCATCCCCGAGGGCGGTTCCGATTCCCAATGCATCACGCTGACCCTGGTTAGCCCTGCCACTAACATGACCCTCTGGTGCGCCTTGCCAGTATTTGAGTCCGTATGCAGCTCGATGCCTGGTAAGTAACGAACCTCCCGGATCACACTCCCGAACTTGCTCAGACGGGTATTGGATTTACGCAGACGCTGCCCTTGACTGTCATAGCCATATACTTCGCTATCGTCTTCTTCATCGGACCTGAACACTGGTGTCACACGCTGTAACTGATTCCTGCCATCCCACTCCAGCACCTGTCCGCGCAACAAGGCTTGGCTGTTGCCATTAGGGTCAAAACCAGCGGTAATTTCCGGCTCGCCAGGCACATCATCGTCGTAAACCGCAAGGCTGCGATTACTGTAAGTCGCAGTGACCATTCGCCGGGTGTACTGGTTGCCACCGGCATGCACCAGCGTGTGCAGGTTTCCGGCTTCATCATATTCATAGTCTTCACGAAAGTTGGCCACCTGCGCTGAGTCCCGGGCATTGAGCGCTTCGAATCCCGTACTCCAAATCAATTGGTAGAGTGAGTCATAGCCATAGGTGCAACGGTGGTCGACTCGCTGATTGCGAAAGTAAACCGGCGCCGTGACCTCGTCATTTATTTCCACCACATTACCGACCGGATCGTATGCATAGCGCAAACTTTGCAATGGCCGTTGAACATTGGCTGCGCAATGCAAATGAACAAGCCGCCCACTACAATCATCGTACTCGCAAGTGGTAATGACGCCATTACCAGCGACTTCGCGCACAATCCTGTTATCTGCGTTGTAGCCAATGAACTCGACTACAGGCTTTTCGATTGCGCTGTTGATCTGTAGATGCGCTTGTTTCAGGTTTCCCGTCAGGTCAAAGATATTGCGCTGGATATTTTGTCGGGAGTCGATCTGTCGAAGTGTTTCACCCAGCGCACTCAAGTCCCAACGTGTTATGAAACGCTGCTGCTCAAGCAACGTCTCTCGCTCTTCTTCATCCAAAGGCCAGTCCGGGGAGAGCACGGAATCAGTGAACCGTCGTGCTTGCACCAAAGGAGCGCCCAGCATTCCGAACTCCGATGTAAATTCGCTACCAACGGTGTCGTCATGCCGAATGAGTCGTCCGCATTGATTTCGATTGGCCGACTCGCCATCGGAGTGTCCGTAGCTCAAACGCTCAACCACTGCCGATGGTTGATTCGGCATGGTTTCTGTCATAGCGACAAGCCTGTTCATCGTGTCATGTGTTAGCTGTCGAAAATTCCCTCGACTGTCCCAGGAAACTATTGATTCGCCGGCTTCGTTGAACAGTATCAAGCGCCAACCTGCATCAACACTTTCAGAAAAAACCGTCGCCGAGGACAAGCTGAAATGGCTGCAAAAATTATCCTTCACTGCCGGGTCCGACTCTGCTTGACGCCCGAGTCGAGGGTCGATAGAGGCGCTCAAGCGGCCATGCCAGTCATGCTTCTGCCGAGTGACTCTAGACATTGCTGGCGAGCCTGTTTGCGCACGATGGTGGTCAATCATCCTGACTGCCAATCCACGAGGATCAACTGATAATACCTTCGGAGTGAATGAATCCAGTGAGGTATGCATGGCATTGAGCATCAGCGTTATCAATCCATTTTGTAGCAGTGACACTGCTGTAAAATAGCGGCACCAGAAAACAACTTCCCTCTCATTACCCTCACCGACATGGAGACGCTACTGTCAAAGTTGACAGTGTCGATGAACGGGCAGACCCCAATGAAACCGTTTGAAGCAAAAAGCCCCGCCATTTACATGGCGGAGCTTTTTTTTGTTTAAAAGCAGTCTGATAGATGGTTTACCGCTTCTTACCTGTCAGATCTGACAGTAGACGCCCTTGCGTTCAGCCCCTTTAATCGACTCCGTCCACCTGCTATCGCTGTCATCAAGGTTTTCTCACGCTTGGCTGTTGCGGCCTGTCATTGGCAGTTCTCTATGGATAACTCACTCCGGAAACTCCAAGTAAAGGAATAGAACGATGAGCCAGTACACAGCCCTGACCGCTCGCGCCGACGGTGATCTCGACCCGACATTTGGCGACGATAAAGACGGTAAGAAGATTCTACGTTTCCTCGATGCCCGAGATACTTCAGGCGAATGCATTGTCGAAGGCCCCGACGGCAACATCTATGTCGGCGGCGCCGTCGATGCAGACGGCGATGACATCATTCACAAGTTAGGTATTGCCTGCCTGCACAAAGATGGCACTCCGAACGTCGATTTTGGCAACAAAGGGTACGTAATCGTACGTTTTGGCCCTATGCAGGACACCCATCTGCGGCAAATCCTGTTTGTGACGGTCGGGGGTGAAACAAGAATCCTGCTGTCCGGTATCGATACGAAAAAAGGCGAGGTGGTACTTGCTCGCCTTCATCTCGACGGGCGTGTGGATGAACGCTTCGGTGTGAAAGGTCTGCTAACGGTCAAACTGCCCGCCAACCTTTCCGAGAGCCTTGGTCTGGGCTCTACACCGCTGACGACAACCAGCAGCGGCGCCTCGGGGCCTTGCACGGTGGCGGAGGGGAAAATCTATGTGGTCATGGAAATGTACATGCCGATCTGGATTGCCAGGGTCGCGTTACTGATCCGGCTCAACCCTGATGGCTCGTATGATACCGGCTTCAACAAGAGTGGCTATGTCGCCGTGACCAATCAACACTGGGGCAACAGCACCATCAGCGACTTTCTGGTGCGCAACGGAAAAATCACCGTGTGCGGAACACTGGCAGGTCATGGCATGGTGGCTCGTGTGAATGAGGATGGCTCTTTCGACCAGATCTTTGCAGACAAGGGTTTCAAAGTATTCGACAACCTTGGCGTCGCGTTCGAAAAGCTCACCCCGTACTCCGATAAAAGTGTTCTTGTTGCAGGTTGGGGGTTAACTCCACGCCATGGCGTGCTGGCCTGCCTCACCGAAAACGGTGAGTTTGAATCCACATTCAATAACGCAAAGGTGCTGCTTCAATCCCTCGGAGAAGGGGTGATGTTTTTTGGTGTTGGACTGGTTGATGGAAAAATCATTGCATCAGGCAGGTTTTGGCAAGAAGACAACACCCCCGAGTTCGTGGTGGTGCGCTACCTGATTAACGGCAAATTGGATACCGATTTTGGCCGCGGAAAAGGCTGGAGCTCAACCCGATTCGAAAATCATTCCACGGTCGCTAACACTATGACCTTGCAAAAAGACGGGCAGGTGCTGGTACTAGGCGATTGGGGTAGCGGCGTCAGCTACGCAGCGCTCATCGCCCGCTTCCTGAACACCACACCATCGGTGGCAGCAACAGCATGAAGATCCTGCATGCTGGCGATCCGATCGTCTGAGTGATCAGTTGCTGAAAAAAGAAAGCCCCGCCATATGAATGGCGGGGCTTTTTGGTTTCTGATCTGGAACATGTGTTGTCTCGATTGGCCTCTTCGCGGGCAAGTCGGATCGCCGCACCGCTCGCTCCTACAGGATATGTGCATTCGCAAATACCGAACACGACAAATACCCTGTAGGAGCGAGCGGTGCGGCGATCCGACTTGCCCGCGAAAGGGCCGGCCCGGTCATCGCATATCAATGCCTGTTGATAAACCCCGACAACGCCGCTATCGCTTCCGGCGAGCGCAGCCGCTGAGTGAACAACGCCCCCTCCTCT